>NC_014219.1:3000000-3300000 GCF_000093085.1 [Bacillus] selenitireducens MLS10 | reverse complement strand
GTGTCGAATGATGAAGAACGTATGCGTCATCGGGCTGGGCTACATCGGCCTGCCTACTGCCGCCCTGTTTTCCAAAGCAGGATTTCAGGTGACGGGTGTGGATGTAAATGAACGAGTTGTGAATGCCCTGAATAAAGGCGAGATTATTATCGAAGAACCAGAGCTTCCGGAACTGGTCAGGGAATCTGTGGCAAGCGGCCATCTGAAAGCAAGCACCAAACCGGTGGAAGCGGACACCTTCATGATCGCCGTCCCAACGCCGATTCACGAGAACGAAACGGCTGACGTCCGTTATGTGCAAGAAGCGGTTCAGGCGATTATTCCTTTCGTCCGAAAAGGAAATGCAGTCATTGTGGAATCGACAATCCCGCCAAGGACGATTGCGGATGTTGTTGCCCCGGCCTTCAAAGAAGCAGGGATTGACCCAGAGCGGGATATTCACCTCGCGCATTGCCCTGAGCGTGTCCTGCCGGGAAAAATACTTACAGAGCTGATTGAGAATACGCGTATCGTCGGCGGGCATACACCTGAAGCGGCTGCCAAAGCAAAAGCCGTCTATGAAGAAGTTGTCAAAGGCGACATCATCGAGACAACCGCGCTCACGGCAGAGATGTCGAAACTGATGGAGAACACGTTCCGGGATGTGAACATCGCTCTTGCGAACGAGCTCGTCAAGATCAGTGACCGTCTCGGCGTTAATGCCCATGAGGTCATTCGTCTTGCGAACCTTCACCCGCGTGTGAATCTGCATCAGCCCGGTCCGGGTGTCGGGGGCCACTGCCTGGCCGTAGACCCGTACTTCATCGTGGAGAAGGCGACGGATGAATCACCGCTGATTCAGACTGCACGCCGGATCAACAACTCGATGCCTGATTACGTTGTAAACAAAGTGAAAGAACTGACATCGGCGCTGAATCATCCCCGGGTCGCCGTCCTTGGCCTCACCTACAAAGGCAACGTCGATGATGTTCGCGAAAGCCCGGCGATGGACATCGTCCACCGTCTGAAGCACGACAGTGAGATGGAAGTGGCGATTCACGACCCTCACGTCAAGGACTGGCAGGTGCCTTATACGCTCCTCAGTCTCGAAGATACTTTGTACGAAGCGGACCTTGCCCTGATTCTGACAGACCATAATGAATTTAAAGGGATCGATTCAAAGGTCTGGCTCGAACAGATGACGGCACCGGTGATCTTTGACACGAAGCACTGCTACTTTACAAATAACGATAAAATCGAACTGATTCATCTCGGGAACACAGGGACCAAACCTGCCCCGAATGAAGTGAAAGCAAACAACTGATAACGTCAACGGACCAAAATACAGACAGGAAATGAGGTGCTTGTGTGGATATTATTGCGTTAGCGGTCACATTTGCTCTGGCCTTTTTCACAAGCCTTGCCATTACACCGCTTGTTATCAAATTGGCATTTAAACTGAATTTTGTCGATCACCCGGGTCAACGGCGTGTTCACCAGAAAGCAACGCCGCGACTCGGAGGGCTCGGAATCTTTATCGCCTTTCTCGCAGGTCTCAGCTACGCGCTGACCCAAATTGAACTGCCACTCGGTATTCTCGCAGGTGCCCTGATTATCGTTGTGACCGGTCTCCTCGATGACCGGTTCTCGATACGGCCGATCCAAAAGCTGTTCGGACAATCGATCGCGGCCGTGTTCGTCCTCATCGACGGGCCGATCATCAATACCTTGACGGTGCCGTTCTCGGATTCGGCAATCGTCATCAGCCCGTATATTGCCGTACCGATCGCCTTTATCTGGATCCTCGGGATCACAAACGCGGTCAATCTCATTGACGGCCTTGACGGACTTGCTGGCGGTGTATCACTCATCGCGGCGCTCTCCATCTTCACGATGGCGATCATGACCGGCAACATGGCCGTTGCCTTTATGGTCATTGCCCTTGCAGGCGGGTTGCTCGGTTTTCTGTTTTTCAATTTTCATCCGGCGAAGATCTTCATGGGCGACTCCGGCTCCCTTCTTCTCGGCTATCTGCTTGCGGTATTCTCGGTGATCAGTTTTAAGCAGGTGACGTTCGTTACCCTCATCATTCCGATCATCATTCTCGCCGTTCCGATTGTGGACACGATGATCGCCATTATCCGCCGCAAGCTCAACAACAAGCGGATCATGGAGGCGGATAAGCATCATCTGCACCACAAATTGCTTGCGATGGGGTTCAGCCACCGGGCAACGGTGCTCTTCATCTACATGATTGCAGCCTTCTTCGGTATTGCAGCGGTGCTCTTTTACACGTCGGGGCTTCTCGGGTCGACGATCATCTTCCTCTTCTGTCTGTTGATGACAGAGCTGATGATTGAGAAGCTTCAGCTCATCAATACGAAATACCGTCCGGTGTTGGCCACCCTTAATCGTGTGCGGGCTGCAACCGTGACGGGTGAAAGGAATCGATAGCAGTGAGTCAGAACCAGGAACGGTTTCTTGGAGTGCCGGTGGTCACACTGAACCGCGAGGCGCTCTTCAAAGATATTGAAGAACGGATCGGGCGTGGAGCACAATCCACGCTCATTGCCATTAACCCGGAGAAAGTCATGACGGCGCGGAAGAATCCAACCCTCAGCCGGCTCATTGAAGAGGCGACGTACCAGATTCCCGACGGGACCGGTATCCTCCTTGCCTCGCGCCTGAAGAAAGGGGTCATCAGGGAGCGGATTACCGGGATCGATACGATGGATGCCCTCGTTCGCCTTGCCTGGGAACGTGAGGAGCCGGTGTTTCTCTATGGTGCAGAGGACGCTGTCGTCAAAGAGGCTGCCGTGACGCTTAAAAAGCGCTACCTCGGTCTGAAGATTGCCGGTACGATGAACGGCTTTCAGAAAGACGAAGAAAAGGTGGTCGAGGCGATCCGCGAGTCGGGTGCCGTCTACCTCTTCATAGCGAAAGGCAGTCCCCGTCAGGAACTGTGGATCGAGCAGTATATGAAGGATTTGCCTGACGTCAAGGTGTTTCAGGGTGTCGGAGGAAGCTTCGATGTGCTTGCGGGCAAAGTGAAGCGTGCGCCCGCCGGATTTCAGAAGCTCGGGCTCGAATGGCTCTACCGATTAATGAAAGAACCGAAACGGATCAGACGTCAGCTTCTGCTGCCGCAGTTTCTGATCAGAGTCATGATGTCGAACGGCGATAAGCAGGGGTCCTGATTGACGGCCTCTGTTTTTCTTTATCATTACAGGCAAACACACAGGGGGTGCAACTGGTGGAGGTGCGAATCAGTTCGAAGAACGACACGGAACAAATCGCGGCGCTCTTTGAAGCCGTCTTCAATAAACCGTTTGATCATGCAGAATGGACATGGAAGTATGACACAGAGGGTGCAGGCTATGTCCTTGTGTCTGAAGGGCGGATTCTCGGACACACCGGCTATCTGCGCCGGCGGATGACCGTACATAACAGCGTCCGGACGATGGCGCTTCGGGTTGACACGATGGTGCATCCGGATGCGAGGGGGAAAGGTGCATACCGGATGCTCCTTGAAGAGAGCATCCGGCAGGAGAGAGAGGCAGGGATAACGGGGCTCTACGGATTCCCGTCAGACATGGCGAAAGGGCCTCTCATCAAGGTGACGAACGCCAAAGAAGTGTCAGGAGTGCCGAAATACCGGCTCGTCACGGCCCCTGTCACCCTCGCGTCCCTGTATTTACCCTTTATAAAGCCGTTTCGTTTCCTTGATGGCCTGTTTCAACGCTGGCGCTTCAAAAGCGACGGATCAAAAGGGGGGCTTAGCCTGAAGGAGATATCCGATAAAGCGGGCCTGCCCTCTCTACCGGAAGAAACAGCACGCACAGGCGCGATTCAGGCGATCCGTGATCAGGCGTTCTTCGAGGCCCGTTACCTGCGTCACCCAGATCCCTACCGGCTTTACGCGGTGCTGCAGGAAGGGGACACGATCGGCCTCATCGTGACGAAAACAGTCACTCATGAGCGGCGCGGCAGACAGATTGAGGAGGGGCGCATCATTGATATGGCGCTTATAGGTGACGCGGACTGGTCACAGGCGGCTCACCTCGCCACAACGCGTCTCGCAGATGAAGGAGCGGCATTCGTGCAGCTTTGGGCGATGCCGGGATCCGTCCTGGCAGAGGCAGTGAAAGAGGCCGGATTCTCTTCATCCGGTTCGCCGATGACCCTTGTCGTGAAGGAACTGAACGGCAGGGATGATCTCGGTGATCCGGAAGACTGGCATATTACGATGGGCGACGTTGACTCGTATTGACAGACTGAAGCCGTCGGCAGTAAAGATAAACACAAGGGAGAGATAAGTGTGGCAAATGGGAGAACAAGACTGATTCAGACAGTGGGACGTTTCGTTGAACCGCTGACAAAACGCTATGTCCGTCGCCTTTATCAGGACAATCTCAAACTCACGGTCCCGGAAGGGGAGAGAATTCTCGTCCTCGCTCCCCACGTCGATGACGAGACGATCGGCCTTGGCGGAACGATCCTTGCTCACAAGGAGCAAGGTGCCGATGTGACGGTTGTTTATCTGACAGATGGTGCCGGCAGTCAGGGCGTCAGTGACAAAGAGGCGCTGAAAGCAGCTCGCCGCAAAGAAGCGGAGGCTGTCCGGGCGCGTTTTCGTCTTGACGAAGTGGTGTTTCTCGATGCACCGGACGGTGGTCTTGGGGAAGCGGTAAATGATGCCGCATTCCTGGAGCGCTTTGAAGCCGTCGTGGGACAGACAGACCCGACGGTGATCTACTTACCGACGATGGTGGACTGCCACCCGGATCACCGGGCGACAGGAGAACTCCTCATGGGCCTCTCGGGGGACGTGGCGGTTCGTCTCTATGAAATCAATACGGCGATCCCTCCTGAGCGGATCAACGTCGTGGTGGATATCTCGGCCTATGCCGGCGAGAAAGCGGCGGCAACAGCCATCTTCAAGTCCCAGGTCATCGATTTTGACGGCTTTCTCACGCTCTCATCTTGGAAGACGGGGCTCGTTGATGCAGACAGGCATGCCCCGCGGCAAGTGGAGACGTTCCTCGGGATGTCACTCGGCGATTTCCAGGCTGTGTATCCCGTCTTTCGCCGCTATGAGGTCCCTTATGAGCAGCATTTGAAACAGATGAACAAAACAGCGACGCTCATGCTCGCTCTCGGGAAGAACCGGGCAATGAAAAGCCGCTGGTATGACAAAGCAATGGGAGAGGGATCGAAGTGAACGTATTTCATTTGATATCCGGCGCAGAAACAGGCGGCTCAAAAAAGCATATTCTGACGCTTCTTGCGAGCTTTGACCGTGATAAGGTCCTCCTCGGTGTCTTTGAGTGGGGTGCTTTTGCCGAAGAGGCAGAGGCGCTCGGAATCCGCGTGCGGCATTTCAGGCAGTCGAGCCGCTATGACTTCTCGGTGAAGGCTGAGATACTTCAGGTCATGGAAGAGGGGCGGTTTGAGCTGCTTCATAGTCACGGGCCAAGAGCGAACCTCCTTGTGGCGACGATGAAGCGTAAACTGAACGTCCCCTGGGTCGTGACTGTACACAGTAATCCTCTCCTTGATTTCATGAATGAAGGAGTGAAAGGATGGATCTTTACAAAACTGCACGTCTGGGCCCTGCGCCGGGCAGACGGGTACTTTGCCGTCACCCCGAGGTTCAGGGATAATCTTGTCGACCTCAAGATGGACAAGTCGAGGATTGCGGTCGTGTACAACGGGGTCGACTTCGACGCCCCTGTCGAGGGGCCAACGCTCACGAGGGCTGACCTCGGCATCGAAGACGATGCCTTCACTGCCGTCATGGTTGCACGGATGCATCCGGTGAAAGACCACATAACGCTCCTCAAGGCCTTTGATCAGATCCGGGAAGACGGAGACCGGCTCCTTCTCGTCGGTGATGGACCTTACAGGGAGAGTGTTGAGGAAGAGGCAGCGGCTCTCGGAATGGGGGATACCGTTTCTTTTCTTGGACAGCGTAAAGATGCCGAACAGATTATGGCGATTTCTGACGTCGTTCTTTTGACCTCCCTGTCGGAGAGTTTTCCACTGGTACTTCTCGAAGCAGCAAAAGTGGCCCGCCCTGTCATTTCGACAGACGTCGGTGGTGTCAATGAACTGATTGCGCATGAAAACAGCGGCTGGGTCGTCCCCGTCCAGGATCAAAAGGCATTGTCTGAGGCTATTGCCGTGGCGAGAGAAAAAAAAGCTGAACTGCCTCAAATGGGCCTGCAGCTCCATTCACACGCGAAAAAACACTTCAGTTTGAAAAAATTGTATATCGACACTATCCAATTTTATGATATAGTGAAGAAAGTTTAGAATGGAATGTTTTGTGGAAAGGGTGAAAAAGGATGACCGGTCCGGAACCGTTACTGAATGTGTATCCGTCTGAAACAGAACGGAACCAGTTCATGCTGATCGGATTAGTTTCTGATGGTGGCAACTCTGACGAACAAGTTGAACTCCGAGAAATCGACAGTGAACAGGGACAGGAGCGAATTCTGCAGGAAGCAAAAGCGGATGAATACGGTTATTTTTACATATCGGGGATCTGTCTCGAGCGTTTTGATTTCTCGAGAAAAAACTTATCGTCAATTTTGTTCACTCAGGCCATAGAGCGGAGCTCAACAGAAGCGCATTCAACACGTCTGGCTTATGAGCAATTGATTTCTTTTCACAAAGAAAAGATTGCTTATTATCAAAAACTTTATTATGATTAGAAGTAATTAGAAATTATGACCAATGTTTGAAGTTGTTCGTACGTCTTTGGCAGTTTCATACAGCGGTCAAAAAATAATTTACATGAGGTGAAATGACACATGAAAAGATTTCCATTAAGTAAAAAAGCAGTAGCCCTTACTCTTGCTGCAGTTATGGCGACAACACCGTTTGTCGGTTCGGTAGCTGCGGTAGACGGAGGCGTGTCCACACAGGATGCCCACGAAGAAGTAACAAGCGTCAACCAGGTAGTTGCAGATGTTGAAGCGATTTACGCATCACTCAACGCCGAAGATCAGGCAACAATTGCTGAAATGCGCGCAGTTATTGACGGACTGAGTGACGATGCATGGCATCGCGCAGTACCGGATGTCATGATTGAGAACATCGACGCTGCCCTTGGCGAAGGCGAAACAATTGCCATCGTGAAAGAGATCGCGATGATCCTGACGACAGTTGAAGAAGGTCAGCTTCAGAGTGCGGTTGACGACTTCCGTGAGAGCCGTTCAGGAGATTTCAACACGGTATTCAACGGTGAGATCACTGTTGACGATCTGTTGGCCCTCTTTGATGAGCTTACGCACCAGGCAGTTGCATTCATGAACGAAGGCGACCGTCGTGATCTTTCAAGAGAAGAGCTTGCATCAGCCCTTTCCGCAGTCGATCTTGAGCAATTCGCCCGTGAAAATCTTGATGTCGGTGACATCAACCAGGCGTTCTATAACGGAACAGGGGTATACTTAGTTGATACAGAGAACCAGAACGACGTGCTCTCATTCGCTGATCATGTACGAGACCTGATTGTTGAAGAAGGTACGTTTACAGCTGAAGAACTGCGCCACTTCACGGCAGGACTTATGCTTGCGGCAGTTGAGTACTTTGATCCGCAAGTTGAAGAAGAGCCGGTCGTAACAGAGCGTGACGGCGACACGGTAACGGTTCGCGTCATTGAAGATCTCTACCTTGAGTACCTTGAAGGACTTGATGAAGTACCGGACGTCATTTCTTTCGATGTGGATAAAGAAGACGGCGAGATCGGTGAAGTGATTGTCCCTGCTGCTGTTGCAGAAGCGATCCTTGAGCGTAACCCGAATGCTCGTATCGAAGTGACATCTCCTGAAGGAAGTGCTTCTCTTCGTGTATCCGATGTGAACACGGTCAATCTCCGTGCGGCGCTCGGTATCGATGCAGATGCTCCGTTTGATCTTGTTATCAACATTAACCCAGGCACAGACAGCGGCAATGCCATCGCCAGAAATAATCTTGACGTGAAGTCACAGATTGTCAATTTCACGATGCACGCTGTGTCCGGTGATAACAGCTATAATATCAATCGCTTTATGCACACGCTGAAGCGTTCAATCGTGGCGGATGAAGCCCTGACTGAAGGCAGAACCGTCGTGCTTCGTCTGAACAGTGACGGAACAGTAACACCGGTAACGACGAAGGTTGAAGGAAACCGTGCTCACTTTAGCGGATTCAGCAACAGTAACTACGTCGTGACGGAGAACACTGTCACGTACCCGGATATGGATACGAATCACTGGGCTTATGATGAAGTCTCTGACCTCAGCTCCCAGTACATCATCCAAGGCTTCCTTGACGGGAACTTCCGTCCGGAAGTGGCGACAAAGCGAAGCCAGTTCTCCGCTCTTGTGACACGTGCACTCTCGCTCGTGCCTGAAGATGATTACACAGAGCCGTTCTCTGATGTCCTTCAGCGTCACACACTCGTCGATGAAATTCTTGCGGCAAGCAACTACGGCATCGTACAGGGTTACGGAGATACAACGTTCCGTCCAGAACATGAAATCACCCGTGCAGAAGCTGCGATCATGATCACACGCGTGATGGATCTTCTTGACGACGTGGACTTCGATCTTGACGAGTCTGTGGACTATACAACGTATACAGACAGCGACCGATTCTCTTCGCGTCAGCAGGATGCCATTACCCGCGTAACGCAGGCTGGTATCATGCAGGGCCGTGGTGACGGATCATTCCGTCCGGATGACAGTGCCAACCGTGGTCAGCTGTCACTCATGCTGCACAGACTGCTTCAAAAAGCTGATTATATCAACTGATCCTGATCAGTGGATTTACAACAATACCGTGGAAGGACCCAACAGTGTTGGGTCCTTTTCACGAGTTAAAAAGGAGACAATGACTCATGAAACAAGTGAAGCGACGTGTGATTCAGGCGGTGGCGGCTCTGACGATGGCGGCAGGATTCAGTCTGGCGGCAGATGAAGCGGAAGCCGGCGGTTTTTCGGATTTCAATGAAGGCTTTACGGAACATGACCGAGTGATGGACCTCGTGGAGCAAGGTGTGATTCAGGGGTTTGGTGACGGAAGCTTTAAGCCCCGTGAGAGCATTTACCGGCGTGATACGGCGCGGATGTTTCAGCGCGCTCTTGATCTCCGTGCCGGAGAGATCGGCATGCCGTTTTCTGACGTCTCACCGAGTGCCGGCTACGCAGAAGCGGTGAGGGCAAACTACGGTGCAGAGATTTTTCTCGGCTCCACTGCAGGAACTTTCGGTCCTGCAGACCGGCTGACCCGTGAACAGATGGCTTCGGTGATTACAAGAGCGTATGGCCTTCAGTCTTCAGGCGGAGAAGTGCCGCTGAATGATCTCGATCAGGCGAGCCCGACCCATGTGGATGATATCCGGACGTTATATGAGAACGGAGTAACGACAGGGCGTGCAGACGGAAGCTTCGCTCCGGGCGCCGAAATCAACCGGCATGAGTTTGCGATCATGGTCTCAAGAGCGCAAGAAGCCGTATCGGACCGCGGTCCCCGTATGCTTGGCGGCACAGTGACCGCCGTTGAAAGAAATGCGATTCAGGCACATACGAAGCCGTATGGACCGAATACGATCACCTTTGATTTAAGCGCCCTTCCTGGAAGTACCCGCATAGACGGAGGTACGATTGACGTGAGCGGCGACGGAGAGATTCAATTTGATAATATACCTGGTTACCTCAACGTTCCGGATCGTCAGGATGTCGAGACCGGAACAAACCGTCTCGCATTTATTGATGTGATGGGTGACAACAGCTTTACGATGAATGTCCTGAGATCTGGCTCTTCTGATAGCATCACAGTAAGAGGAACATTCACGGGAGCGGACGGAAGTGAAACACCTGTACGCGTAATTGTCAAACTTCGGTAAATTAAGGCCTGAGACCTCTTGACCTTTTCTTCCAAACCATCTATCATTGACTATTATGTAAACAGAAGCGGGGAATATGGATGATTAAGAAAGTATCAATTGCGGGTTTTTTGGTTGCAGCCGTCGTCATGATTGTATTTGGTCAGTCTTACTGGAATGATCAGGTGGAACGCACAGCTGCGGAGGCACTCGAATACTCCCAGAACGGGGACAGCAGGGCGTCGAGTTATCTGCACGTTCGAGATGGATTTATGGATCTGGACGTTGGGGACTCCGAAAGAGGCAACGCAGCCGATGGTGATGCGGATTCAGATGAGAACGGCAACAACAGCGGATCAGTATCAGGCGGCTCATCGTCCGGTGATGACGGAAATGATGCCGATGGCGCAGGTTCGTCAGACGGTAGCAGTTCGTCGGGCACGTCAGGTGACAGCGGATCTTCCGGATCTTCAGGGTCTTCGGGCACCGCCTCTTCATCAGGCGGCAGCTCATCGTCATCCTTGTCCGCCCAGGAGATTGTGGACACGTATTTCAGACAGTTTGAGCGCTTGCAACGTCAGGAAGTCGACCGGGTGAACCGGGTGTTGCGAGAGGCGGAGTCGGATTTTGCCAAAGCAAGAAGCGGCAATCACAGCAAGAGTGAAGACGAGCTCCGTACGAAGTATTTAAATGAGATGCAGCGGATGGAATCACAGGCGGATGCCCGTTTTAAGGAGATCTCATCTGAGTTGAAAACAGCCCTTGATGAGCACGGTCATGATACGTCTAAAGCTTCCGAATTCGAAGCGGTCTATGAAGCGGAAAAGGAATCCCGCCGTCTTGATGCGGTGCAGGCCATTTTCCGATAATGAGCAGTATGAATACCACCGGATCTGTGATTTCCGGTGGTATTTTGTCTGAATGCATCCACCGAAACTTTTGTGAAAGTGACAGAGTATTTCTCTCGGCGGATGCGAAGTGTGATATAATTTGTGCAGTTTGACTGAAACCAGACAGAACGTGGAGGTTATTATGGAAGAAAGTATCAGTTTAAAAGAGATTATCGACGTATTGAAGAAGAGGTTGGCCATGATCGTGTCGATCACGATGATTGCAGTCATTGCGGCAGCCTCTGTCAGCTATTTTGTCCTCACCCCGAAGTATCAGGCGTCCACCCAGGTGCTCGTCAGTCAGGCGGCGACAGGTGCCTCGATCCTGTCCTCTGCGAATCCGTTCGAATCCGATGCGCGATACATAGAAACGTACAGCGTCATCCTGAAGAGCCCGTACATCCTCGATCAAGTCGTCGATGAGCTTGAACTTGAGGAAAGCCACCGTTCTTTAAATACGGCGCTGAATGTCCAGCAGGAAGGCGGCTCTCAGGTCGTGACGATATCCATCGAAGACACGGATCCGTCGATGGCCGTGTCGAAGGCCAATGCAACGGCGGAAGTGTTCCGAAATGAAATTGAAACGCTGTTAAACATTGATAATATTCACATTCTCTCCCCCGCGGATCTGGCAGACTCCATGAACCCGGTCAGTCCGAATCCGGAGCTGAATATTGCCATTAGACTGGTAGTCGGTCTGATGGGAGCGGTTGGCTTGGCTTTCCTCCTTGAATTTCTCGATAATACGATCCGCACCGAAGACGATCTTGATAAAACTCTCGGTCTCCCTGTTCTTGGTGCCGTTACGATCATGGACCAGGAAGAAGCAAGTGTGGATGACAGGATGAAACCGAGTGAGAAAGGACGTGAGAAGCATGGCGTTTCGTAACCCTTTTGCCAAAAAAGTCGAAGACCATCTGACGGAGAAGCAGCGGAGTCTCATTACACACTTTTCTCCAAAGTCACCGATCTCTGAGCAATTCAGGGCCATCCGGACGAATATCCAGTTTGCGAGTCCGGATATAAGCTTAAAGCGCCTACTCGTGACCTCCACCTCACCAGGGGAAGGGAAGTCGACGACGGCGGCCAACCTGGCCATTGTTCTGGCCCAGCAGGAGAACCGTGTACTGCTCATCGATGGAGATATGCGAAAACCGACAGGGCATTTTACGTTTCAGCTACCGAACAAACAGGGGCTGTCCAATGTGCTTGCGAAGCAGGCAAGTCTCTCAAGCTGTGTCCAGGAGTCGCAAATAGAGGGTGTGTCGGTGCTTACATGCGGTCCGATCCCGCCAAACCCTGCGGAACTCCTCGGCAGTAAGCAGATGGACACGGTATTGCAGGAAGCAGAAGAGATGTACGACTACATCATCATCGACTCACCGCCGATTCTGGCTGTAACCGATGCGCAGCTTCTCGCAGCGAAAGTTGAAGGTGTCGTTCTTGTGACAAGCAGCGGTAAAACCGAGCGCGAGGCGGCTAAAAAGTCAAAGGAACTCCTTGATAACGCGCACGCGCGGATACTCGGAGTGATACTGAACCGAAAAGATAAAAAAGAAACGACATATTACTATTATTACGGGAACGACTGAGTGAGAAAGGAGGCGGCGTGATGATTGATATCCACTGTCACATCATTCCCGGAATCGATGACGGTCCGAAAGACATGGCGTCGTCGATTCTCATGGCCAGGAAGGCGGAAGAGGAAGGGATCACGACGATCATTGCCACGCCTCACAGAAGCCGTGTCTACGTAAACGATGCGGAGGATGTGCGTCGGCTCACGGCAGAGCTTCAGGAACACCTACGGTGTGAGGGGCTTTCCCTTCAGCTTCTTCCGGGTCAGGAGCCGCGGATCAGCGGCGAACTGATTGAAGAGCTTCAGGATGGACGGGTGATGCCCCTGACAGGTACGGGCCACTATGTCTTTGTGGAATTCCCCTTTGACGTTGTCCCCCGCTATGCGAAACAGCTCTTGTTTGATCTCCAGCTCGAAGGTTACGTGCCGGTGATTGTACACCCGGAGCGAAATGTCCAGCTGCGTGAACACCCTTCGGTCCTCCTTGACTTTGTGCGTAACGGTGCACTGACTCAGGTAACTGCAGGAAGCCTGACGGGGCGCTTCGGTAAAAAGGTGCAGACGTACAGTAAGAATATAGTCAGAGCAAGGCAGTGCCACTTTCTTGCGAGTGATGCGCATGATACGGTGAAGCGGAATTTCCATATGGCAGAGGCAAAGATGCTTATGGTAGACGAATTTGGCGGTGATCACTTTGACATTATGATGGCAAATGCCACGGCTGTTGTGAATGGCGAAGCGATCTATCCGGAAGCGCCGGTGGAAGTAAAACAGAAAAAATGGTTCGGGCTCTTTTGAAAGATAAGGAATAATGTGAGAGACTTTATCACTATCTTTCTAAACAGACAAAAATAGACCTACAAATGACGTCCAAAACATGGTATGATGAACACATCTTGCGTCATAACTTGCAGAATCAAGACCTACATATCATACCAATCGACCTACTATGAAGTTCGCACCCGATCTCACGATTAATGAGTCAGGTGTGATCTTTTGCTTTACAGGGAGTTGTCGGATTATGTCGACAACATGAGCCGCGCCGCAATACAGGTGATTTCTCCTGCACCTTTATCAATGGAGGAACTCGACTTTGCTGTGGGTCCCAAAGGGACCTTAGGTGCAGACAGTTACCGGCGGTGAAGTGTGAGGTGAGGTTGGATGCCTTTATTTCGTACATAAAATAAAAATGGATGACAATCAGGATGACTGCGCTTTCATCATGTTGAAATGCAGTCATCCGTGCATCCAGGTTTGATCCGGAGATACGGGAATCCCGTGCATCCGGATGAGATCAAAAAAAGCAAAAAAAGAATGGAATAACCATAGTGGAAAGACTGCATGCCTGTTCAAGGCCTAGCAATTCAAGTGAAAAAGGGGGAAAACGTTGATGGGCTATCGCACACGACTCAGTATGCTGATTTTAGTGGACTCATTTATTGTCATGGCATCAATTTTTGTCAGCTACTGGCTGCTCATGCCAACAATGGACGGCCTGCCGATGGCAATCGTCGTCTCAAGTATTGCATTATTTATCTGTCACCACCTGTTTGCCCACATTTTTAAACTTTATAAGAAAGTCTGGCAGTATGCAAGTATCCAGGAACTGATCGCCATTTTCAAGGCGGTGAGCTTTTCGGTCCTTTCGATTGCCTTTCTCCAGCTCATGGTGTTTGGAACCATGTTTACCAGGACGCTTCTCGTTACGGCGATGCTGCATATCCTTCTGATCGGTGCATCCCGCTTTTCCTGGCGTCTGTACCGGGATACAAAGCTTAACCTTGACAAGGAGAAGAAACGGACGCTCATTATCGGTGCGGGGAACGGCGGCAGCCTCGTCGCGAGGCAGCTGATGAACAGCGAAATGTCAGAACTTCAGCCGGTGGCTTTTATTGATGATGATCCTCAGAAACAGCGCCTTGAACTGATGAATATTCCGGTGATGGGTACGCTCGATGAGATCGAAGACATTGTCATCGAGAAAGACGTGGAACATATCGTTATTGCCATACCGTCATTATGTAACAGCGATCTGAACAAAATCTTTACAAAATGCTCCGAGACCGGCGTGAAGACGCAAATCATGCCTTCGGTGGAAGACATCATGTCCGGGAAAGTGGAGGTCAGTCAAATCCGGGATGTGCAGGTCGAAGACCTCTTGGGGCGTGAACCGGTAGAGCTCGATACGGGCAGAATCGGGGAGAAGCTGACTGGCAAGACGGTACTTGTTACCGGGGCGGGCGGCTCAATCGGTTCGGAAGTATGCCGTCAAGTCGCAAGGTTTAAGCCGGAGAAGCTGATCCTTCTCGGTCACGGAGAGAACAGCATTTACGATATTGAGATGGAACTGAAAAATACGTATCCGGATACGGTGTTTGATCCGGTCATTGCTGACGTGCAGGATGCTGAACGGATGCATGACGTTTTTGAGACGTCAAAGCCTGATGTTGTTTATCACGCAGCAGCACATAAGCATGTACCTCTTATGGAACGCAATCCCCATGAGGCGGTGAAGAACAATATTATCGGCACGAGGAATGTCAGTATGGCCGCACACGAAGCGGGTGTTACGAACTTTGTCATGGTCTCCACAGACAAAGCGGTGAATCCGACAAGCGTTATGGGCGGCACGAAGCGCATTGCGGAGATGATCGTTCAGCATATGGATACGATCAGTGACACCACGTTTGTGGCAGTTCGGTTCGGTAACGTTCTCGGCAGCCGCGGAAGTGTTATTCCTCTATTTAAGAAGCAGATTGAAGCCGGCGGACCGGTCACGGTCACAGATCCGGAGATGACCCGCTACTTCATGACGATTCCTGAAGCTTCACGGCTTGTATTGCAGGCCGGTTCGATTGCCGAAGGTGGCGAAACTTTTGTGTTGGACATGGGTGAACCGGTAAGGATCGTTGATCTTGCCAAGAATCTGATCCGGCTGTCCGGTTTTTCCACTGATGAGATTGAGATTCGCTACTCAGGTATCCGTCCTGGTGAGAAGCTTTTTGAAGAACTTCTCAGTAAAGATGAAGTGCACAGCGAACAGATCTATCCAAAGATTTACCGGGGTAAGACACCTCCTGTGAACATCAGAGTTATTGAAGAACTGATCCGCACCTTTGAGCGGGAGACGAATGAGAACTTAAGCGGTCAGATCAATGATATCGCCCATTTCAGGATTCGTGAACTGCGCCGACTCAGTGCAGCTAAATAATGCAGGTATTTTATACAAAATGATTACACTGGTGGGAGTGAGTGAGCTTGAAGCAAGTAAAAAAAGCGATTATTCCGGCGGCGGGTCTTGGAACCCGCTTTTTGCCTGCGACAAAGGCGATGCCAAAAGAGATGCTGCCGATCGTCGATAAACCGACGATTCAGTACATCGTCGAAGAGGCGGTGGCATCAGGAATTGAAGACATTATCATCGTCACGGGAAAAGGGAAGCGGGCGATTGAAGATCACTTCGATCACGCCTTTGAACTCGAAGAGAACTTAAAGGAGAAGGGAAAAGATGAGCTCCTTGAGAAGGTGCAACACTCTTCAAATATGGTCGACATTCATTACATCCGCCAAAAGGAAGCCCTTGGACTCGGTCATGCGATCTGGTGCGCGAGGAAGTTCATTGGCGATGAACCGTTTGCCGTACTCTTGGGGGACGATATTGTTCAGTCGGATGAGCCTTGTTTAAAGCAGCTCATCGACCGGTACAATACCCGGGGTGCTTCCGTCGTCGGTGTCCAGCAGGTACCTGATGCGGAAACGAAGCGTTACGGGATCGTCGATCCCGAACAGCAAATGGAAGAACGGCTGTACAGCGTCAGTCACCTGGTGGAGAAGCCAAAAGAAGGCACAGCGCCTTCGAACCTCGCAATCATGGGCCGCTATGTCCTGACGCCGGAGATCTTTGAATTTCTTGGGGAAAAAGAGCGGGGAGCCGGGAACGAGATCCAGCTAACCGACGCGATCGAGAAGCTGAATACGATTCA
Organism: [Bacillus] selenitireducens MLS10; assembly: GCF_000093085.1. Lineage (GTDB taxonomy): Bacteria > Bacillota > Bacilli > Bacillales > Salisediminibacteriaceae > Salisediminibacterium > Salisediminibacterium selenitireducens. The sequence continues at coordinate 3,283,698 of NC_014219.1, read as the reverse complement.
GCGCGTCTTTGCCTACGACTTTGAAGGCAGACGCTTCGACGTCGGGGAGAAGATCGGATTTGTAAAAACAACCGTAGAGCTTGCCATGCAGGATCCTGAAATTGAACGCGAGTTGAAACCGTTCCTTGAAGAGTTGCTTGGGCTTGTTAAAGAACAGTGACCTTAGGCTATACAGCAAAACAAAAAGATGCCATTCATTCATGGTATAAAAGAAAGCCGGCGCAGGATCTGCACCGGCTTTCACTTTTATCTAATCAGTTTATTTGTTCCATCGATGAGCCTTGAACCTATACAGGCCGGCGTCATTCGTTAATAGAGAAGTCGTGGATACAGAAGATTTTCAATGATATCGTACATGGTAGCCTTCATCTTCGATTGAACCGACTGTTTAAGAGGGATAACAAGTTCGCCCTCGTTTGTCTGGATATGATAAGCTTTTTTAGTACAGATGATGTCGGGATCTTTCGTGATGTTGCGGATATTGACCCAGATACATTTTGGACTTTTATAGTTCATGCAAGGTTGCATCACGGTCAATTGCCATTCTCTTACGAGTACCGGTTTTAAGTACTGTGTGTTGCCTGTCAGTGCCGAAATGGCTTGCATGCGTCCCTTTAAATCAGAGCCGAAGCACATACATGCCTCGTCAATGATGGTAAGCTGCATTCGAGTGTCATACACAATGCTTTTGTCCGTTTTGATAATCTTTGATGCAAACAGTGGGTGGCAAGCTGGCATGATGACCATGACCTCACTTAAGTCTAACTGCGGTTTACTTTTCAATATACGCCGCTCCCTTTACGTTTATTTGAAACGCACATCAGGATACTCGGGCTGGAACTCTTCTGGGCATAAGCATTGATCTGCGGAAACCGTTGATCATCCCGGGAGAATGTCAGTACGTGAATCGTTGAACAAGCGCTTCTTATCTTTATTTTAGCCTAATATTACAATAAAGCAAGCGTTTTCTTATAGAAAATAAAATAATATTCCTTTTATGTGGTTCTTTCGACATCATTCGACAGGCGGAGCTTGCGAATAGCACCTTTACGCCACGATTTAACCGTTTCTCTCGAAACGCCATAGAGCGATGCGAGATCCCGGATCGTTTCCCCGTTGATGATGGCACCCTTATACCAGCACAGTTCTCTGGCGCTCAGTTTCGCTCCTTTGGCATAGTCGAGGAGTTCGATATTCGTCAATCCGTCATCAATAGAGGCAGGAGCACTGTCTGTCAATACGGTGTGATCTGTCACGTGATTCAAGTGACTCCATTTGTCCTGATCACGGAGGTGATTGCACATTCGCCCGTGTATATAAAGGCGTACATAGCTCGGGAACGCCCCCTTAGCTCCGTCAAAGCGCTGCCAGGCATCGAACAGGGCCACCATGCCTACATGTTCATATTCGTCTCGTTTAGCACTCAGCTGCAGGCGGTCAATGGTCCCGTGGATAAGCGGTTTAAAATCAGTAAGGATTTCATCAAAGGTTTTGTGCAATACATCGTAATGGTTGGTTTTCATCGTCTCAGTCGTTTCTGAAAGCCGGCTTTCGTGTATTCCGCGGTACCTTCAGTATAGGTGGAATAAGATGAAGGGGCGAATGGGCAATCATGCAATTTGCCAAGCTGAAAATGCGATTTTGGTTAGACGAAAACGCCAATTTCACCAGACGAAAATGACAATTTGGTATGAATGTATAAATACTGCCTCATTCTCAAGAAAAAAGATGATATCATGCAAGAAGCGGCGGTGAAGACAGGGAGGCTGTATGTTGCTCAATCAAAAGGGGATTACCTTCATTGAACTCTTAGCAGTCCTCATCATAATCGCAATCGTTACTTTGATTGTCATACCTGCAGTCATGACAATCATCGATAAAGCGGAAGATGCCGTTTGCACTGACAATCTTAATAAACTAAAAAGGGATTACGGTATGCATCTCAGTTTGATGAATGTTCAACACAGTGAAATTTTGTTCGATGACTATTATAACGACTGGAATGAAGGATTTTGTGTTTGTCGAAATGGTGAATCACCGTATGTTGAGCAAAACGGTGAGATCCTGTGCACAGACAAAGAAGATGATGAGCCGGCGCCAATTCTATAACAAATAAAGTTAAAGTGTAAAAAGAGTTTATTCACTTTCTGAAAGACAGGTGATTTATTGAGGTGCAGTGATATATGCATCTATTCATTGAGCGAAAAACGCCGACCAGTCATGTATTCTGATCGAACAATGAATGCATTGACGGATAAAGGTTTGGAGGAAAAACATCTATTTTAATCAATGATTGAATGTCAGAAAGACAATAGAAGTAACTAAATTCGAAGGAAACGATGATGAGGTGATTTTCTTTGCCAGGTAAAGTTCAAGGTAAATGAGAGCATTAATAGATACAAAAAATAAGTATTTGAAAATAATAAAATGCCATAAACGTTGACGTAGCAACGGATTAATGAAAACAATATATTGGTAAATATTGAATGTAAAGAAGGGTCCCGACTAGTCTTTTCTGATCGAGTCCAGGAAGCCTTGAGCCACTACGTTTTTGAGAGTTTGCATTAAAATTGCTTCATTCTAATGAGGGAATTTAATGGAGGTTCTCAATTCAATGAAGGGGAGTGATTGAATAGACAACACGAGGTGGCTATTGATAATAGATGAGGTTTAGTAGGTTAGTAGTTGGTTGGAATGAGTTCTAATTAAGTACTAAAATACTAAAAAACATTCAAGGAGTGTAACATATATGTACATGAAAATAAAAAGACTAATAGATATAGTGCTTTCATTAATAGGGTTGATAGTACTGTCTCCTATTTTTTTAATGCTTATTGTAGGAATAAAATTAGACTCAAAAGGTCCTGTACTGTTTAAACAAAAGCGGGTTGGTATTAACCAAACTTATTTTAATATTTTAAAATTCCGTACCATGAGAATTGATACACCTAAGGACACACCGACACACCTATTAGATAATCCAGACCAATACATTACAAAAATGGGTAAGTTCTTGAGAAAAACTTCACTTGATGAGTTGCCCCAGATTTGGAATATCTTTGTTGGTCAGATGAGTATTATCGGGCCTAGGCCAGCACTTTGGAATCAGTATGATTTAATTGCTGAACGAGATAAATATGATGCTAATGATGTTCCACCTGGCCTGACTGGCTGGGCGCAGATAAATGGTAGAGACGAACTTCCTATTGAAGTTAAAGCAAAGTTAGATGGGGAGTATGTTGAAAGAATTGGGTTGTGGATGGATATTAAATGTTTTTTTGGAACAATTGTAAGTGTAGTTAAGAGCGATGGTGTTGTAGAAGGTAGCACTGGAGTGAAGAAGTCAGGTGATAACAAGAAAACAAAGGAGTCTTTGTAACAATGAAAAGAATCCTAATAACAGGTAAAAATAGCTACATTGGTAATAGCTTTGAGAAGTGGCTAGCAAAAGATCCTCAAAGATATAAAGTAGACAAAATCAGTGTAAGAGATGATTCATGGAAGAAAATCAACTTTTCATCATACGACACCATTCTTCACGTCGCAGGGATTGCACATCTTAGTGAGCGTAAGGTTGATAAAGATTTATATTATAAAGTGAATCGAGACTTAGCAATTAATATTGCAAATAAAGCGAAAGATGAAGGTGTTAAGCAATTTATCTTTACAAGTTCAATGAGTGTTTATGGTAAAGAAACAGGAATAATTGATAAAGATACGCCCACTATGCCTAAGTCTAATTATGGTAAATCAAAGCTTGAAGCCGAAAGGTTAATTTCTGAGCTCGATGAAATTGATTATAAAGTTTCAATTATTCGTCCACCAATGATTTATGGTCGCAGTTGTAAGGGGAATTATGTAAAGCTCTCATCACTTGCCAGAAGAACTCCAGTATTTCCGAATATCAAAAATCAAAGAAGTATGATTTATATTGATAATTTGAACGAATACATTAAAACTTTAGTAAATAACCCAATAAGTGGGTTATTCTTTCCGCAAAACAAAGATTATGTATGCACATCAGACATGGTGAAGGAAATTGCAAGTGTATATAATAAGCGTGTTTGGATGACTAAATTATTTAATCCATTATTAATTAATATTAATATAGAGATGAGCAAAAAAATTTTTGGTGATTTAGTGTACTGTAAACACATGGATGAAAATTATAGATACAATAACTATAATCTAGTGAATTTTAAAGAGTCTATTAGATTGACGGAGGAATAGTGTGAAAAAAGTAGTTATACTCTCAAACCATCATGCATATACTTATAACTTTCGAAGAGAAATTATTCAAAGATTGATCGATGAAAAATTTCAAGTATATGTTATTCAGCCCTATGGGGAAAAAGTTGAAAAGTTAAAAGAGATGGGGTGTGAATGTATTGATCTCCCACTCGATCGTAGGGGTACAAATCCAATTACTGATGCTAAGCTAATTAGAAGTTATTTTAAATTATTAAGAAAAATTCGACCTAATGTGGTTTTGTCCTATACGGTTAAACCAAATGTGTATGGAGGATTCGTTTGTAGATTATTAAAAATCCCTCATATCCCCAATATCACCGGGTTAGGTACAGCGGTTGAGAAGAAAAGTTTTATGCAAAAAGTGATGTTAATAATGCATAAAGTAGCTTTAAAGAAAAGTAGTTGTATAATGTTTCAGAATGAGGAGAATAAAAATTTATTCGAACAAGAAAATATTAGAGCAGTCGGGTATAGGCTAATTCCAGGTTCAGGTGTAAATACAAAACATTTTTCTCTCTTAGAATATCCTATAAAAAAGACAATAGAATTCGTTTTTATTTCGAGAATTATGAAAGAAAAAGGAATTGATCAATATTTAGAAGCTGCAGAATATATAAGGGGAAAACACCCAGAAACTAAATTTCATATTTGTGGATTTTGTGAAGATGATTATGAGGACAAACTTAAGGAACTTGAAAAAAAAGGAGTTATCAAATATCACGGAATGGTTAGTGATATAAGAGAAATTCTTAAAATAACTCACTGTACAGTTCATCCTACCTATTATCCAGAAGGAATGTCTAACGTTTTACTAGAAAGTGCTGCTAGTGGCCGGCCAATTATTACCACAAATAGAAGTGGATGTAGAGAGATTGTTGATAATGGCATCAACGGATATGTAATTGAACAAGAAAATAGTTTAGATTTAATAGATAAGATTGAAAAATTTATAAGCTTGAATGACCAAGAGAAGTTACAAATGGGTTTGTTAGGTAGGAAGAAAGTTGAGGAAGAATTTGATAGAGCATTAGTCGTTGATAGTTATTTGAAAGAGATAAAACTTACTATCCAATGAAAAATCTTATTATTACAGGGAAATAAGCCTTTACTTTCTTAAATAATCAAACTGTTCGCTGAAGTGTAAAGTTATTATGTTTTACCTTCCCTTTAAAAAAACTATTTAAAATTTTACCTAAGAAAGTTATTATTACCTATTAAAAGTGTTTTGCTTTGATTAGAGATATCAAAATCTATAAAGTGTTATTTTATAATGCAGTATAATTAGTAATTTTATGGGGGAGGGAGCATAATGGAACGTGTTATTGTAGCGATATTTTCTACAGACGAAATTAAAACAGGGGCTCATAGACGTTATGTTGAGCTAATTAATGGTTTTTACAAAAAGGGATATGAGACAGTGTGTTTTGCAAAAGAGAATGTATTTGCTGTCGAACAGGATAATTTTATAAAACTTAACATAAAAAAATCAAGTAGATTTCCTATTACATTTCAATTAGTGAAAGAAGTATTGAGCAAGAGTAAAACAAATCTTTCAAAAAAAGACAAGATAACTGTAATTACTTTTGGTGAAACTACGGCACTTGCAGCGCTTGCTTTAAAAATAAAATTTAATGCAGAAATAGTTTTTGGAATAAGAACAAACATATATGAGGACAGAAAAATTTCTATAATATCGGAAGGTATAAGGATAGGAAATAAAAGGATAAGAAACAAATTCATAATAAGTATGTACTTGTATTTTTTTAGATGTTATGAAAAAATATTGTATCGTTTTTCGGATATTATAACTGTTCAAAATTCTTTTGACAAACACACCGTTATTGAACGATCAAATCATAAAGAAGTAAAGTTAATACCTAACAACATGAATGTGGGATGGCTTTCAGATAAAAGACTATCTTCTTCAAATCAAAGTAAATGTCTAAAAAAGGTTTGTTTTATAGGTTCTTTAATTATGCGCAAAGGTATAAAAGATTTAGTTAATGCCTATGTAAACCTCATAAATAAAGGCTATAATATAGAATTACACATCTTAGGAGAAGGGCCTTTAAAAGAGGAGATTCTAAAGATGAAAGAAAAATATAAATTAAATCAGCTTTATTTAATAGGATATAGTAAATCTCCTTTAAGTTATTTAAGTGAAATGGATTTATTAGTTGTACCTTCCTATATTGATTCTTTTCCAAATGTTGTTTTTGAAGCATGGTATGTAGGGGTTCCTGTAATCGGGAGTAATGTTGGTGGTATAGCAGATCAATTAAAATATGATCAACTTCTATTTACTCCAGGAAAGGTTGCACAAATTGAAGAAAAAATAGGGTGTTTATATAATCAGGAACAGTATAAAGCTATACGTAAGCTTAATGAAAGTCGGAAAGAAGAATTCACATTTGATTGGGTTGGAGAGTATGAGAGAGTTATAGTTGATATGGAAGCTAAATAAAGTATTTACTAGGAGTATTAGTATGAAAATCTTACATGTAATAAATGCATTTTCAGGTGGGGGAGCAGAGAAGCTATTACGGGATACAGTAGTTAATCAGCATAAACAAGGGAATGATGTTTCAGTATTAGTTTTGAGTTCAAGTAATAATGAATTCCTAGAAGAGGTACAGTCTGAGGGAGTCAAAGTATATGTTTCTACTTGTTCTTCCCTATATTCACTTATACAATTTATGGAAGTTAAGAAGATAATATCAGAAGAGCAATATAATATAGTTCATGTTCACTTATTTCCAGCATTTTATTGGACTGCTATAGCAAAGTTATTTATTAGTAAATCCACAAAATTTATTTATACAGAGCATAGTACACATAACCGCCGACGTAATAAATTTTATTTTCGATGGATTGAGTATTTTATGTATAGTAGTTATGATGAAATTTTTTGCATTAGTGAAGGAACAAAAGAAAACCTAAATAAATGGGTTCCTATTACTAATAAAAGATCAGTTGTGATTCCAAATGGGGTTAACCTTATAGATTATAATGAAGCCAAACCATATCAAAAAAGGGATTTATTCGTTGACGCTAAAGAAATAGATAAGTTAATAATCATGGTAGCAAGATTTAGCGATCAAAAAGACCATTCTACTTTGATAAAAAGTTTGAAGTATTTAGATTGTACTTTCAAACTATTACTAGTAGGTGAAGGGGCAAGAATTAATGACGTTAAATCGCTAGTACACAAAGAAGGATTAGAGGACCGTGTTTCTTTTTTAGGTTTCAGGAAAGACATTCCTGAAATTATGAAAACATGTGATATTTTTGTACTTTCATCTAATTGGGAAGGATTTGGATTAGTTGCAGTAGAGGCTATGGCTAGTGGAATTCCAGTTTTAGTTAGCGATGTTCCAGGTTTACGGGAAGTAGTAGGACGAAAAGATATGCTTTTTCCAAAAGGTGACTCAAGGTTGTTAGCTAAGCAAATGAAAGATTTATTAATAGATGAAAAACGCAATGAGATTGTTGAATATGGGATTAACCGTTCGCAACAATATTCAATTTTTTCAATGGTTACTCAAATACAACAAAGATACAATCGATTGTTGAAGGTTTAATAGAATAAAAAAAATTAGAGATATTACTAGTTCTTAAAGATATTGATCCTCTAATGATAAAACAACAGAAAAAGAAAAAACATTTACATGTATCTTAATGCAGTAAGAAACGCTTTTTACAAAACAAACAAAAACCATAACTTTCCTTTAAACAATTATTTCTAGTCAATAATTTAAATTATATTGCTATGAACCAATTCTATTAGTTAAGCTTAGTATCTATTCAACTTTGGGGTGAGCATATATTATTGTTTTAATTGATTAACTGAATCGAGTGTAAAAAAATACCATATAGAGGGATTATTAAAATGAAAGTTTTAACAATATTATTAAGTCTGTTGTATTTTTCAGGTTTAGCATATACTATAACAGAGTTTAGACCTTTCCAGACACCTATTTTAATAGGGGCTTTAATAGGGATTTGTGTTATGGTTCTTATATTAAAAAGAAATTTGATTTTTTCAAAACCGGTAACGGTTTTATTTTATTTATATATATTATCTTGTGTAATTGCCAGTTGGATAAATGCAGATTTTCAGATTTTATTAGCTTCTGGAATACAATTGTCTATATTTGTAACCTTGACAAATGTTCTTCCATCTATGGTTAATAATGTACAAGGTCTTTTTAGAGTAATCGTTGTTTCATTATTATTTAGTCATCTTCCTGTATTCATCATTCCTATTTTATTAAATGGGATAGATAGAGTTCCTTACCAAGGGATGTTGTACAACCCTAATTCATTAGGTACAGCAGTTATTTCATTAGTGGCATTATCGTTGTCTCTAATTTTATCCGAATTACAAATGAAAAGGTTTAAGAGTAAAATAATGATCAGTTCTCTACTTTTATTTGTAACTAGTTCGACTCTTGTTATTTTATCAAATAGTAGAACTGCATTTTTAACTTTAGCAGCATTAATAGTATTATTCATTCTACTAAAATATTTATCTAAGGAATCTTTTATAAGTCTATTTGTTTGGCGAAAGTCAATGATTAAGCAGAACTTATTTACAACAATAATTATTACTTCATCTATTGTATTAATATATAATACTGCTTTTTTATACAATAATGTGATTTCTAAATTTGAAAGAAACCTAAATGCAGGAGACGTTACTGCTAGAAGAGGAGATATCTGGTTACAAACAATTGCAGAAGCACAGTTGTTTGGGCATGGCAGAGATTATTTTAGTGGTTCAGTAGGAACGGCGGCCCATAATACGTTTATTAGTATATTAGGACAGTTTGGTATAGTACCTGTTTTAATATTTATATTGTTTTTACTATACGTATCTTATAAGGCAATTAAATTCTCAAACTGTTCAAACTGTAATTACCGCTATGTGCCTATCTTTTTTATCATGACTTTCGTCATGTTATCGATGGGGGAGTCAATGATGTTAAAGTCAAGTATGTTTTTACTATTTTCTGTAATTGGAATGTCTATAAAATATCAAATTGAATTTGAAAGTAATAAATAAAATTCTTTTATTTATCCATTGTGAGTACAACCAAAAACTACAGTAAGGGTTGGAGGTAATGTTATGAAATCTAAGAAAGCTTGTATTCTGGTTGAATTCAATGGTGTGGCTGGGACAGGTAAAACTACAATTTCAAAAAGTTTATTATCACAAAATAAGAACTTTCTAAAAAAATATGTTGACTATCAGGAATATTTAAAATATTACACAAATAGGAGCCGATTAAAGAAAATCATATGGTTTTTAGGTCAAATTTATCGTCCGTTAAATCTTAAGTTTACATTTTATACATTATTATTCATATTAAGTGTAGGTAACATTACAAAGGACAAGCTATATAGAGGTTTTAGCTTAATAAAAACTTATATGCATTATAATAATCTCTGTAAGAACAATAAGGGTGACATCATAATAATAGATCAAGGAATAATACAGCAGATTATATCGATATTATATCTTGATGAATCTAAAGAATTAAAGCAAGTTAACAAAATGTTGGTTCACATGAAAAATAGCTTGAATATTACTTTTATTAACACAAATCTAGATGTAAATGAAAACATTAATAGGATTGGACAAAGAGAATACAAATTTTCAAGGTTAGATTTTATGGATGAAAGCAATGCTTATATGGCGGTTACTATTCAGGAAAAAAATCATGATAAAATAAGGCAAGCAATAAGCGAAATCAAGATTAATTATTTAAATATAAATACAAGTTTGGATGTAGAACATAATACTCGAATTATAAATGAAGAAATTGGAAAATTGGTATAAAATTACTATGAAGTTTATAAAAAATGAAATTAATAATTACCAGAAAGAACTGGAGGATGTAACTCTTGAAAAATGTATCAATAATTATCCCTCTTTATAATAAAGAACCACATATAAAAAGAACGATATTATCTGTTTTGAATCAAACATACAAATATTATGAAGTAATTGTAGTCGATGATGGTTCAACAGATCGAGGCCCTGATATTGTAAAAAGTATTCAAGATAGTAGAATACAACTTATCCAACAAATGAATGCTGGAGTATCAGCTGCTAGAAATAAGGGTGTTTCACATGCGAAAAGTGACTTAGTCGCATTCTTGGATGCTGATGATGAATGGGAACCAGCTTTTTTAGAAACTTGTATTGCTATGATTAACAAATATCCAGAAGCTAAAATGATTGGTTCGTCGTATTTTATAATAAATAAGGATGGAGAAAAAAAAGTCCCCAAATTTTATAATGTTCCTCAGAAAGATGGAATTATCGATAACTATTTTAAAGCTGCTATAAAAAGAAATCCTACATGGTCATCAGCTGTTATGATATATAAAGATACTTTCAACAAAGTTGGGGGGTTTCCTTTGGGTATGAGACGTGGTGAGGATTCTTTTTTATGGAGCAAAATAGCCTTGCAGTACCCAATTGCTTTTATTAATACACCTTTAGCAATTCGACATTATGATGCTATAAATAGAGCATCGAGCAATGATAGTTTAATAGATGATTTCCCTCTATTTGAATATATGGATAAGGAGCTGTTAGATTTAGATTATAAAGTAAAATATTATGCAAGTGAGTTAATATATAAAAAGTATTTAGCTAGAGCATCTCAATGTTTAAGAGTTGGAAATAAAGATCAAGCCAAAGAATTTTTGCTAAAAGCGAAAGAAACTAGTGAATTCAAAAGAATTTATTGGAAACTCAGATTAATATCGTACTTACCAATTAAGGCTTAATTTTCACTCAGGGTAGAAGATTAGTAGTAGCACCAAATTAAAAAAAACAATCGACTATTAAATTTAATAGGGAAATCATAAAAAGTTTATTAATTATTTAAGATCTTAGAGAAGCGAGTGGACTTTATGGATTCGAGTGTTGATTTACCTAAAAACAATTATAAAAAGAGTATAAAAAGCGGAGTAGTCTGGAACACCTTCATGGTGTTGATAAACCAAGGGTCAGGTATACTTGTTAAATTAATTTTAGCTAGAATGCTTGTTCCAGAATATTTTGGGCTAGTAGGGATGGCAGTTGTATTTACAGGATTATTTAAAGTAATAAATGAATCGGGTATGAAGTCAGCATTAATACAGAGAAAAGAGTTGGACTTAAAACCTATTCATTTTGATAGTGTTTTTTGGTTTTCGATCGTTTTTAGCTCTTTTCTATTTTTACTAGTAATAACAATACTAGCCCCATTTACTGCATGGTTTTATGAAGAGCCATTTCTCTATATTTTAACCATTTGTCTTTCCATAAGTTTATTAATTAATCCACTTAATTTAATTCATAGGGTTAAATTGTCTAGGGATTTAAATTTTAAAAAAATAGCGGTAATTACAACAACTGCAACTGTAATTGTTAGCAGTTCATCTATTATCCTAGCATTTCTGGGAGCAGGTATATGGAGTATAGTGTTTCAAAGTATAGGTATTCCGTTATTAACAGTACCGCTAATGTGGCGTGCCACAAAATGGAGACCTAGATTAAAGTTTTCTTGGATAGCTTTGTCTAGCATTTTTAGTTTTAGTATTTATACTATGGGGACATCAATAGTTAATTTTTTAAGGAATAATTTAGATTATTTGTTAATTGGTAAAATGCTTAGTGCTTATTTTGTAGGATTGTATGCAATTGTTTTTATGGTAACTGAAACAACAAGAACTAAAGTATATTCCATAATTAACCAAGCGATGTTTCCAATCTATAGCAGGATGCAAGACGACCTAAATAGTTTAAAATACTTTTATCTATTAACAATGAAATATAATGCCTTAATTACCTTTCCTTTCTTTATGGTTCTTGCTTTTTTCTCTGAACACTTGTTATTCTATTTTCTTGGAGCGGAATGGGTAGAAGCTTCTTTTGCTTTAACAATACTAGCGCTTGCAAGTATTGTTTTCGGATTTGCAAGTACTCCTGGAGAAATACTTAAGGCAATTGGTAAACCAAAGGTTAGTTTTAAAGTGATGTTATATAACACTTTATTCATTGCACTTCCTTTACTATATATCGGGATCAAATATTTTGGGATAAACGGTGCAGCAATCGCTACACTTATTCATTTTGCAATATCAAGATTAATTTTTCAGATGTATATGTATAAATATATAAATGTGTCAATTGTAGATGTAATTAGATCTCTTAATATACCTCTATTAGGTAGTTTATTATCGGTTGGAGTTATTTATCTTTTCATTGTATATGTTTCAGTTCCTATGAATTTCGTATTTCTTTTAATATATATACTCTTGGCAATGTTACTTTATGTATTAATAATTTATATCGCTATGAAGGATGAATTAGTTAAACTTATAAAAAGTTTTAAAAAATAATACAAGGATGATATAAATGGCTGATAGATGTCCAATTTCTAATTTATATAAATCTTTAAATGAGAGAAATATAGAATATTTTCTACTTTCTAATTTTGAAGAGTTTGACCCGAATGGAGATATAGACTTATATGTTCCAATAGAGAATAAAGACGAATTTTTAAAGGTTATGGCAGAATTAGGGTGGTATAAAAGGAAAGAACCTGCAATCCAAAAATATAAATGCTTCTACTATTATTTAGATAGCGATAAAGTAATCTATTTAGATGTTAAATATAAACTTTATTTTATGGATAAAGATAAACAAACTTTTATTTATAGTAAATCATATCAAAATATTTATAAAAATATAAAGAGAACAGAGTTTAGTGCATGGAGACCTTCTGGTCCTGATGCGTTGCATTTATATCTAGGTCATCTCTTTTATGAAAAAAAAGTGATAAAAGACAAACATATTGAAAGACTTAAAGAATATTTGGAGAAATACCATCTTGAGCTTAGTGAAAGAGAAAAAAAAGAGCTTGAACATGTGTTAATAATTTTAAGAGAAAAAAATGGTTTTGATGAACCTACTACATCATATATACAAAGATGGTTTAAATATTTAAAAAATGAGAATCAACACTTAAGAAAACGAAGTTTTTCATATGGATATAAGGTTTTAGTATTAGGCACTGATGGAACTGGAAAGTCTTCATTAATTAAAAATATTAGGAAAGAAATTCCAGTCAAAACGAAAAGTATTTACCTAGGTACTGGTGAAGACGGTTGGGAATTAAAACAAGTTAAAAAAATGAATAAAAATTTTCAAGGACCTATTCTGGGAAGACTATTAAAAACAATAATTCTTCCAATAGAATTTTGTTTAAGAGTTATTAGAGGTAAAGTTAATGCAAAATATAAGCTTATTTTAATTGATAGATTCCCCGGTTGGGCAATTATATCTAAAAATAAATTAAGGAATTATATATATAAAATAATACTACCTAAACCTGACTTAGTTATATTTTTACATGGGGATCCTCAAATATTATTCGAAAGGAAGAAAGAGAGATCGGTTGAAAGTATATCTAAAGATACATTAAAATTCAAGTCAGTTGCTCATAGGGTTTGTAACAATGTACTAGAAATAAATACAACAGAGTTAAATGAACGAGAAACAACTAAGGTAGTCATTGATTATATTGTGAAAGAAAAGAAGTTTAGGTATTTGTTGTTTGAAGAATTGAGGAGTATTGGGGACGAATAGCATGTTTATTATTAAAAAAAACTCTATTATACTTTTTATGAAAAATAAAGTGATAGAAGCACCTTTAACAAATTCTTCTAAAAGAAAGTTGGAAGAAAAAATAAATGGTTTTAGACTAGCTAAAACAGATAATTTATGGAAACAATTCGTCGTAGATTTTAGCGTATACAAACACATTTTTATATCTGAAAGGGGTAGGTCTTTTAGTAGTTTAGACGATCTAGATTTTGATATAGAGGATTTATTAAATGAAATAGGGAAAGGAATAGAAAGAGGACACCTGATTGCTCTTAAGGAAATCATTGACTTGAAATATTTATATGATCTTAAGCTCTCTATTACTGCAGATTTAAAAGAAAAAATTATATATAGAACAAACGAGATTTTAGTTCCTGAAACCTCCGCCCATGGCGACTTGCATATCGGGAATATAATTATATCTCCAGAAGGCTTACCTAAGTTAATAGATTGGGAGCATTATGAAGCAAAAAGCTCTTATTTATTTGATGTATTACATTTTTGCACTCGGGAGATATGTAATAAGTACAATTGTAGTTGGACAGAGGCTATTCAAAATAACGAATTAAAGAATTATAGTTTCCTCTTTTCGGAACTCAGGAAGTATAATTTAAATTTAGTTGATTTGAAAATCGGTTACATTTTAAATAGAATTACACTGGAGAGTAAAAAGAAGTTTAAATATTTAATGTATTTGCCAGAAGGTCATACAGAAAAATATAACTACGTATTAAAGTATCTAGATAATTTATTATAAATATAATTTTTAAAAACAGAGTGTTTTTAAATTCCCCCCTTTAAATATTGTAATATAGAGACCTTTGTTGGGGATTTATGAACTTAAAGGTTTCGTGAGAGTGTTATTATATCGTTCCAATTTTCAATTGGGGAATTATACACATTAAATCTAGTTTTTAAAACTATTATATATTACTTGAAGAAAAGAGACACTTTTTTAACTACTCTCTATCAGGAGTAGTTTTTATTATGTGAGAAGATGCGGACAGGGTAAAAAGGAGAAATATAATTATTAAAAGTTCATGTAATTTTTTACTGCGAATAAATTCTAGGAGGAAACATGGATGCATAAAAGATCAAAAAAAAACAAACCACTCTTTGTTGAATTAATTGGTCCTGGTGGTAGTGGAAAAAGTACAATCTCAGATAAAATATCTGAGTATAATTGTTTTTATTCGAGTAGGCCACAAACTAATGTTTTTCATAAAGTAACAGGCATTTTCAAAGCCTTTCCTATAGCTCTTTCTCAAGGAATAGTTTGCAAGTTATCATTTAAAAAAACTCGTGAATTATTTTTTAGAGTAGCAATTGCTGAAAGTATATTTGCATGGCAAAAATCTCTAAAACATGGTACTTACTTCATTGATGAAGGAATTGTTCGAGGGATAAGTGATAAGGCATGGTATTCAGAAAATCAAATGATGGCTTGGGAAAACTATATGTCTAAAATGCTAAAGAGGATAAAATACCAACATTGGGATTATGCAGTTATTCAAATAATAGTTGATACTGAAGACAGACGTAGTCGTCTAAAAGATAGAGTTGTAAATGCAGAAAATAAAAAGCAACAATCTAAATTACACAAAAAGTACCTAGCAAAAAAAGACAAACATTTAACAACTTACAAAGTTAGGTTAAAAATTGTTGATTATTTGGAAAGATTATATGACAAAAAAGAAGAGCAGTTCTTCTTTCATAAAGTTCAGAATAATAGTACTGACAATATCAGTGATGTAGCGAAGACAATAATCGATTATATAAATTCAATAAAAAATTCCGTAAGATAGATTAAAAATCATTTTGGAGTATCTCTCTAAGTTTATTCTATAAAAATAGGAAATCGGGTTATATTACTCTATGAGAAAAACTAAAGTTAAATGTATAGAGAGGGGATTTTATATGTATAAAATAGCAGTGGCAGGAACAGGCTATGTTGGCCTAGTCGCAGGTGTATGCTTCGCTGAAGTTGGTCATCAAGTTACCTGTGTAGATATCGATGAGAATAAAGTGAATTTAATGAAATCTGGCGTTTCCCCAATTTATGAAGCTGGATTAGAAGAATTAATGCAGAAAAATTATGCTGCTGGAAGAATTAATTATACAACAAATTACAAATCAGATTATAAAGATGTAGATGCTATCTTTATTGGAGTAGGCACACCAGAACAACCAGATGGTTCTGCTAATCTTTCGTATATAGCTACAGTTGCTCGTCAAATTGCAGAATCTGTAGAAAAGGATTGCTTAGTAGTTGTAAAATCAACAGTTCCAGTTGGAACGAATGATAAAGTAGAACAGTTTATCCAAGACTTTCTAATTAATGACGTAAAAGTGGAAGTGGCATCAAACCCGGAATTCTTAGCACAAGGTTCTGCTGTACACGATACACTTCATGCAGAAAGAATTATTATTGGAACAGAAAGTAAATGGGCTGAAGAGTTACTAACGAAACTCTATGAGCCTTTTAATTTGCCTATTGTTTCTGTTAATAGGAGATCTGCAGAGATGATTAAGTATGCTTCGAACGACTACCTTGCTCTAAAAATTTCTTATATGAATGATATCGCTAACCTATGTGAACTAGTTGGGGCGGATGTACAAGATGTTGCAAAAGGAATGAGCTATGATGCTAGAATTGGAAGTAAATTTTTAAATGCAGGTATTGGTTATGGCGGTTCATGTTTCCCAAAAGATACGAAAGCACTAGAAAACATTGCAAAGCAGCATGGATATGAGTTACGAACGGTTAAGGCTGCCATTGATGTAAATATAGATCAAAAGACAAGATTATACAAGAAAGCTAGTAAAAGACTTATTACTTTTAATGGCCTAAAGGTAGCTGTTCTAGGGTTAACATTTAAACCTGGAACTGATGATTTACGTGAAGCGGCATCTCTTGAGAATGTACCTTTATTACTAGAGCAAGGTGCAGATATTTATGCGTATGACCCTGTAGGTGCTGATAACTTTGCGAAAGTACATCCAGAAGGGAAGAATGGCAAAGGCAGTATTACGTATGTCTCGAATATAGAAGATGCATTAAATGGGGCGAATGTTTGCTTTATCTTTACGGAGTGGGGCGAAGTAAAAACAGTTACTCCTAAAAAGTATAAGGAATTAATGAGAACTCCACTAGTATATGACGGAAGAAATATTTATAGTATTGATGAAATGCTAGAAGCAGGCGTGGAGTATCACTCTATTGGAAGAAAAGCAGTTGTAAAGGAGTCGAGAGATCTTGAGCTACAAACCGTTAGATCCTAGTAAAGTTTATCTTATTACTGGAGTTGCAGGTTTCATTGGATATTATTTATCTAAGAAGCTATTAGAAAGTGACTGCCAATTAGTAGGTATTGATAATGTTAATGATTACTATGACGTGAACCTTGAAAAAGGGGGCCTGACCCCCGGCACGTTAATGTGCTAAAACGAGTCATATAAAGTACTAGTTGGGGGAATTACATAATGAATATACTAGTCACTGGTGCAGCCGGCTTCATCGGCATGTACCTATCAAAACGTTTAATGGACGAAGGGCAACAAGTCATCGGTGTTGATAACATTAATGATTACTACGAAACACAGCTAAAGAAAGATAGACTGGCTCTTCTTGAAGAATACGATCAATTCTCATTTTATAAAGTGGATCTTGCTGACCGTAATAGCTTCAATCAAATTTTCAAGGATAATAAGATCGATATTGTCATAAATCTTGCAGCCCAGGCAGGGGTTCGCTACAGCATCGAGAATCCACATGCCTATGTAGATTCAAACCTCGTTGGTTTTGTGAATGTCCTTGAGGCTTGCCGTCACTATGACGTGAAACACTTGATCTATGCCTCGTCTAGTTCTGTCTACGGCGCAAATCAAAAAATGCCGTTTGCGACGACTGACGAAGTGAATCACCCGGTTAGTTTGTATGCGGCAACAAAGAAGTCCAACGAATTAATGGCGCATACATACAGTCATTTGTATAACATCCCGACGACGGGCCTTCGATTTTTTACAGTCTACGGTCCAATGGGACGACCGGATATGGCATACTTTTCATTCACAAAGAAAATCGTTGCCGGTGAGACGATCCAGGTGTTTAACAACGGTGAAATGATGCGTGATTTTACGTATATCGATGATATTGTTGATGGGATCGTCCGTTTACTGGACCACCCGCCTAAGGGGAATCCGGACTTTGACCGTGAGAATCCGACACCGAATGAAAGCTATGCACCGTATAAAGTTTATAACATCGGCAACAATCAGCCGGTGAAACTCATGGACTTCATACAAACCCTGGAGAAGCATCTTGGTATTGAAGCGAAGAAAGAGTATTTGCCAATGCAACCGGGGGACGTCAAAGCGACGTACGCGGATATTGATGAACTGTCAAGAGACACCGGATTTAAACCTACTACGACTATTGATGAAGGGCTTGGGAAGTTTGTTGCCTGGTACAAGGATTACTATAACGTCACATGATGAAAGGCTCTCTTCTTTGAGGGCCTTTTTCTTTTATATTTTTTTACGATGAAATGGGGAGAACAGAACATGAAAATTACTGTCGCAGGAACGGGCTATGTAGGACTGTCGAATGCTGTCCTATTGGCTCAACATAACGAAGTGATCGCACTGGATATTATGAAAGACAAGGTGGAGATGGTGAACAATCGTCAGTCACCGATTGAAGACGCGGAGATCGAAGATTTCCTCGCTAATAAGGAACTGAACTTAACAGCGACAACTGATAATTTCACTGCTTTTAACGAAGCAGATTACGTCATTATCAGTACACCGACGAATTACGATCCGGTTCAGAACTACTTTAATACAAGAACCGTAGAAGCAGTCATTGCCAATGTGCTCGCAATTAATCCGGACGCCACGATGATAATCAAGTCCACAGTTCCGGTTGGCTACACGGAAGAGATTCGTGAGAAATTCGATACAGAGAACGTCATTTTCTCACCGGAGTTCTTACGTGAAGGGAAAGCGCTGTACGATAACCTCTACCCGTCACGAATCGTTGTGGGTGAACAGTCTGAGCGTGCGGAGACTTTTGCGAAGCTGTTGAAACAAGGCGCTTTGAAAGAGAACATTGATGTGCTGTTTACGAGCTCTACAGAAGCAGAAGCCATTAAGCTCTTTGCCAATACGTACCTGGCCATGCGGGTCTCATTCTTTAATGAGCTTGATTCATATGCTGAAGTCCGTGGCCTGAATACTCAACAGATCATTGATGGTGTTGGGCTGGATCCACGCATCGGCACCCATTATAATAACCCATCATTTGGCTACGGCGGGTACTGCTTGCCGAAGGACACAAAGCAACTCTTGGCGAACTACGAAGACGTGCCGAATAACATCATTGGTGCCATTGTGGATGCTAACCGAACGCGTAAAGACCACATTGCGGATATGATTCTGCAACGTCAGCCAAAGATCGTCGGCATCTACCGGTTAACGATGAAGATGGACTCCGACAACTTCCGCCAATCCGCGGTTCAGGGCATTATGAAGCGGATCAAAGCGAAGGGCGTGGAAGTGGTGGTCTTTGAACCGGCCCTTCAGGAAGAAACGTTTTATAATTCGCGAGTCATCAACGACTTTGATAAGTTCAAAGAAGAGTCGGACGTCATTGTGGCGAACCGACTGTCTGATGACTTACTTGATGTGAAAGAGAAAGTATATACACGGGATCTTTACGCACGTGACTAACTGAGACCTGCGGTCTATAAATCTTCTGCTGGATGCATAGTTGTCAGAGGGAGTGATTGAGAATGCCTGGATTTGAACTGTTCTGGAACGTATTGACCGCGGATCTTCGCGTGACGTTCTTTCTCTTTTTGTTGTTTGCCGTTCCGATTGGGATTCGACTTGCAAAAGAAATCATTGATCTCAGAATGATTCGAAGATCAGGTATGGCTGATATCGATGTCATGTCAGGGGTCATGTTTGATGTGTATTTGCGAGAGCTGTTCTCATCACAAGGCTATAAGGTCCAACAGACGCCAGCAAGAGGCGATTACGGTGCTGATTTGATCTTGAGTGATGGGAAGAAACACATCGCGGTTCAGGCGAAGCGATATAAGAAAAACGTCGGCGTTAAGGCAGTTCAAGAGGTTTCTTCTGCAAAAGCGTATTACAAAGCGGATGAAGCCTGGGTGGTCACGAATGCTGACTATACGGCAAATGCAAAGAATCTCGCAGCATCCAATCAGATCCGTTTAATCGGCAGAGTAGAGCTTATGAAGATGATGATTGCGATGAATGAGAAGCAGGCACAATAGAAAGAATGAAGCGTAAACGGATTTCAAGCCCGTCAAGCTACCGAGTGATTAGGTGGTTTGGCGGGCTTATTTTTGTTGTTTTTTTATTTTGGTTAACATGTGAAATGTTGAGCGTAGTATTTATGTTTTTAATCTGTAAAGTTTGTGCAAAGTGGTTCACTCCTCTCTACAATTCCTTCTCTCGAATTAATAAGCATTAAATCAATATTTATATTTAATAATTTTGGTTTTCTTCTAAGAATTCTTTCAAAAATATCTGGGTGATCGACTACAATTACACAGCGATCGCTTGGATCGAGTGATTCATTCAATGCTATTTCACCATACATGTCAAGCACTCTTATAAAGTGATGGATCATCCTTTTGTCTTCTGATATTTCATCACGTAAGGGGCCTTCAAATAAAAATATATTTCTTTGATTTTTTATTTCTAAAAATAAGCTATTTCTTCTTCTCCAGATATTATCTATCTCATTTATTTCTCTAAATTCTAAGGATTCATCATATAAGTATGTTAATATATTCAATTTGAATATTCTGTTTCTTCTTTCTCTTCTCTCTAAGTGATTTTTTCTCCTAATTTTATAGAAATCATCTGAATTTGATTGACTATCATCATTTTTTTCTTCGTTATGGTATATTTCATATCCAGTTTCTTCTTTATGAATAAAATGTCCTGCAGCATCCATTAATTCCTCATACGTCACACCTCCATGTGCGCTACTCACTAATTTTAAAATGGTTTCAGGTGCAGGAGGGGAATCCACTAATTCTCTTAAAAACCTTGAAATATGAGCAGTGCTGACCCCACAATCTCTTGCGTACTGATTTATCGATCTTTTTCCTTTAGCTTGATCTAACAGCCTGGCAAACGACGTCTTATTGAAATGATTTTCGTTATTCATAAACACCACCTCTCTTAAAGTATATTTTACCCCTTTTATTAACTTTAGTAAATGAAATTATTACTCAAAGTGATAATTTATTAACGTCAACTCCTATACTTTTTTAATATGTCAATGAAAATATGGATGATTTATGAAAAAACAGTTGATTGAGGGACTTGGTTGTGTTATTTTAAGTGTATGATATCGAAGGTGTAGGTAATCTTGCGTAACCATATTTTTTTGTATACACCATTAAGTGTAGTTAACGTTTTGTTGTTTGTGTTTTCAGTTTATCAATAGCAAGGAAAGCTAACACAGAATAAGAGGGCAGTAACAATCAGTCTTTACAGAACATATGTTCTTGTATAGAATAAAGGCAAGCAGTACAAACTCAAATCACGAGGGGGAACAACAATGACAGATAGACCTCAGAAGGTTGCTGTGAAGTGCCCGAAATGTCAGTTGAAGTTGATGTTAGTTCGAACGGATTCTTACGGCTTTGTTGAATCCAAGTGTCAACGGTGTAAAAAAGTTTGGGATGTTAACCTGGTAACAAGAAAGTGCAAGCTGCCTGCTGAAATGTAATATCAATAACGCGAGTCGGAAAGGGATGTACGTCAAGCCGCTGCAATCACCTTAGGGACCGGACCATGATCAGCCAAACAAGCTGGTTAGGTGCGGTCCTTTTTTGTTTTACAAGTTCATAACATGGTAGTTCTACCGCGACAACATACCGAGAGAGGCATCGCAGAATAGCCTGAGTCGGATGATGAGAGCTTTTCGAAGTTTGATTGATCTGATGACCGCTAAGTGATGTGAAATAAAAAAGGTACCGAGCGATGGAGTCGAGTGTAGAGCTACCTAGAGGCCGGACATAGCGAAAGCTGATGACAGTGTGAATCACTGTTATTCAGGTTGGCTGTGTCCGGTCTTTTTTTTATTTCTCTCCCTTTCAATGTCCTGAGCCGGGCCTTGAGAGGGAGATGGACATGACAAGATTCATTCAAGTAGGGCAGACGAAGGTTCCGGTTTCAGAAAAGATGTACAAGGAGTATCACCAAATGGATCGGCGGGCGAGGTATCTCGAAAGAGATATCAAGGTTGGACGCATTGACGTTGATGGTGAACATTATCACTTCAAACCCGCCAAAGAGGATTCTTTTGAACGGCTCACAGATAATGGCTCGGCTTTTACGAGCGGATCCGATGTGGAGGCCACGGTCATCGATAACTTAACCCGGGCGCTCTTACAAGAGGCAATGAATGAGTTGAATGAACAGGATCGACAGTTTATCGAGGATTATTTCTTTGAAGAGAAGACCACTCGTCAAATTGGAAAAGAACAAAACACCTCACACGTCGCAGTCGTGAAACGGCAGAAACGCGTGTTGGAAAAAATAAAAAAATCTTTTTTCAAAAAAGGGGTTACCAAAATGCCCTTCCCGTTGGCTAAGAAGTGAGGGGCCAATACAAGGAGGTGAAAATCATGAACCAAAAGGATCTCAAAACAGAAACGAGAGAAGAAATGGTCGGCGTCTTGACGGCAATCAGTATCGTGACGAAGCGGATGGCCCGACGCATGCAAGAAGAGGACGCCCAGATGAAAGGAGACAACGAACATGAGTCAAATGAAAAAAGCGCTCGTCGTCGCTGAGGATTTGGAGCGGGTGGCCGGGAGTATTCGGGATTTGGTTGCCGCACTCCATTCAAATCCGGAACCAGTAAAACCAACTGAAACCAAAGCGGAAGAGAAGGTCAAAAGTGATTCACAGCCAACACTGGAGGAACTAAGAGCCTTGCTTCGTACTTTAGCGGAACAAGGAAAAACCGCAGACGTTAAAGCCCTGATTCAGACATTTGGGGTTGAGCGACTCACCGATGTGCCAAAGGATCAGTACGCTGCCCTTCACACCCAGGCAAAAGCGCTCGCTGCGAAAGGTGACGTGTAATGAACCACGCAAGTCGCGCTCATGCCAAGCTTTCGGCATCAGGCGCCAGCCGGTGGATGAACTGCCCACCGAGCGTGAAACTCTCAGAACAGATTGAGGATACAACCAGTTTCTACGCCGAAGAAGGAACCTTCATGCATGAGCTCTCTGAATTATACCTCGGTCACTACTTGGAAACGATGAACGAAGAACAGTATTTGAAGGAGAAGAAGGAACGACGTGAATCCCCTTTCTACACCCAGGCCATCGATGATGCGGTCCAAGCGTATGTCGATACGGTGATTGAGCGGATCAACGAAGCGAGGGCCTTGCAATCGGACGCCTTGGTGCGCATCGAAGAACGTGTGGATTTCAGTCCATGGGTACCGGAAGGCTTTGGAACTGGAGATGTGCTCATCGTCACTGATGGGCTCCTCGAAATCATCGACTTAAAAGGCGGCGAAGGCGTGAAGGTCTATGCAGAAGGCAATCCACAAATGCGGTTGTATGCATTGGGCGCGTTGAATGGTTATGGCTTTCTGTATCACATTGACACCGTTCAAATGACGATTGTGCAACCGAGATTGGATCACCTTTCAACGGATGAGATGACCGCAGACGCATTACTTGAGTGGGCGGAGACTGAAGTGAAACCTAAAGCAGAGCTCGCTTTTAACGGTCTGGGTGAGTTCCTGCCTGGCGCCCATTGCCAGTTCTGCAAGGTGAGTGCAACCTGCCGCGCCCGTGCAGAAGAACGTCAGAAACTCGCATGTTTGGATTTCAAAGAACCGCCGCTATTGACAGATGAAGAGGTCTCCCAAGTTTTACGTGAAGTGGATGAGCTTGTTAATTGGGCCAAGCAAGTTCAGGAATATGCACTTAAAACCGCAATGAAAGAGAACAAGAAATGGCCAGGGATGAAGCTTGTTCAGGGTAGAGGCAGTCGGGTTTACACCGATGAAAAAGCAATCATCAGCACCTTGAAAGAAGCCGGGATGGAAGAGCATCAGCTTTTCAAACAGACCCTCAAGCCCATCACGAATATGGAGAAAATGCTTGGGAAGAAGACGTTTCAAGATCTTGTGGGTCATCTCATTACGAAGACCCCAGGGAAGTTAAAACTGGTTGAAACCGAAGACAGTCGCCCGGCAGCTAAACCATCCGCTGCGGAAGACTTTCAAAACTAAGGAGGAATTTCAATGACGAAAATTAAAATCGGAACCACTCAACAACCTGTTCGATTCAGCTACGCTAACGTCCATGAGCCGGTGAGCGTGAAAGGAGGAGAGCCGAAATACTCGGTCTCGATCATCATTCCCAAATCACACACGGCAACGATCCAAAAGATCCAAGCTGCGATCAAAGAAACGATCGAAGAACAGAAGGACCGGTTCGGTGGTAAGGTACCCTCAAACGTCAAATCTCCGCTTCGTGATGGAGACACCGATCGTCCCGATGATCCGGCATATGAGAACAGCTACTTCATTAATGCTTCAGATAAGATGAAGCCTGGCATTGTGGGGCCAGACCGTGAAGATCTCATGAACCCGAGTGAATTTTATTCCGGTTGCTACGGACGTGCGAGTTTGAACTTTTACGTCTACAACGTCAACGGCAACAAAGGCGTCTCCGCCGGGCTGCAAAACCTCATGAAAACCGAAGATGGCGAACCTTTAGGTGGGCGCGTCAGTGCCGAAAAGGACTTTGCGGATGATGAGGATGAGTCGATCCATGATGTCCTCGGCTAATCCGTCGGTTCTTTCGATCGATATTGAGACCTTCTCAAATGTTGATCTGAAAGAGTCCGGTGTCTACGCGTATGCGGAAGGGGAGGGCTTTACGATCCTCCTCCTGGCATATGCCTTTGATGATGAAGAAGTCATTGTCGTTGATTTGGTACAAGATGAGCCAATTCCGACTACCGTCCTGAAAGCTTTGATTGATCCAAGCATTATGAAAACAGCTTACAATGCAAATTTTGAACGGACCTGCTTGGCGGCCTATCTCAATCAACCGATGCCGACCGAACAGTGGCACTGCTCATCGGTTCATGCATTGACGTTGGGTCTACCCGGTCACTTGGACGGGGTGGCGAATGTGCTGAATCTCGGGGATCAAAAGGATAACGCCGGTAAAGCACTGATTCGTTACTTTTCAGTGCCGTGTAAACCAACAGCCAGCAACGGGCATCGAACGAGGAATCTGCCAGAACATGACTTGGAAAAATGGCACGCGTATAAAGCATATTGCCGACAAGACGTTGAGGTGGAGCGGGCGTTACGGAAAAGACTGGCTTCGAATCCAATCCCAGAGAAAGAACAACGGCTCTGGGAGCTGGATCAACGGATGAATGATGAAGGGGTCAGGATCGATACCGATCTTGTTCGACAAGCGATTCAACTGGATGCAAAGGAACAGGCGCTGTTGCTGGAAGAAGCGAAACAGATCACGGGACTGGAGAATCCGAACAGCGTGGCACAGCTTCGCGACTGGCTCACTTCAAGAGGTATTGAAACGAGCGGGCTTGCGAAGAAGCAGGTCAGCGACTTATTACAGACGGATTTGCCTGGAGACGTAAGGCGGGTGTTAATCCTCCGCCAGATGATGTCGAAAACGTCGGTCAAAAAGTACGAAGCGATGGACCGCTCCATTTGCAAAGACGGTCATATCCGGGGGCTCCTTCAGTTTTACGGAGCCAACCGCACGGGGCGTTGGGCAGGAAGAATCGTACAAGCACACAACCTCCCTAAGCACCGGATTGGCGATTTGGACGAAGCCCGGCAGCTTGTGAAAACAGGTAACTACGAGTTGATCACAACCTTATATGGATCCTTGGCTGATCTCCTCTCGCAGCTGACCCGAACGGCTTTTATTCCGAAAAAAGGGTACCGCTTCGTCGTCTCGGATTTTTCCGCAATCGAAGCGCGAGTCATTGCCTGGCTCGCCGGTGAACGCTGGCGGATGAAGGTCTTTGAAGGACACGGCAAGATCTATGAGGCATCGGCTTCGCAGATGTTCGGGGTCCCAATTGAAGAGATTACGAAGGCTAGTCCCCTAAGACAAAAAGGGAAGATAGCGGAGCTCGCCCTTGGTTACGGCGGTGCGAAAGGAGCGTTAACACAGATGGGTGCGCTTGAGATGGGGCTCTCCGAAGACGAACTCCCAGCCCTCGTGAAAGCGTGGCGGAAGGCCAATCCAAACATTGTGAACCTCTGGTACGACCTTGAGAAATCTGCCTTTGAAGCTGTGAAGTGGCAGAAGGTTGTGACGGCGAAGAGCGGCATTCAATTCTACGGTGGCAGTGGCTTACTTCGAGCCCGATTGCCTTCTGGTCGATCCCTCTCTTATGTGCGACCCCAGATCGGCATTGATGAACGCTTCGGTCGTGAAGAGATCACCTATGAAGGCGTCATGCAAGGTTCAAAACAATGGGGACGGATCAGCACATATGGGGGCAAAATTGCGGAGAATATGGTGCAAGCCATAGCTCGTGATTGTTTGGCAGAGGCGATGCTTCGACTGGACGCAGCGGGTTATCAGATCCGCTTCCACGTCCATGACGAAGTGGTCATCGAAGTACCAAATGAGCAGGATGCCAAAGCTGACATTGAACGAATCATGAGTGAACCGATCGACTGGGCACCAGGACTTCCGATGAACGCCGACAGCTTTGAAACGGGCTATTACAAGAAAGATTAACGGTACCTCCCTTTTGGATAGGGACCGAGGAGGTTAAAACCATGAACCAATTCTCTGATCATAGACCCCTAGGTAACGAAACGTTCCGGGGGGTCCTAAAAACGAAAAGGTATGCATCAAGAGAAACCCGGCATTTCTTAAGAGTCTTGAAGTTATTCCAAGACGAACTGACAACGCAGGAGCGACAGACGTTAAAAGGACAAGCACTGAGCGGTGATTTGAGTGGGGCCCAAAAGGGCCTCACCACCCTCGTCGCGAGAGGACGTGAAGCGGATGAAAAAGGATGATCATAAAGCTCCAAACCTGGACCATGATGGGACGATCACCATCGCCATCGGGCGGAGCCGGAAAGAAATGAATTGGAAAAACAAAGAGATGCAGTGGTCGCAGTTCGTGAAACGGATCCTGCAGACGGCAAGAACCTATGAAACGTGCAGTGAATATACGCGGCTACCGAAAATGAAACAGGATGACTTGAAAGATGTCGGAGGCTTCGTAGGTGGGACGCTGTTAAAAGGCAAACGCGGCGGTGATTCGGTTGCCTGGCGACACCTCGTCACCTTGGATGCCGATCAAGTTGCCGGGGATTTGTGGGAAACGGTGAAGCTGTTATTTGGCCACGCGTGTGCGATGTACACGACGCATAAACACCGAGCGTCGAGCCCTCGCATGCGGCTCATCATTCCGCTGAAGCGGGCCGTGACGGCAGAGGAATATGTCCCGATTGCCCGGAAGATCGCCGATCAGCTCGGGATCGATCAGTTTGATGATTCGACCTACGAACCGCAGCGGCTCATGTACTGGCCCTCAACATCGAAAGATGGCGAGTTCCTCTCAGACTTTATTGACGCCGAGTGGCTCAATCCAGACGAGATCTTAAACAGTTACTCGAATTGGCGGGACTCTTCTTTCTGGCCGGAGAGCTCTCGTGAGATCAATAAACGGCACAAGATGGCCGAAAAACAAGGCGATCCACGGTCAAAGCCGGGTGTCGTCGGGGCCTTTTGTCGAACGTATACGATCCATGAAGTGATCGAGACGTTTTTACCGAAAACGTACCAAGCCACGGAGGATCCGAACCGGTACAGCTACTTCGACGGGACAACGGCAGGCGGACTGGTTGTGTATCAGGACGGTGACTTCGCCTATTCCCACCATGCATCAGACCCCGTCGGAGGTAAGCTCTGTAATGCGTTTGATCTTCTCCGGCTTCATAAGTTCGGGGATCTGGACGTAGATGCAGACCCGAATACGCCTGTGACACGACTCCCCTCTTATATGGCCATGGTTGATGAAGCCTTGGCGGATAAAGAAGTGGCCTTGTTAATGGGGAAGGAGCGGCTCAATGAGGCAAAGTTGGACTTTGGCGATGAAGACGATGATGACGACCAGGAATGGCTCCAGGAGCTGCAGTTCGATGCAAAGGGACGTTTCATTTCGAACGCAGCGAATGTCGAGATGATCTTGAAGAATGATCCGCGACTGATCAATACGGTTGCGAAAAACGATTTTCAGCATCGTTACACCGTTTTGCGAGACCTTCCATGGCGAAGCCTTGAGCGCGGGGAATATTGGGTGGACGCCGATGATGCAGGGCTTCGAAATTACTTGAGTAAAATCTATCAGATCAAAGGGCCGTCCATTATTTCGGATGCATGGACAGAGGTGGTTGTCGATCATGCGTACCACCCTGTCAGAGATTATTTAAACGGTTTAGAGTGGGACGGTCAGGAACGAATCGATACGCTCTTCATCGATTATTTAGGCGCAGATGACTCGGATACCATTCGTACATTTACAAGATTGATCCTGACCGCTGCGGTCGCTCGGATCTTCGAACCCGGTATTAAATTTGACTACTGTGTCGTCTTGATTGGCCCTCAAGGGATTGGAAAAAGCCAGATTATAAAGTTATTGGGAAGAGACTGGCACTCAGATTCATTGATTACGGTCAAAGGAAAAGAAGCGTTTGAACAGCTGCAAGGTGTCTGGATCATGGAAATTGCCGAATTGACAGCGACCCGGAAGGCGGATGTTGAAGCGGTTAAACACTATATTTCAAAAGGGGTCGATGCCTTTCGGCCAGCATACGGCAGGCATGTTGAAACATTCAAAAGACAATGTGTCTTTTTTGGAAGTACCAATGACTATGATTTTCTAAATGATCCAACGGGTAATCGTCGTTTCCTACCTGTTGTTGTAGAAGGCGGCGGTTCCAAGAACATGTGGGTGGATCTTACGTCTGATGAAGTTGATCAAGTCTGGGCAGAGGCTGTTCAGAGTTATCGCTCAGGCATGTCTCTTGCCTTATCGAAAGAGATGGATGAAAAGGCAAGTGAACTTCAGATGGCACACACGCAGGAGTCTCCGATTGCAGAAGCTGTGAGAGTGTATCTGGATATGGAGGTGCCGAACGATTGGCATGAGCTGGACTTGAATGAACGACGCTCCTATCTACATGCAGGGAATGCATCCACCCCATCCAAACCAATGATGAAACTGGATAAGGTGTGTGCGCAGATGGTTTGGGAAGAATGGTTCCAACGGGATGTATCATCGATGACCAAGTACAATGCAAAAGAAATCAACGGGGTCATCACCAACACTCATGGCTGGGAACGCGTCAGTCTACTCCGATTTGGTAATCGCTATGGCAGACAAAGAGGGTTTAGGCGTCAACAAAGCGCAACATCATAAACATTAAATTTGGGGAGAATGTTGACGGGAAAGTCCTTGCCAGTCAACGGTTCAACACCCTTTGTCAACATTGTCAACATTCTTTTTACTATTGAGGGTTTTAGATTAGGTATAGATATAGAAATGCGTATACACCCTTTATTTCTATAGCTCTCTAGAAAATGGCTATAGAATGTTGACACCTCGAAAAAAACGCTTGTAACCGTTGATATGAAAGGATTTCCGTGCGCAACATTCTCCTGATTGAGAAAGTTGACACCTAGGAAATCGAAGACTAATGAGGTGGTTAGCATGGAAGAACAGAAACTTGAACAAACCTTTAAACGAGCGGTCCTGAACCACGGAGGATTGGCACTGAAATTGATCACGCCAGGCTATGCAGGGATCCCGGATCGGCTGGCGATCTTACCCGGTGGAAGAGTAGCCTTCGTGGAGATGAAAAGACCTGGTGGCAAGCCCCGACCGCTGCAAGTGAAACGGCATGAACAGCTCCGACAATTAGGTTGTGATGTGGCTGTGATTGACTCGAATGAGCGGTTGGGGGCTTGGCTGGCTGAGAGGTGGTTGTTATGAACTACACACCGTACCATTACCAGGAAATGGCCAAGACGTGGATGATGGAGCGCGCCTATGCCGGTCTGTTCTTGGACATGGGCATGGGCAAAACGGTGATTACCCTGACTGCCATTGATGACTTACTATACGACTACTTTGATGTCTCTCGGGTCTTGATCATTGCACCGCTCCGAGTAGCGAGGGTGACGTGGACCGAAGAAGTGGAGAAGTGGTCACATTTGAACGACCTTAAGGTGACGAAGATCCTCGGATCCTTGAAAGAACGAAAAGCGGCCCTTGATGATGTGGGCCAAGTGGCGGTGATCAACCGGGAGAACGTGACCTGGCTCGTGGATTACCTGGGCAAGGACTGGCTCTTTGATATGGTCGTGATCGACGAGCTCTCAAGTTTCAAGTCGTCAAAGGCCAAGCGGTTCAGATCGCTAAAGAAGGTGCGCCCTTTTATCAAACGGCTTGTTGGGCTTACGGGGACCCCGTCGCCGAACAGCTTGTTGGACCTATGGCCACAAATCTATCTGCTTGATCAGGGGGAGCGGCTCGGTCGGACTTTCTCTGGATTCAGGGAGCGGTACTTCTTACCCGATAAACGAAACCAACAGACGATCTTTTCTTGGAAACTAAAAGAAGGATCAGAGCACCAGATTTATGAGCTGCTCGAAGATCTCTGTATTAGCATGAAAGCCTCTGATTATCTGGATGTCCCGGAGCGGATCGATAACACGGTCCCGGTTGAACTGCCTCCAAAAGCGAAGCGGGCGTATACACAACTTGAAAAAGAATGGTTGCTTGCGTTTGAGGATGCGGATGTCTTAGCGGGATCCGCAGCGGTGGTCGCGAACAAGCTCCTTCAACTGGCGAATGGGGCGATCTATGATGAAACAGGTGATGTGCAGGAAGTCCACGATGAGAAGCTGGAAGCGTTGAAAGAATTGATTGAATCGGCGAACGGGAAACCGGTGCTGGTCTATTACAACTACCAGCATGACCGGGACCGGATCCTGAAGCATTTGAAAGCTTTTAAACCACGGGTGTTAAAGACCGATCAGGACATTCGAGACTGGAACAAAGGCAATGTGCCGGTGTTACTGGCCCACCCCGCTTCCGCTGGTCATGGTTTGAACTTACAGGCAGGTGGCCACGTGATGGTCTGGTTCGGACTCAATTGGAGCCTCGAACTCTATCAACAGGCCAATGCGAGATTGCATCGGCAAGGTCAAACGGAAACGGTCGTCGTTCATCATCTGATCACGAAAGGCACGATGGATGAGCGGGTGATGGCGGCTTTGAAACAAAAAGATACAAGCCAGGAAGCCTTGATCGCAGCGGTCAAAGCAAAGCGGCACACATTAAAGGAGGTAAACACCAATGAAAATTAATAAGTTTAATCAACGCCATTATTACGATCCAACGCCCTATCAAGCGTTTCAAAACATCGACAAAGAACCGTCGCCTTTGAAGGGACAGGTCTATATCATTTGTCAGGACGTGACCGAGCAGGAGATTTACGACATCCGAGCGGATCGGTTCATCCGCTTTGCACTGGCGAAGAATAAGCTGCCGCTTCTGCCAAGACTCAACTTCCGATCGTTTGCCGAATCCTTGGATGATCAAGATGAGCTGATGTTGAAGCGGATCCGCCGCTCGTTCATGGCTCAGGCCGATGAAGTGTGGGTGTTCGGGAAGTCGATCTCAGAGGAGATGATGCAGGACATCCGCATGGCCAGATCAAAAGGGAAACCGATCTATCATCTGACCACGACGTGCGAGTGGTTGAAAGGTGGTGTGAACCATGGATGAACGAGCGAAGACGTGCTTTGCATACAAAAGCGGAAAATGCCGCATCTTAGACATCAACCGCTGCGAAGGATCAAGTTGTGGCTTTTGCAAAACGGAAGAACAGGTCATGCAGGAGCGAGCAGAGAGCCTGGCGATTATAGAAACGCTGGAACCTATGCACCGCGATGCGATTCATGAGAAATATTTAAACGGACAGATTGGGGCAGGCTTTTACAAGAACGGGACGGCGTAGAGGAGGGACGAGATGGATATTAAAACTTTTTTATCGCAGGCGAACTGGCTTGATCAGCTAATCTCAACAAAAGTAAAGCAGCAAGGGCGGGTAAAAGATCTTGCCCTCAAGGTTACAACAACGTACAAGGATGTTCAGGTTTATGGTGGCCAGCAAGAGAACAGTCGAATGGAAGCATCAATCGTTGAAATGCTGGCACTGGGTAAGGAAATCAATGATGACATTGACCGCTTGATCGAGGTCAAACGGGATATACTGTCAGCGATCAAAACACTCGATAGTTTAACTGACCAGCTTCTCTTGGAAATGCGTTATTTAGACAACCGCAATTGGGAGGAAGTAGCTGAGGTGCTGTGTTGCGATATTCGAACTGTATATCGAATGCACGGAAGAGCGTTACGTGAATTGGAAAATAAAGGTGTCACTAAATGTCATTGAATGTCACCCTTCACCTGCGATATAATATAGATGTTGAGGTATGGAAAAGTCGAGAACACCATATGTTGTAGGATGAGCCGGTGCTAGATCGTTTCGATTCTCCGGCCACGCACCATTCTTGATGCAGGTCCTTCGCCAATTGGCTGAGGGCCTTTTTCTATGCCCAACGCCAATGAGAGGTGAGAAGCGAATGCCGAAGCGACCGAAGAGCCCCTGCAAGCATCCGAACTGTCCGAACGTCTCCGACGGTCCTTACTGCGATGCACATGCGAAGGCGAACCCCGAGCGACCGAGCGCTGCGAGCCGTGGCTACGACAGCCGATGGCGCAAGGCTCGGAAGCATTACCTGAACCGCCACCCGCTCTGTGTCCGGTGTGAACAGGCTGGCCGGGTGGTGCCGGGGACCGTGGTGGACCACAAAATACCCCACCGGGGGCAAAGGTCCCTGTTCTGGGACGAGGACAACTGGCAGACCCTCTGTAAACCTTGTCACGACAGGAAAACACGGTTGGAGGATCAACGTCCGGTCTACTAGGCCAAACGGCAGGGGGGTCGGGAGGGGTAGGGGGGTGTGAATCGCAAACCCTTGCGCCCCAAGGGACCGCCGCCCCCCGTCGCTCAAATTTTCGCGTAATTCGTTAGAGGGGGTTGACCCAAAGCGCGTCATTTCAGCCCTGAGCCCTTGAGCCATCTTTGGTTCAGGGGTTTTCATTTTGTGAAAAGGTGCAAAGTCGCGGAAGAGAGAGCGGCCGGATCCTTGAAGCATAAAGGGATGATAAGAAGGATAAGAAAACAAAGGGACCGTGAAACCCTTGATATAGAGGCATTTCAGCCATTGAAATACTGTAAACGATTAATATTGCGTGATACGTGTCCGCAGAAAGGAGTGAAGGCCAGTGACCGAGCAGGAAGAACAGTTGATTTTTGAGATGCGGCAGAAGGGAAGCGGCTATAAAGCAATTGCGACGGTGCTGGGAAAGTCCCGTGATGCCGTTCGGATGTATTGTCGAAGGAACGGTCTGACGGGAAATGCCGAAGTCGTCGCATTGAACATCGAAGAACAGAAGAAGCGTCATCTACGTTGCCAGCATTGCAGCAAAAAGATTGAACAGAAAGAGAAAGGCCGCATGCGGAAGTTTTGTTCACACGCGTGCCGCCATGCCTGGTGGGAGAAGCACCCGGAGGAAAGAGCCCGAAAAGCCACCTATGAATTCACCTGCCCTACCTGTCAGACGGCCTTCACGACTTATGGCAATGCGAAACGGAAATACTGCACACACGAGTGCTACATCGAATCACGATTTGGAGGGAATACAGATGGACTTTCAAAAACTAGCGATTGAAGAACTGATCCCGGCAGGCTATAACCCGCGAAAGCAACTGAAGCCTGGGGATGCCGAGTTTGAAAAAATTAAGACGAGCATTGAGACGTTTGGCTATGTGGATCCGGTGATTGTGAACGCGGACCATACGGTGATTGGGGGGCATCAAAGGCTGACGGTGTTGAAAACCCTCGGCTACGATGAGATTGATTGCGTCGTCATTGACATTGATAAAACGAAAGAGAAAGCCTTGAACATCGCTTTGAACAAAATCAGCGGTGAATGGAACAAGGATCTCTTGGTTGAGCTGATTGAGGATTTACAGTCGACCGACATTGATATCGGCATCACCGGTTTTGATCCCCCAGAGATCGATCAGCTCTTTAACGAAGTCCATGACAAGGCCATCGATGAAGATGACTTTGATGTGGACGCGGCGTTACAGGAAGAGACGATCACCCAGCCCGGTGACGTGTGGCAGCTTGGCAGGCACAAACTGATCTGCGGGGACAGCACGGATCCGGATGTATATGCGGCATTAATGGGCGGAGAAGAGGCCAATCTTGTTGTTACCGATCCTCCATATAATGTAAATTATAGTTCAAAGGCCGGTTCGATTCAAAATGACAAACAAGAAGATGGTGATTTTTATAGCTTTCTTTTAAAAGCCTATCAGAATATGAAAACCGTCATGGCGAAGGACGCATCGATCTATGTGTTCCACGCCGATACGGAAGGCTATAACTTCAGAAAAGCTTTCAAGGATGCAGGCTTCTATTTATCCGGTGTGTGCATTTGGGCGAAACAAAGCCTCGTACTGGGGCGGAGCCCGTACCAGTGGAAACATGAACCGGTCTTGTTTGGTTGGCGACAGGACGGCAAGCATGAATGGTACGGGGACCGAAAGCAAAGCACGCTCTGGCACTTCGACCGACCGTCCAAAAGTGACTTGCATCCGACGATGAAGCCGGTGGCCTTGTGCGCCTATCCGATTCAAAACAGCAGTCTCTCCAACTGCATTGTCCTGGATCCCTTCGGTGGAAGCGGCTCAACCATGATGGCCTGCGAACAGACGAACCGGATCGCGAGGTTGATTGAATTAGATCCGAAGTATGCGGATGTAATTGTGAAACGATATATAGACTTTAAAGAACGAACTGATGACGTAACATTGATTCGGGATGGGAAAGCTTTTACGTATGAGGATGTGAAGCTACCAGAGCCGATCCTTGAATAGCGGGACAAGGGGCAGTTAAAACCTCACTAACTGGGAGTTATGTTGGGTTCATTATCACGGTTTCCCCTGATGATGATGGGCGTGAATCGGATTGAAGAACCCAACTAACTGAACAGCGTTAGTTATTTTGTATATGCTCGTGATGCCGTTGCTATCCCCAGGGGTGTATGGCACTATACGTCATACCTTGAGAAGCACGTTTCAAGGAATACCGGTAAATGAGGGATGCGAGATGCAAGCATGGTTTGGACGGAAGGTGCTGGATAAGCAGGAACTGTTGGAACTGACGGAAGAGGCGAGGCGAACCAACTACCCGACGCAATCCTATGTTGTTGAAAGAGAAGAGGAACTGGACGAGGGAGCCTTCGCCGCTTTCGAACGGGACTTCTTGGCTGATCAGTCCTGGGTGTCACCGTACGATGGTGGCGAGGATCTATATGGAAGGATCCGCTGCGTACGGGTGAGCTGCAAGACGCGACCCGAGCGGTACTTGGTGAACAGCGAAGGCTACGATTATCCCCGCAGTATTGCCATTGAGATCGATCCAGAGTGAGCCATTCCCGGCTTGCTCTTTTTTCGTTCTGTGCCGAGAAATGTGTTGCTATTCCTCCTGTGATAAGTGATAGATAGACTACCAAAACACAGGAGGCGATTGAAATGGAACGAAAAGCCATGGTCAAGAAGCTAGGAGACACACTGGGAGTGAAGCCGCGTTACTTAAACGTCCCGACATTTGCTTACGAGATTGAAACCGCGAAAGACACGTACACCATTGACCGGCAAGGGATCATCACGAACAAAGAAGGGCGGGAGCTTACGATGGATGAGGTAATAGCCTCAGAACAAGAAGCGCCAGCGCCAAAGGAAGAACCGGTGGTTGAGCTGGATGCGGATAGCGATTCCAACTACATTGAAGTGACCTTCCCTTTGGAAGCCCATACCCCGCAAACCTTGAAAAACTGGATTGCGACGATTGCCAGTAAAGGGCATTTGATCGCCATGGCCTTTAAGCACGAAGCGGTCCCCTTGAATGAGGAAGCACTGGACGCTTTTCAACAGGAGGATCTTGAGAGCATTCCGCAGCTGGCCGAGTGGACCAGAGCCTTTGGAGAAGAAATGTACCCGAGGATCGCCATTGATCCGGACAAGGATATCCTCACCGTTCGAGTGGACACGCCGATCGAGGACCCGGCCTACGCGAATGCCTGGGTTCACCTGGCTGACGTCATCAATCGGACGGTCCTTGCTCAAAAGCGTGTGCGGGTGAAGCGGGCGCAAGAAGATAACCCGAAATACAGCCTCCGCACCTGGCTCATTCGCATGGGCATGAACGGGCCTGATTACAAGGATGTGCGAAAGACGCTCCTTGCAAATGTTGAAGGGAACGCAGCTTTCCGAAAGGGCGGTGAGTGAGATGGAACGAGAAACCTTTGAACAGATGCTTTACGGCCTATACGTAACGCTGCTTGAGAAAGAAGGGGTCTTCGGTGAACTAGAAGCGAAGCCTTTCATTGTATCGCTCCTTGATACAATCGATGAGCTCGATGAATTTTGGAATGGGCACGGTGATCTGCTTGCACGGGACGATGAACTGTATGACTGGATTGAAGAGATGCGAGAGAAATACGAGGGGTAATGTTGTTAGCGAGTCTGTCCAATAGGGCGGGCTCTTTTCCATAGAGAGGAGGTGGACCTGATGACGCAACGGGGACGAAAACCGAAGCCAACGGCATTAAAAGCACTGGAAGGGAATCCGGGGAAGCGGGACCTAAACCCGCATGAACCGAAACCCGAAAAGAAAGCACCCCGCTGCCCGTCTTGGCTCGAACCTGAGGCGAAGAAGGAATGGCGACGGATGGTGAAACAGCTCGAACAGCTGGGGATTTTAACGGAAGTGGATATGGCGGCCTTTGCCGGCTACTGCCAAGCCTATGCGCGGTGGAAAGAGGCGGAGGAATTCATCACGAAGCACGGGACGATCGTCAAGACGCCATCGGGCTACTGGCAACAGGTCCCTCAGGTGTCCATCGCCCAGAGTTACTTGAAAATCATGAACCGCTTCTGTGAACAGTTTGGCTTGACGCCATCTTCAAGAAGCCGGATCACCGCGGATAAGCCAATGGAATCCAGTGACCCGATGGAACTGATGCTGTTTAAAGGAGGCGGGAAGGATGTATGACAAGGCGAAAGCAGATCACGCCGTGAACTTTATTAATTGCTTAAAGCATACGAAAGGTCAGTGGCGCGGCGTTCCTTTTGACCTCCTTCCGTGGCAGGATCAGATCATTCGGGACGTATTTGGGACGGTGAAGGAAAATGGTTATAGGCAATATAATACAGCATATGTAGAAATACCAAAAAAGAATGGCAAGGCCCTTGCTATCGATACGCCGATCCCGACGCCAGATGGCTGGAAATTGATGCGTGATTTGATACCAGGTGATACGGTGTTTGATGAAAATGGACAGCCTTGTCATGTAGTAGCCTGCACAGATATCATGAATCAGAGGCCCTGTTATGAAGTGCGATTTTCTGATGATTCAACGATCATTGCAGATGAAGAGCATTTGTGGCAAACCAATAGTTTCTTTCCAGAATACGATTCTCGTATTTCAACCACGAAAGAACTGGCTGCAAAAGTGACCTGCAGTACTGGATATTGCCATCGTATTGTAAATCCTGAACCTCTTCGATTACCCGAGAAGGATCTTTTAATCCCTCCTTATGTTTTAGGAGTATGGCTAGCTGACGGCAACAGTTATAATGCGAGTTTCTTCTGTAATGATAAAGATTTGGAGATAGCTGAACGTGTTAAGAAGTCAGGAGTTCCTTTGAGAGTATGGAAATCAAGTGGAACGGGTAGTATTCATTTTGCTTTTGGGGAGGGTGATCGTACACAAGCGGCAAGAAATGATTCATGGCAGGCCAAAATGAGGAAAATGAATTTATTTACAAACAAACACATTCCTGAAGAGTATCTGAGAGCTTCAATTAAACAAAGGATGGCTTTACTGCAGGGGTTAATGGATTCGGACGGCTATGTCTCCAAACGTGGTCAGTGTGAATACACAACAGTCAGTTTGCAGTTATCAAAAGATGTATCAGAGTTGATCCGAAGTTTAGGGATGAAATGTTCAGTCATTGAAAGTAGAGCGACTTTACGGGGGAAAGATTGTGGACCGAAATATCGAATCATGTTTTATTCATACAGGGGAAACCCTGTTTTTTCTTTGTCTAGAAAAATAAATCGTTTAAAGGTCGATCCTGATAAGCCAACCCGTAATTCATTTCGAACCATTATTGAAATAAAGCCAGTAGATTCAGTTCCTGTTAAATGTATTCAAGTGGACAGTCCTTCAAGACTCTATCTGGCAGGACGATCCATGGTCCCGACCCATAACAGTGAACTGGCTGCGGCCATCGCGCTGCTCATGACCTGTGGCGATGCCGAATGGGGTGCGGAAGTTTATGGCTGTGCCTCTGACCGCCAACAAGCCTCCATCGTCTTTGATGTCGCCGTGGAAATGGTAGAACAATCCCCTGCTTTACGGAAACACATCAAACCGGTGATGTCGATGAAGCGCCTCGTGTATAAACCGACGAACAGTTTCTATCAAGTGCTCTCCGCAGAAGCGTTCACGAAGCACGGCCTAAACGTCCATGCGGTAATCTTCGATGAACTGCACGCCCAGCCGAATCGCGATTTGTATGACGTCATGACCAAGGGATCGGGGGATGCTCGGAACCAGCCGCTTTTTTTCTTAATCACCACAGCTGGGAATGATCGCAACTCGATCTGTTATGAAGTGCATCAAAAGGCAAAGGATATCCTGGAAGGCCGCAAGGTCGACCCAAGCTTTTATCCGGTGATCTACGGGATTGCCGATGACGATGATTGGGCGGATGAGGCGAACTGGTACAAAGCCAACCCGTCCCTCGGGCACACCATCGACATTGAAAAGGTGCGGATCGCGTTTCAGAGTGCCCGTGAGAACCCGGCGGAGGAGAACCTGTTTCGGCAGCTGCGGTTGAATCAGTGGGTGAAGCAGTCGACCCGCTGGATGCCGATGGAGAAATGGGATGCGTGTGGCACGGACGTGGATCCGGAAAGTTTG
Organism: [Bacillus] selenitireducens MLS10; assembly: GCF_000093085.1. Lineage (GTDB taxonomy): Bacteria > Bacillota > Bacilli > Bacillales > Salisediminibacteriaceae > Salisediminibacterium > Salisediminibacterium selenitireducens. The sequence goes on along the minus strand of NC_014219.1, from coordinate 3,244,550 downwards.
AAAGGACGGGTCTGTTATGGCGGGTTGGACTTATCGAGTACCACTGACGTAACGGCTTTTGTGCTTCTGTTTCCGCCGCGGACGGAGGATGAGAATTACATTGTCCTCCCGCATTTTTGGGTGCCTGATGAGAACTTGAAGCAGCGTGTACGGCGTGACCATGTGCCGTACGACATTTGGGAACAACAGGGGCATCTCCAGACAACTGAAGGAAACGTGGTCCATTACGGCTTTATTGAAACGTTCATTGAAGAGCTGGGTACCAAGTACAACATCAAAGAAATTGCCTTCGACCGCTGGGGCGCCGTGCAGATGGTTCAGAACTTAGAAGGCATGGGCTTTAACGTCATCCCATTTGGTCAGGGCTATAAGGATATGAGCCCGCCTTCGAAAGAGCTCATGAAACTGACCCTTGAAGAGAAGATCCAGCATGGTAATCACCCGGTCCTTCGCTGGATGATGGACAACATCTTTGTGAAGACCGATCCGGCAGGAAACATTAAACCTGATAAGGAAAAGAGTACTGAACGGATCGATGGCGCAGTCGCACTCATCATGGCCTTGGACCGTGCGATTCGGAACGAAGACAAGGCAAGCGTGTACGAGGATCGCGGGATTCTTTTTTTATAAATCGGAATAGACGCAAACTGCGTCTTTATTGAACACGTCAACCGCCGTTGACACATGTGATATTCGAACTGCCAATGACCTCATTCAATTCCGAGATTAGTTGAGCCAAATCTTCCCCGGAGGTGTGTTCCTGCAAAGCTTTATTTGATTCGTGAGGGATTCCAAAATGAAGGATGACGGGTTTCGTTTCCGGCCAACTGGCTACAATTCCGGATACAGGCATAAGTGCTGTAATGACCATGTTATCCACGACCTTTCTTTTAATGAGATGATTTCAGTGTAAGAGATAGAGATAGAAGGGTCAATTGTGAACTGCTTAATCCAGCATCTCCCCAAACGGAGGTGCTTTTTTTATGCCGAAAATCAGGAGGTTGCTATGAATATTCCGTTCTTAAACAAGTTGTTTCCGTCAAGAGCGAGCCCGAAGAACAGCTTGTTTGGCAGTACGTACAGCTTCTTCTTTGGCGGGAGCTCCAGTGGCAAGAGTGTCAATGAAACAACGGCGATGCAGACGACCGCCGTGTATGCCTGCGTGCGGGTCCTGGCAGAAACCATCGCCAGCCTGCCGCTGCATGTGTATACGCACACCGACAACGGCAAAGACAAAGCCTTCGATCATCCGCTGTATTTTATGCTGCACGATGAACCGAACCCGGAGATGACCTCGTTTGTGTTCCGGGAAACGATGGTCAGTCACCTGCTTTTGTGGGGCAATGCCTACGCGCAAGTTATCCGGGATGGTCGAGGGCAGGTGCTCGCCTTGTATCCGCTCTTACCGGATCGGATGACCGTGGATCGGGACGCGAAAGGCCAGCTCTTTTATGTGTACCGAAAAGACACCGGTTCCGTATTGCTGAAACCGGAAGAGGTGCTGCACATTCCGGGCCTTGGCTTTGATGGGCTCGTCGGGTACTCACCGGTGGCCATGGCGAAGAACGCGATCGGGATGGCCATTGCCACCGAGGAATACGGGGCGAAGTTCTTCTCCAATGGGGCGAACCCAGGTGGTGTGCTCCAACATCCGGGTGTGGTGAAAGACCCGCGCAAGATCCGCGAAAGTTGGAACAGCGTCTATCAAGGGTCCAGTAACGCTCACCGTGTTGCGGTATTGGAGGAAGGCATGACGTTCCAAAGCATCGGAATCCCACCGGACCAGGCGCAGTTCTTGGAAACACGAAAGTACCAAACCGAAGAGATCTGCAGGATCTTCCGGGTCCCGCCGCATTTGGTGGGGAACCTCGACCGGGCGACGTTCAGTAACATCGAACACCAATCGATTAGTTTCATCGACAATACGATCATGCCGTGGGTGTCCCGACTCGAACAGGCCATGAAGCGCGCCCTTTTGTCCCCGGACGAGAAGAAACAGTACCTGATTAAGTTCAACTTAAACGGTCGTCTTCGTGGGGACGCTGGCAGTCGCGCACAGTTTTATCAGATCATGCGCCAAAACGGGGTGATGTCCGCGAATGATATCCGGGAGCTCGAAGAGATGAACCGCATTCCGGATGATGAGGGTGGATCCAAGTACCTCGTGAACGGCAACTTTGTGGACATGGCGAAGGCTGGTGCGTGGGCAGATCAGTATGACAAGGATCCACATCAAGAAGAACCGGATCCGAAAAGAGAGGAGGAAAACACGTGAGAACCTTTTGGAATTGGGAAAATCGTGAAGACGGGCGCACCTTGCACTTAGACGGGGTGATTGCCGAAGAAACGTGGTTCGGCGATGAAGTGACACCCGCTGCGTTTAAGGAAGATTTGATGGCAGACAAAGGCGACATTACCGTGTGGATCAATTCACCGGGTGGTGATGTGTTCGCTGCGAGCCAGATTTACAACATGCTCATGGAATATCCGGGACAGGTGACGGTGAAGATCGACGGCGTTGCCGCCAGTGCCGCGTCGGTCATTGCCATGGCGGGCACCAAGGTATTGATGGGGCCGACATCATTGATGATGATCCATAACCCGATGACAATGGCGATCGGGGATTCCACTGAAATGAAGCGGGCGATGGAGATGCTTCGGGAAGTGAAGGAGAGCATCATGAATGCGTATGAACTCCGAACCGAACTGCCACGAAACCGGCTAGCCAAACTGATGGATGACGAGAGCTGGTTCAATGCCAAGAAGGCCGTGGAGCTGGGCTTTGCCGATGAGGTGTTATTCACCGGTGAAGAAAGCTCGGAGCCTGCGGTGTCCATGCTTTTTAATCAAAGTGCAGTGGTGAATACATTCTTGAACCAGTTTCCTAAGCCGGAGCCAGAGAACGACACCGATGTGCAAGCCTTGTATGACCGATTACGACTATTGCAATAAACCAAAATGATGGAGGGATTCAGATGAATCAAGCAATGGCATTACGAGAAGAACGAGCGAAGACGTGGGAGAAAGCAAAGGCGTATCTCGATGAAAACAAGACAAAGGAAGGGCGCCTCTCCGCCGAGCATAAAGAAGTGTATGAACGGATGGAACAGGAGATCACCGACCTTGGGAAAGACATTGACCGTTTGGAACGATACGAGGCGATGGAACGGGAACTCTCGAAGCCGATCAATGAACCAATGACGACAAAACCGCAAGGAGCTGGTCGGGATAAAACCGGACGGGCTTCTGATGAATACCGCCATTCCTTTTGGCAAGCGATGCGAAAGCAAGGCGGCTATGAGGTCCAAAACGCCCTCAAGATTGGCACGGATTCTGAGGGTGGCTACTTGGCACCAGATGAGTTTGAACGCACCTTGATTGAAGCCTTAGAGGAGGAGAACATCTTCCGCTCCATGGCGAAGGTGATCACCACATCCTCAGGTGATCGGAAAATTCCAGTCGTCGCATCCAAAGGCACAGCGTCCTGGGTGGATGAAGAAGGCGCGATTCCGGAGTCCGATGATGCGTTCGGCCAGGTCTCAATTGGGGCGTATAAAGTGGCGACGATGATCAAGGTTTCCGAAGAGCTTCTGCATGACAATGTGTTTAACCTGGAATCGTATATCGCAAAAGAGTTCGCCCGCCGGATTGGGGCCAAGGAAGAAGAAGCGTTCTTCACAGGAGATGGCACCGGAAAACCGACGGGCATTTTTCATGAAACGGGTGGCGGACAGGTTGGGGTCACCGCAGCTTCGGCCACAGCGATCACCGTTGATGAAATCATGGATCTGTTTTACTCGCTCCGCTCTCCGTACCGAAAGAAAGCGGCCTTTGTGACGAACGATTCAACGGTGAAGTTGATCCGTAAGTTGAAGGACGGAAACGGGCAGTACCTCTGGCAGCCGTCGATTCAGGCCGGCCAACCGGATACGATCCTCAATCGCCCTGTGAAGACATCGGCGTATGTGCCAATCGCCGAAAGTGGTGCTAAGTCTATGGCCTTTGGCGACTTCGGATACTACTGGGTCGCGGATCGCCAGGGGCGTTCGTTCCAGCGATTGAATGAGCTGTATGCGGTGACAGGGCAAGTTGGCTTCCGTGCGACGCAGCGGGTCGACGGCAAACTAATCCTCCCAGAAGCAATCAAACTCTTAAAGCAGAAAGGCTAGGTGAAGACGGATGGCGAACGTGAAGAATTATCAAGTCCAGGGCGGTGAGCGTCTGATCATTGGCGGCACGATTGAAGTGGAAGGTGAAGGCAGTATCCTCGTCGATGACGTGCCCTTTGGCCCGGCAGAAGCACAAGCCCCAAGCACGGCGGATACTGTGGAAGGTTTGCGGGATGATGTGAATCTCTTGATCACGAAGCTGACAGCCGCAGGACTGATCAAGACTGACTAGGAGGTGAGGGCATGGTTCTCTCATTGGAAGACGTCAAGACTTACTTGCGTGTGGACGGTGATGAGGAAGATGCCCTCATCACATTTTTGATTCAGGCCGCGACAGAGCTATGCGAAGAGATTCTCCGTTATGAGATCGAGGATTTGTCTCAGGAACCCGCCATGGTGAAAAAGGCGATATTGTATGGGATCGCCAACATGTATGAGAAGCGTGAAGGGACATACTACTACCTCCGTGATGAAGGCGGGGGCATTGAGGATACGATGCGGATGATGCGGATCTTCTTAAGCGGCCACCGGAAAGCGGGGTGGTGAGGATGGATATTGGCGAGCTAAGGCATCGCATCACCCTAATGTCGAAAAATGTCGAAACGAATGCAAATGGATTTGAGGTCGTCACGTGGCAAGAGGTCGATGAAGTCTGGGCCCATGTGGCGAACTTAACCGCACGGGATTTCTTTTCTGCGTCCCGTGTACAGATGCAACACACGGTCTTGATCACCATTCGCTATCATCCGGATGTGGATGCATCACTCAGGATCCGGTTTCGGGAGAAGGTCTACCGGATTACCGGGATCGATCAGAAACAGTACAAAAACCGGTTCATGGAACTGAAAGCATTGGAGGTGGACGAGGATGAAGGTTGAGATGACGGGCATGGATGAGGTGCTGCGTAACCTGGACGCCATGGGGCAGCGAGGCAGACGGATTGAGAACAAGGCGCTGCGTGAAGCCGGCAAGATGGTCCAAGAAGCGATCCAAAAGGAAACGCCTGAAGATAGTGGAACCTTAAAACGCAGTATCCAAGTCTCCAACGTGAAAACGAAAGACGGGATGAAACATGTCCTCGTCGGCCCGGATAAAACCGGCTGGTACGGCTCCTTTGTCGAGTTCGGGACGGTGAAGATGCGTGCCACACCCTTTATGGGAAGAGGCTATGAACAGGTGAAAGGCAACGTCATCACCACCATCCTACTTGAGATGCGAAAGGGGATGGGCTTATGAGGATTCATGAACGAATCACGTCAGCTCTTCACGATTTGAACGTTCCTGTATCTTTTCAAACGTATCAGGGAAACGCCAAAACCTACGTGACATTCTTTCAATACATGGAACAGCCCAGCCTGCATCAAGACGATGCGATTGGGTTGTCCGTTCATTATATACAGATCGATCTATGGTCCAACGGTGACTACCTGGACTTGGACGCGTTGATTCAAACGAAGATGGAAAAGGCCGGCTTTCGCTTTTTAACCGGCTATGACCAGTACGAACAAGACGTGAAGATGTACCACAAAAGTTTACGATACGCATTTGAAGAGGAGGGAGCCTCATGGCACAAGTAGGATTAAAGGATTTACATGTGGCGATTTTAGTGGAGGACACGAAAGATGCCCTGGAGTATGAACTGCCGGAGAAGATGATCGGCGGGATCAACGCCACCATCAACCCGACGGTGAATACGCAGGAGCTCTACGCCGATGATCAGCTCTGGGAGTCGGTGTCGGCGTTAGGGAAGATTGACGTGGAGATTGAGACGGCAGAGTTGGCGTTAAGTACTCGTGCCAAGATCGGCGGGCATACGATTGAAGACGGGGTGTTGATTGAGAAGGCAACGGACATTGCCCCGCACCTGGCACTCGGGTTTAAGAGCATTAAGTCCAACGGCAAGTACCGGTATGTGTGGTTGTTAAAAGGCGTCGCCGAACCGATGGCCGAAGACTATGCCACCAAGTCCGACAGCATCGAGCATAAGACGCCAAAGCTCAAGTTCACGTTCATGCCACGGGCGAAGGATAGCCAGTGGAAACAAACGGCGGATGAAGACGGGGACGGCTTTTCTGGGGAAGAAACGTGGTTTGAACACGTACCAGGCGACACAACGATTGAAGATACGGGTGTATAAAAAGGAGGAGCATAAGACATGCATGTAACATTAACGATCAATCAGGCACCGCGCACGTTTCAAAACGGGATGGTGAGTGCGCGGATGCTCAGGCGTACGATTGAGATCACGCAGACGATGGACTTCGACAACATGAGCGTGGATGACTTGGATACGATGGTCGGCTATTTGGTCGAGCTCTTTCACCATCAGTTCACCATCGATGACGTCTATGACGGACTGGCTTCGAAGGATCTGATCCCAACGCTCATCGCCTGCATTAATGAAGTGGTGGGGGATATGAGTGACGCGACGACAGGTGATGAAAAAAACGTGTAACGGGGGCGCCGATGACCCCAAGGCAATTCATCGATCAGCTGTACTTGTCCTTGCTCGAACAAGGGTGGAAGCTGCCGGACATTGATGCGATGGATATCTTTTATTACTTGCACCTGTTGAAGGTGAAAGGGAAGACCCAACAAACGTATATCGAAGATGTGCTGTAACACCTGACACGGGTGTTTTTATTTTGGTTTCAGGGAGGTGAGCGGATGGCAGACGTGGGGCAGTTACATGTGAAAGTCGGGCTCGATAGTACCGGGTTCCAAAACGGGATCGGGAAATTGAACCAGGAAATGCGCAAGGTCCAGTCGGAGTTTAAGCTCGCCTCCTCCCAGATGAGCAAGCACGGATCTGGGCTGGATCAGTTGAAAGTGAAGTCAGACTCGTTAACGAAACAAAAGGAGATCCAGCGCCAGAAGGTCGAAGCCTTGAAAGCCGCTCACGAACGCTCCGTGGAAACCAAAGGGGCCGATGCGAAGGCGACCGGGGATTTGGAGATTAAGCTGAACAATGCTCAGGCGGCACTTGAAGGTATGGACCAGGAGCTTGCGAACATCAACAGAGAGATCGAGATCCAATCATCGAGCTGGTACGAACTTGGTCAAACGCTCGAGCCAATCGGACAGAAAATGCAAGACGTCGGGAAACGGATGGAGACGATCGGTCAGGACCTCACTAAGAAAGTCACCCTGCCGATTGTCGGGATCGGGGCCGCCGCAGTGAAGATCGGCTCGGACTTTGAAGCGGGGATGAGTCAGGTGCAGGCCATTTCCGGAGCCTCCGGTGACGAGTTAGATCGGTTGGCAGAAAAGGCAAAGGAGATGGGCTCGTCGACCAAGTTCAGTGCCACCGAATCGGCGGAAGCGATGAATTACATGGCGATGGCGGGTTGGGACACGTCACAGATCATGGGTGGCTTGGACGGGGTGATGATGCTTGCCTCAGCCAGTGGTGAGAGCCTGGCCTCGGTTTCAGATATCGTGACGGATGCGTTGACGGCATTTGGTATGGAAGCGAGCGAGGCCGGGGACTTTGCCGATCTCTTAGCCAGTGCGTCGAGTAATGCGAACACGAACGTCGGCATGCTCGGGGAGTCGTTCAAGTATGTGGCGCCGCTGTTTGGCTCGTTAGGCTATTCATCGGAAGATGCGGCTTTGGCCCTAGGGCTCATGGCAAACGCCGGGATTAAGGGCAGCCAGGCCGGTACGTCCCTTCGTGGTGCGATCACACGGCTCACGAATCCAACTGGAGATGCGGCGGCTTTGATTGAAGATCTCGGCATTCAGATGACCGACGCCCAGGGGAATATGTTGCCATTTGATGAAGTCATCGGCCAGCTCCGTTCCTCGTTCGGCGGCCTCACGGAGGAACAACAGGCCCAATACGCGTCGACGATCTTTGGCCGGGAAGCGATGAGTGGGATGCTTGCCATCATTAATGCGACCGAGGATGATTACCAGAGTCTTACCGATGCAACGCGGGACTACAACGGTGCCGCAGGTGAAATGGCCGAAGTCATGCAGGATAACCTGCAAGGGCAGCTCACCATTTTGAAATCACAACTTGAAGGCGTGGCCATTGAGATCTTTGAGATCCTCGTCCCGCACCTCAGAACGATGGTCGATTATCTTCAACGGGCGGTGGAATGGTTCTCGAACCTGAACCCCGGCACGCAAGAAGCGATTGTGAAGGTGGTGGCCTTGGCTGCGGCGCTTGGTCCGGTGTTACTGATCGGCGGGAAAATGGTCGGCACCGTTGGTACGTTAATCAGTTTGTTCTCCAAATTCTCTCTCGCCATGGCCGGAAAGACGGCAGCGGTTGGCGGTGCGGCCACAGCGACAGGTGGCTTAGTGGCGGTGAAAGGGATGCTCGCCGCGGCATTTACAGCATTGACCGGTCCGATCGGGATTGCCGTCGCGGCGATTGTCGGGATCACGGCCGTCGGTGTCGCCTTGTGGCGGAACTGGGACACGGTGAAAGAGAAGGCGGGTGAACTCGGGCAAGCCGTCAGTGAACGCTGGTCGAATCTGCGTGAGCGAACAAGTGAAGCCTGGGGCAACATGACGGAGAACATCCGAGAGCGTTGGTCGGATATCGGGGAACGAACCTCGGAATCCCTCTCGAGTATGCAGGATCACATGAGCACGGGCTGGTCGAATTTGCAGGAAAACACCCGTGAACGCTGGGCCGGGATTCGTGAGAACCTATCCGAATCCTGGGGGTCCATGTGGTCGAATACGACAGAATCGCTCGCCAATATCAGGGAGCGGGTCGGTACCTCGTGGCAAAGTGTCCGGGATCGTACCTCTTCAACATGGGGTGAACTCCGTTCCAATACGTCATCTTCTTGGTCTGACATGCAAAGCAGTATTGATCGCCATGGTGGCGGGATTCGTGGCGTCATTGGCAGCTACACCGAACGCTACAAGTCCACGTGGCGAAACGCCCTCGGGCAGATGGATACGATGACGGGAGGGAACTTCTCAAACATTCGCTCACATGTGTCGAATGCGTTCAGTCGGATTAATGAATCGATCCGCGACGGGATCAACCGGGTCCGTGAATGGAACAGTACCTCTGTGAAAGAAAAAGTGTTCAGTATCACCGAGCGGGTACGGAACATCTTCAGTAGTAGTGGTTCGGTGGCGAAGAACTTCAGTGGCACGAGCTTCTTCCCTGGTGGCATGACGATGGTCGGGGAACTGGGGCCAGAGTTGGTGGAGTTACCTAGAGGATCGCGGATCCATAACGATGTGGAAACGAGTCGCATGATGAATGGGGAGAACCAAGCCAATCAAGGACTGTCCATTTCCATCGAGCAGTTCGTGAACAACTCGGATAAAGACATTGAACAGCTGGCGTATGAACTTGAATTTTACAGGCAGCGCATGACACAAGGAAGGGGGCGGGGATGATGCAATTCACGTTTGATGGCAAGAAGAGCTTTGATGATTTCGGTGTCGCGGTCTCGAAGCGGCCGATGATCCCGTCCCCGAAGCGGCGAGTGACGTTTATGGACATTCCCGGCCGTCACTCCAGCGTGCGGCATGATGAAGAGACATATGAGGACATCACGGTTTTAGTGGAGTGTAACCTTTCCAAGCGAACAGGCCCTTTACATGAGCAGGTGGATGCGATTAAAGCATGGCTCTTTGGAGCTGGTGAACAACCGCTTATCTTTAGCTATGAACCGGATAAAGCGTATCAGGCGCAGGTCGTGAACGCGATTGATTTTACCACCCACCTCAGGCAAGCCGGGTCGTTTCCGGTCCTCTTTCACTGTCGGCCGTTTAAGGTTGAAGCGACTCCAACAACATTGACATACCCGTCCAGCGGTCAAACGATTCAGAACCCTGGGTCAGTGGCAAGTGCACCGATCATCACAATTGTTGGCGGTGGCTCGGTTGATCTTACCGTGAATGGGCAGAGTACATCACTTATCGACGTGCAGGATAAGATTATCTTAAACAGCGACCTGCAGGAGTGTTACAACGAGGCGATCCAAAATGAGAACGAGAAGATGACGGGACCGTTTCCGATTCTCATGCCAGGGGCCAATACCATCAGCTGGTCCGGCAGTGTATCGCAAATAGACATCACACCGAACTGGCGGTGGTTGTGATGATCGTGTTGTATTCGAGGAAAGAATCCACTTTCACGTCGAATGGCATCGCGGTCTTGCATGAATGCCAGAGCTGCATCGTGGAAGAGAAGTTGAACGGATCCTATGAATTGAACCTGACCTATCCGTTATCGAAACGAAAGGCCAAGCTGATTGAACCGTTTCAGGTGATCAAAGCGGCAGGCCAGCTGTTTCGCATTTATCATGTGGAGAAAGACAGTCGCGGCCACCTGCTTCAAGTGAATGCCCGGCACGTCTTTTATGATCTCAGTTACGCCTTCATTGAAGAGCTGGTGATGGAAGACGTGACGGGGCAAGGCGCTGTGAATGCGATTATGGCTGAATACGACGGATCTCAACCGTTCAATGTGACAAGCACCATGACCGATACACACAGCCAATACGTCCGAGAACGAAGTGTGGCCGATGCTTTATTTTTAGTGATCAATCGCTGGCGGGGGGAGTTGTATCGGGATAACTTCAACATCAACCTTAAAGAAGCTACGCCGAACGATCAAGGCGTGACCATCCGGTACGGCAAGAACATCGCCGGGATCAAAGAGCGGATCCAGACGGATAAGGTTTTAACCGCCATTTACCCTGTTGGTGCCAATCGCCTCACGCTGCCGGAGAAGGTCTTAACGAACGCCCAATGGGACAGTGCCCAGTACCCGGATTTCAAGATGGTGAAGAAGGTGGGCTTTCAGGAAGCGGAAGATGAAACGACACTCCGCGATCAAGCCTACGCCTACCTGCAGGAACATGCCTCTTTGGGCGTCCATTATGACGTGGATCTGGTTCAACTGGATGAAGCCAAAGCATACCAGGGCTTCGGGCAGCTCCTGCAGGTGAACGTTGGGGATACAGTGACCGTCACGCACGACCTGTTGGGGATTGATTTCAAGATCAAAGTCATCAAAGTGGCAAGAGATCTGTTAAATGGGATCAACACAAAGGTGGAACTGGGTGAGCCTTTGTATACCTTGGACCGATACATGGAGGAATTCCGTTCGTCGGTGGATGAATCAATCGAGAAGGTGGATAGCTCCATCGGAGGAATCCAGCATCAACTCGACGACCTGCATATCTCCTATACGATCGTGAAAAACCTGACGGTCACAGCTGATCAAATCCAAGTCACCTATGAAGTAGAGAAAGGCAGTACGCACCAGTTCAGCGCGAACTATGATTTCACAACGGACGGCTCTGGCAAGATCACGAGCATTCAGTTGGACGAAGTGTTTTCTGAGTTGTTGTTAAAGGAAGTGTCTGTTTTGGATGTTGGTTCCACGAGTTTTGATATCACCTACGTTGACGGAACATCAGCCGTTTACAACTACACCACCGACGGCAGTGGCCGCATTTCAAGTATCGAAAGAGTGGAGGGAGGCGCATGACGTATCATGCAGGTTTCAATAACCCGTTAGCGATCTGGACGGCGTTTGGCGGCAAGGGTGAGATGGAGATGAGTATTCCCGTCCTCGGTTGGACGAAGCGGTACCGGTCCTATTTTGGTTATAGCAGCACTGGTGGCGAAACCCGCATCAGCGTTTTTGACAATGGGAACGCCCAGATCGCTGTGTACTACGCGAAAAATCCAAACATGTCGTACTTCAATCACAGCACCGGTGAATGGACGTTATCGCCTGTCACGTGGTGGAATCACGGAGAACCGGAGATTCTCCACGCGGCGGATGGCGTGTTCCTAGCGAAGATCACCGGTTTTGGGAACATCATTGCCTCCTTTGATGGCATCACATGGCACAATGCCGGTTACTGTACCGATGCCAGTAATGCGATGGTCGGCGGTGCATACGACGTGACGACGAATGCCGGGATCGTGACGTGGTGGAGTTCCGCCAAGCCGCTGTACCACACTTACGATGATTTGACGGAGAGGACCGAGTGGCCGCTCATTACCTCTGCGCCTGTCCTACGGTACGTGACGCATCACAAGGGCAGATACGTCGGAGTTGAGAGTGGCGATCGGGATCTCTGGACGGCGATGACGAACACGCCGGGGTTTTGGGCCATCGGCATTTCAGAAGACAGCCACGACTCGCGGTATATGTTCATCACGTCGGTGCATAACCGGCTGTTTGTAATGCGCTGGCGCCGGCCGAACAACGATGATTACGTCGTGACCCTCTGTGTGGTGAGCGATAACGTGTCCCAAATCACCGAGACAAACCTCGAGCATGTGGGTCCTCTTGCGGATAACCGCATCCCGAACCCACAGAACATCTTGTGGATGGCAAGTTGGGGGAAATACGTCCTTTTCAATGAAGGGACCATGCATCTTTCTGATGACGGGTTGTATTGGGAAGCGATACCTCAGCCGGGTTTAACGACGCAGCAATACGAAACGTTCGGCGGTGCCATCTATGTCCCAGGGCACGGCTTTTACATTAAAGGAAACGGCTATGTGTATGAGGCACTTCATGGCTGACGATGAGAGAGGAGAATGAAACATGGCACGAGAATTATGGCATTTCGCACAGGTGGCTTTGGTTGCCGTTGGCGGCTGGGTCGGTTGGTTGTTAGGTGGGGTAGACGGCTTTTTGTACGCCCTTTTAGTCTTTGTCATCATTGATTACTTGAGCGGGGTGATGGCGGCGATTGTTTACCGGAACCTTGCCAGTCAGGTCGGGTACAAAGGGATTTTTAAGAAGGTGATGATCTTTTTCATGGTGGGGATCGCGCACATGGTGGATAGTTTGGTGATCGGTGACGGTAGTGCAGTGCGCACGGCAGTCATCTTTTTTTATATCGCCAATGAGGGCATCTCCATCATTGAAAACGCCGGGCATATCGGCTTACCGGTCCCGGATAAGTTGAAGAAAGTCTTAGCACAGTTAAACGGAAAGGGGACGGATGACGATGAAACTGAACACCAGATTCATGACACGAAATGATTGTTATCAGGCAGGACGAAAAATCACTCCGAAAGGCATCATGATTCACTCCACGGCGACACCCGGTGTGATGGCAGGGGATTGGTTCTCAAGGTGGAACAAGTCATTCCGAGCAGGAGAAATCGGCCGCCAGGTCTGTGTGCATGCCTTTCTCGATGATAAGGAAGTGTGGCAGTACCTGCCGTGGAATCATCGGGGCTGGCATGCAGGCGGGGATGCGAACAATACGCATATTGGCATCGAGATCTGTGAACCTTCCGGTTTCTCGTACCGAAACGGTTTTCAGATGCAGGGCTATAATGTCTCGGCACAGTCGCCGTATTTCCGTAAGGCATGGCAAAACGCTGTGGATCTCTCGGTGATGCTCTGTAAGCAGTACGGATTAACGGAAAAGGACATTATCGATCATACGGAAGGGAACCGTCGGGGGATTGCCAGTAACCATGCGGACGTCGGCCACTGGTTCCCGAAACATGGCGAGTCCATTGCCAGCTTTCGAGCCGCAGTCGGTCGTGCCTTACGAGGAGGAGGGAGTACCGTGAATCGATCAACGTTTGAAGTGGGAGACGTCGTCGAAATTAAAGCCAGTGCGAGCCGTTATTATCCCGGTGGGCCAACGATTCCAGGCTGGGTCAAGACGGATTCGTATCACAAAATCACGCAGGTCCAGTCGCAAGGACGGCCTTATGTGAAAGGTGGCAAGACGTGTGTGCTTCTTGGCCGGAAAGTGGACAAGCGGAATGGCCGAGATACGACCGGCATCCTCACGTGGATTGACCGGGATCTGATCGAGCATGTGGATCCGGCCAAGCGTGGTGAACCGCCGGAACAGAAAGCGCCAGCACAGCCAACATCCGATACGATCTATCGCGTGCAGGTCGGGGCGTTCTCCGAGAAACGGAACGCGGAAGCCATTCTGCGGAAGGTGAAAGACGCAGGATTTGACGGGTTCATTCGGAAGGATTGAGGCACGTATCTACTTGACTCTATCCCTCTTCTGAGTGATGTATAGGATACAAAAAATGAAGGGGGACATCATCATGGGCTTTCGGATCATTCCAGCCAAACCAAAAGAATACCGGCTTCAAAGGGTCTGTGCGTATGTCCGGGTATCCTCGCAATTGGATGCCCAGGGCGAGTCATTCGACCAACAAATCACACATTACACCAACCGGTTTAAAGCGGATCCGACCGTCGAATTTGTCGGTGTCTTCAGTGACTACGGAGTGACGGGTACAACGTTGAAACGACCCGGCTTTCAGGCGATGATGGCCGAGGCACGAGACGGGAAGATCGACGTGATCTACACGAAAGCCATCTCCCGGTTTGCGAGAAACACACAGGCGATGCTCGAGAGCATCCGGGAACTGAGCGCTTTGAACGTCACGGTACGCTTTGAAAAAGAACAGCTGGATACAAGTACAGGGGACGGTGAGCTGATGCTGACGGTCCTCTCTTCTTTTGCCCAGGAGGAAAGCGAGAACATCAGTCAGAACCTACGCTGGTCGATTCAGAGGCGCTTTCAACGAGGCGAGCTCATCTTGAATACTGACCGATTCCTTGGGTATGCGAAGGTGAACGGCACCTTGACCATCATACCTGAAGAAGCGGCCATTGTAAGGCGCATCTTCGAAGCGTATCTGCAAGGCGAAGGCCCGCACCGGATTGCCAAGGCATTGAATGACGAGGGGATAGCGACGGTCACGGGCAAAAGATGGGGTGCCTCGAGTATTAATTACGTGCTACAAAATGAAAAGTATAAAGGCGACCTGCTCCAACAGAAAACGTACACGCCGGGAGTGCGGAAAGGAAAACGAAAGAACCAAGGTGAAGTGGAAGCCTACCTGGTGAAAGATCATCACGAACCGATCATATCAAAGGACGTATGGCAGGCCGTGCAAGAAGAACGTTTGAGACGAAGTAGAGGCCATCAGATGAACAAGCGCTACCCAGCGAGCGGCAAACTCCACTGCGGCAAATGCGGCGGGACGCTTCGAAGGCGAACTTGGAACAAAGGCAAAACGTGCGAGAGCGTTGTTTGGCAGTGTAGCACTTATATCCAACACGGCAAACAAGCCTGCGAGGGGACGATTGTGAAGGATCAGGCATTACCGAAGCTTGATTTTAATCAACGATGGATTGTAGAGGAGGAAACAGAGGATGGCCAAAACCATTACCGTTATACCCGCAAAACATAAAGGGTCAGAGGGACAGTCAACTGTTGCAAAAAAGCGCGTCGCAGCCTACTGCCGAGTTTCAACGGACCATGCCGAACAGCTCTCCAGCTATGAAGCGCAGGTGAACTATTATACCGATCATATTGAGAACCATCCCGAGTATGACTTGGCCGGGATCTATGCGGATGAAGGGATTTCCGGGACCTCGACGAAGAAGCGCGAACAGTTCAACAAAATGATTGAGGACTGTCATCAAGGGAAGATCGACCGGATCATCACGAAGTCCATTTCCCGGTTCGCTCGAAACACGCTGGACTGTCTGAACTATGTGAGGCAGCTCAAGGATCTGGGTGTAGGGATTATCTTTGAGAAAGAAAACATTGATACGCTGGACGCGAAAGGCGAAGTCCTCCTCAGCATTCTATCGAGTCTGGCCCAGGATGAGAGCCGTTCCATTTCCGAGAACGCCTCCTGGGGGATTCGCAGACGGTTTGAGTCGGGCCAAGCGCAGATCAACCATGCGAGGTTTCTTGGGTATGAGAAAAACAGCGATGGTGAGTTGATTATTATTGAATCAGAAGCAGACACGGTAAAGCGCATCTATTACGACTTTCTCGACGGTAAGGGATCTGTGCAGATCGCAGAAGAGTTGAAGGAAGAAGGGGTTCCGGGTTGGAACGGGGAATCGAAGTGGCGGGCGAGCACCATTGAGCGGATGCTGGAGAATGAGAAGTACAAAGGGGACGTCCTCATGCAGAAGACGTATACGGTGGACTTCCTCACACGAAAGCGGATGAAGAATGAGGGAGAACTGCCGATGTACCTGATCGAAGACAACCACCCGGCCATCATCGAGCGTGATACCTGGGAAGCAGTCCAGTTGGAGAAGCAGCGCAGGATCGCTTTCGTCGAAGAAACGGGCTCCAAAAAGATGACCTACAACGGTGACGACTACGTCTTTTTCGGCAAAGTCATCTGCGGCCACTGCGACAGTGCCTTCGGGAGACGAACGTGGCATGCGAATGATCCGAACGCCCGCCGACATGTCTGGCTCTGTAAGAATAGATACGTGAAAGGCGAGAATCGGTGCAGGGTGAAGAACCATCATGTGAATGACCTGGACTTAGCACCGGCGTTTATGGAAGCTTTGAATGAGTTGCTCAGTCAGAACAACATAAAAAAATGGACCGAGGCCGAAGAACAGGCGGATCCACTTCTCGCCTATAAGCTGGATCAGTTCATTGACTTAGCAAGGAACCAAAAAGGAGTAGTAGACTATCAACCGGAGCTGGTTCGACGATTCCTGGAACGTGTGGTGGTCGAAGATAAGCAGACGCTGCGGTTTCACTTCCTGGATGGGTCGGTGGTTTCACCAGTAACCTGCTCTTGATTCAATGATTTTGATGAAATGAAAGCAGTAGTCAAATCATCATTTTAGCTTGTTCATTTTTTCCTCGACGAAGGAGTGAAACTGGTCATGACCTTTGATGCGAAACAGAGTCAAAGCATAGTCAATGTTTGTCTGATAGGTTTCAATTCCAAGGTGATATTCACAAAGACCTGCGTGGTAATAGAGTTCTCCTAATGATTGCATCGTGTTTGTTTCAATACACATGCGAATACCAGCCTGGCAATGCTCAAGCGCATCCTGATACTGACCTTGTTTAATAAGCAATACGGAAACATTGAAGTAAAGGCGGATCAATGTGTCATAGGCATGCAAGAAATGGCTGTTTTTCAATTGTTCTTTTGCCTGATGATAAGCTGATGCCGCCTGATCAAATTGTTTAAGATTAAAAAAGAAATTCCCTTTACTCATCAACATATCTGCTTTCATTTTGATGCGGTCAATATGAGTCGATTGTTTTAATGTATCCAAGGCTTCTTGAAGAACGTGAAATGCCTCATCGGTTTGATTGTAAACATGATGATGAACCAATGCCTGAAGCCAACGTAAAAAAGCGATCATATGCGGCTCTTGAAAACTTGGTGCTGTTGCGTGTGTCTCTATTAGTCGTTCAATGTCTGTATATGCTCTGTTTGCTGCGGCACGTCTGACATCGTTGGTGAAGGATAACGTGTACAGATAATGGTCTTCGTTTTGATAGAGCTCAAGATTGCTTATGGAAATATTCAGGCGGGTACACAACTTGGCAAGTGTTGATGCATGAGGGGTAGAAGAGCCATTTTCTATTTTAGAAAGGGTAGAACGATCGCAAATGTCCTTAGCCAGAGCTTCTTGTGTAAGCCCCTGCTGCTCCCTTAATGATTTGATGGCATGACCGTACGATGAATGCATAGGATCCTCCTAATGAATATGTGGTTATGCAAAGTGAAAATATTCACACCGGTTCTCAATATCATTCGAATATACGAGCTTGTGGGATATCATCGAGCTGTATGCCGGTTTAAGGCTCATTTTGCGGTTTGATTATGTACAGCAAAGATTGTAATTTTTGGTTAATCAATTATTGAGGGGAGGCGAACAAATGAAAAAGCTGAAACGTATGATGAACATAGCACTAGTAGTAACATTATTGTTATTAACACCACTCTTTTCAGATGCATTGAACGGGGAACGATTTCAAGCATCTGATGATCATCTGCCAGTAGAAGATGATGTGGGGAAGTGGATTTAAATGGATGTGCTTTATTAAAATTCTACCATATGATTAGGCATTTATCGTGACCAAAAAAGTATATTTACTGACAATTTCAATGTTTTTTGTCACTAATTTGGCTGTTATCGCAGATGATGAAGGAGATAAGGAATATTCTAATCTTTCAGAATGGAAGGTTGCGGAGTTTGAAACCGATCATTGTTTTGTCGAAAATGAAGCATCGGGATTTTCTCCGTTTAATTTCGACACGGGTGGTGGAGGAACTTTAAGCGAGTCTTTAAGTATTCCCACAAACACTATTTATGTTGAAGGAAGGGATTTAAAATATGCATTGTAGATGGGGAATTTATAATTTTTAAAAAAGATGGACTACACTATTATACTCAAAAATGCTGAGCAAGGATGAATTCGTGAGATATCCGGAAATATTATTCACACTAGAGCAAACCTTTCGGCTACTTACCTGGGTGTTGAAAATATCTCATACGGTAATCGTATTTTTAACACAGCTGATCGAGATCCTTTATTCTTATGGGAGACTGTGTATACGGCAAACATGCCCAGTTGGATGATTACGAAAGGCAGGATCAACGTTTTGTTATTCGCTTTAGAGAGAACGTCAAATGCCATCGCCCTCAAGGGCTTCAATGTTTCATTCCAACACATTCGAACGTGACAGACGACATCACCTGTCAACTCGGCACGGAACAATCCCGAACCACACACCGGTTTCGGGTGGTCACATTCAATGACCACAAAGGTCACCCGATCCGTGTTGCAACGAACATACGTGATCTCTCAGCAGAGGCGATTGCATCCGTGTATCAGACACGTTGGCAAATCGAATCGTTCTTTCAATGGATCTAAGACCAGTTGAATGTACCGGTTCTGTTTGGTACGACGAAAAACGCCGTCTTTTTCACAACTGTTCGCCTGGCTGCAAGAACGGAGAACCAAGGGGTATTTATAAAACCTAAATTCTGGCAAATCAATGAACGTGTTAATGACTCTAAATAAGTTTTGATTCTTTCGGGCTTAAATATATTTTAGGAGGAGAATCTGTATGAAAAAATATTATTTAATGAGTATTTTAATGTTGGCTTTAGTTTTTTCTATTTCAATCAATCCAAAAGGTATTTCTGCTAATTATGTTAATGATAGTACTACAACAATTTTATGGGATGATTTGAATAACATTCCGGATACTGTTACAAAGCACATTCATTATAACCAAGATTATTCAATTAACCCTGATAATTCTGTTACGATCAATAGAAGTTCATCAATTTTTGGTGTTGATGACATGAATCATGCAAGCGCATTTTCTGGATTTGGCGCTGCTATTGAATATACTCGATTCGGATCAGTAGTAAACACCACTGACCCAATGTCTAGTTTTTATGAGCCATGGGCTTATTTTGATGTTAAAGATTCTCGTGAAGACACACAATCGAGAAGTTTTAATACGCCAATCTCAGCTGATCTATCCCATTCAATTATACTTAATAGTTTATATTCTGATAGTAATGTAAATTGGAAAAAAACAATCAGTTACTAAATAACAGTTGGAGGGAATATTATGAAGAAAAATTTATTTATTACTTGGATTATTATTGCTATTTTAACGTCAACATCTTTAAGCGTTGCAGCAAACGGAGATTGGTTTGAAAACCTAGGAGAAAAGTTAAATGATAACGAAACTTTGAGTCCTCCTAGTTATGAAAAACTGGAACTAAGTAATCATAATCAACTTGTTTATAGCTTTACTAATAAAAATGGAATGAATAAAAGTGAAGCTAATCAAATGGCATTGGAAATTCAATTAGAGAAAGCGGCCATATTTAATGAAGCTAAATCTAGAGGGTTAAGTGTTTCTAAGTCAGAGGCGCAACAGGCAGCGATGACAGAAAGAGAATTACTATTAAACGGCAAGTCAGCTAACAGTGAAGAAATGAAAGCTAAAGTAAATAGCTTTATTGAAGGTCTAGGGATATCAGAAGCTGAATATTGGGAGGATTATGTGGTAGAGGCAAAAAAAAATGTACTATTAGAACAAAAATTATTAGAGCATGAATTCAATAGAATTGAATTATCGAAAGATAACTTCAAGAAAATCCAAAAATTTCTAGATGAAATAACTGTAAGTTATATTAATGAACAGAAACAATCGATTGGTAATTTTGTAAAAGATATAGATCAAATTAAAGATGTTCAAGAATCAATTAACAAGATCACAGAAAAGAAATAGAATAAATCACGTCTGTTGATCGGCCAATAAATGGGACAGATATATAGAAAAGAAGACACCCTTCTGATAAGATGTAAAGTGACCAAGCCAACATCGTCAGAGAGGGTGTCTTCTATGAATCAGTTTATCACAATTTCCTCTTTAATTGATCAATTCATATCCAGAGAAGAACTTGAACAATTTTTTGAAATACGGCTTCCGAGGGCTCCTATTCACGGTGAACGTTCAGGAATCAAACTGCATGTCGCCTATACACCAGAGACCGGTATGAAAATTGAAGTCAAAGAGACCATCGGACGGGTCCACGATGGACCCGCAGGTGTATCTCTAGCCAATGCCTCCTTTATTCTTATGGGAGACTGTGTATACGGCAAACATGCCCAGTTGGATGATTACGAAAGGCAGGATCAACGTTTTGTTATTCGCTTTAGAGAGAACGTCAAATGCCATCGCCCTCAAGGGCTTCAATGTTTCATTCCAACACATTCGAACGTGACAGACGACATCACCTGTCAACTCGGCACGGAACAATCCCGAACCACACACCGGTTTCGGGTGGTCACATTCAATGACCACAAAGGTCACCCGATCCGTGTTGCAACGAACATGGCGACCTTTCAGCAGAGGCAATTACTTCAATAGTTCAGACACGTTGGCAAATCGAATCGTTCTTTCAATGGATCTAAGGCCAGTTGAATGTACCGGTTCTGTTTGGTACGACGAAAAACGCCGTCTTTTCTCAAATGTTTGCGGCATTGATGGCATACATTCTCGTGAAATGGATCTTTGAATGCGTTTCTGTTTCAGTATGTGAAAGTTGAGTTAATAAGTTCCAAATCAAGTTTTATTGATTAGCGCAACAACACTACAACGAATTCGTTTTTAATGGTTTTAAACTTGACTTTATGTAAGGCATGGTCATGGGAGGTTTTTTATATGAAACAATTTTCAAGGCTGATTTCTTTTACGTTATTAAGTGTACTTATGGCAGCTTGCCAAGGGAAAGAGCAGAACTCTGAATTAAAATGGGGGGAAACAGCCGAAACAGAAATGTTCGAAATCACCCCAACGGATATTCAAGTAAATCAAGATAGCAACGAAACTGAGTTTATTGATGTAGATGGGTCTGGAAAAGAAGTGATCATAGATTTGGAGATAAAAAATACTTCTGGTCACCTTGTAAAGATAGATAGAGATTTTTACTATCACTCATTCGGTGTGTTACATGAGGAAGAGGTTATGAAAGGTAGAACAACAATAAGTAGAATGGACATAGATATCATGCCTTTTCCAATTTATCAAGGTGATTTGGATGAAGAAGAGTCCATCGAAACGCAGATCATTTTATTTATGGATGTAGGTGAATTATTTAAATTCGTATTTGATACGGATCGACATATTGAAAATGAGAACTATGAAGTGAGTTGGAAAATAGAATCAAATTGGTAATAATACTGCCATAACTAAATATAGCCATTTTTAAGGGGGGGTTACAATTCCGCAAAAAGGGCGATGATTTCGCGGAATTGTATTGAGGTGTTCCACAATCACACGTGGAAGCGGTCACCGTGATGTACAGGGAAGACTGAAAGGCCGCGGTTTAAAGGGATTTTGAAAATAGGTAAGTAGATGAACGCTCTTCAGAGAGGATCCTGGAGGGCGTTTTTTTGCGTTGATTAAAAGCATCATGACGTTTCGGATCATTCCAGCGAAATCAAAAGAACAAACACGATTAAGAGTGTGTGCCTATGTCCGGGTATCCACGCAAATGGCAGCCCAGGGTGAATCGTTCGACCAACAAATCACGCATTATACGAACCGTTTCGAAGCGGATCCGGCTGTGGATTTTATGGGGGTCTTTAGTGACTACGGCTTGACGGGTACAACGGTGAAACGCCCTGGCTTTCAGGCGATGATGGACCAGGCACGAGCCGGGAAGATCGACGTGATTTACACGAAAGCCATCTCTCGCTTTGCGAGAAATACGCAGGCGATGCTCGAGAGTATTCGGGAGTTGCGGACATTGAACGTAGCTGTGCGATTTGAAAAAGAGCAAATTGATACGAGGACAGGGGACGGTGAGCTGATGCTGACGGTCCTCTCTTCTTTTGCCCAAGAGGAAAGCGAGAACATCAGTCAAAACGTACGCTGGTCGATTCAACGAAAATTCCAAAAGGGTCTCGTAGTCCTTAACACCGAGCGGTTCTTCGGCTATGAAAAAGTAGAGGGGATCTTAAAGCCCATCCCGGAAGAAGCCGAAGTGATCAAAAGCATCTATGATGCTTACCTAGAGGGACAAGGGACACACCGGATTGCTAAGAATCTGAATGAAGCAGGGGTGCCAACCATCTCAGGGAAACCGTGGCGAGAATCGAGCATCTTATACCTCCTTGAAAATGAGAAGTATAAAGGGGATCTCCTGCAACAAAAAACGTACACGCCGGGAGTACGAAAAGGAAAACGAAAGAACCAAGGCGAGGTTGAAGCCTACCTGATGGAAGATCATCACGAACCGATTGTCTCAAAAGACATGTGGCAAGCCGTGCAAGAAGAACGGTTGAGACGAAAACGGAATCACCAGATGAACAAGCGCTATCCGGCCAGCGGCAAACTTCACTGCAGCAAATGTGGGGGAACGCTTCGAAGGCGGATCTGGAACAAAGGAAAACCGTACGAAACGATCGTGTGGCAATGCAGCACCTATATTCAACAAGGGAAATCAGCATGCGAAGGAACGACTGTGAAAGACGAAGCGTTACCAAATTTAGACTTCAATCACCAATGGATCGTAGAGGAGGCAAACACAAATGGGGAAAACCATTACCGTTATACCCGCAAAGAGTAGAGAGACCGAAGATCAGACCACGGTACACAAAAAGCGCGTCGCAGCCTATTGCCGTGTTTCAACGGATCACGCTGAACAATTATCCAGCTATGAAGCGCAGGTCAAATATTACACGGACCACATCGAGAACCATCCCGAGTATGACTTGGCCGGCATTTACGCCGATGAAGGCATTTCCGGGATGTCCACGAAAAAACGCGAACAGTTTAACAAGATGATCGAGGATTGCCATCAAGGGAAGATTGACCGCATCATCACGAAGTCCATCTCACGGTTTGCGAGAAACACCTTGGATTGCCTGAACTATGTGAGACAGCTCAAGGACCTTGGGGTTGGCATCATCTTCGAGAAAGAAAACATCGATACGCTGGATGCGAAAGGCGAAGTCCTTCTCAGCATTCTATCGAGTCTGGCCCAAGACGAGAGCCGTTCCATCTCCGAGAACGCCTCCTGGGGGATTCGCAGACGGTTTGAGTCGGGACAGGCCCAGATCAATCACGCCCGGTTCCTGGGCTATGAAAAGAACAGCGATGGCGAGTTATCGATAGTGCCATCCGAAGCAGAGACGGTGAAGCGCATTTACCACGATTTTCTCGACGGCAAAGGATCTGTGCAGATCGCAGAAGAGTTGAAGGAAGAAGGCATACCGGGTTGGAACGGCGAATCGAAATGGCGGGCGAGCACCATTGAACGGATGCTAGAGAATGAGAAATACAAAGGCGACGTCCTCATGCAGAAAACCTACACGGTGGACTTCCTCACGCGAAAGCGCATGAAGAACGAGGGCGAACTGCCGATGTATTTGATCGAAGACAACCACCCGGCCATCATCGAGCGTGATACATGGGAGGCGGTCCAATTGGAGAAACAGCGGAGAATCGCTTTCGTTGAAGAAACCGGATCCAAGAAGATGACCTATAACGGTGATGACTACGTGTTCTTCGGCAAAGTCATCTGCGGCCACTGCGGAAGCGCCTTTGGCAGAAGAACATGGCATGCCAACGACCCGAACGCACGCCGACATGTGTGGCTCTGTAAGAACCGGTACGTGAAAGGGGAGAAGCGTTGCCGGGTCAAGAACCATCATGTGAATGATCTGGACTTAGCGCCTGCGTTTATGGAGGCATTGAATGAACTCCTTCGCCAAAACAACATAAAAAAGTGGCCTCAAGCCAAAGAACAAGCAGATCCACTTGTCACCTATAAACTGGATCAATTCATTGAACTGGCAAGGAAGCAACAAGGATTGAGTGACTATCAACCTAAGTTGGTCCGACGGTTCTTGGAGCGAGTGGTGATCGAGGATAAAGAGACATTGCGGTTTCACTTCCTGGATGGATCGGTGGTAGAAATGAAGGCAAATCGTTATGCGAAAGGGTGGAAGAACCGAATGAAATAAATAATTTTAACAAAATATAACGAAAGGAGGATGACTTTTGATTAAATACCATTTTAATCTATTTATGAGAAACGAAAGAAGGGGTGATCTTTTTTACTTTCAAGTTTTCACGATGTAGAAATTTGTGGAAAATTGTCGAATGTTCTTTTTTAGGCCATTTGTTGGATCAATCAGGCAGTCTGAAAAGGATGATAAAAAATGGTAAGGTGGATGTAATTCCAAATAAAGGCGGTGAGAGGTATGAGTGTTTATCATGATTCGGGTTAGGTAAAGTGGGAAGATAAAAACTTTGATTGTGGAATCTCTAAAAGAATCCGTTAAAAGAAAACCATTTACTAATCAAAGTTAGAAAGCGTCAGCTCGTGTGTTCAAACTACGTGCAATTGAACGATCTGTTCCTTTAATTCTTTCGTGAATTGTCTCGTTTGCCAGTTGTCATAAAAACAGTTCTCCTTGGTTTGTATTTGAACCAAGTGTAATGGACCTTAACGAATCTGTTCAACTAAGTGTAACTGATCCAACTTGCATCGAGTTCCGCCTAGGTCTACTATCTCTAGGATCGAGTGGCAGGATACTCAATCTGCGTCGAAATGAATCCGGCATCCAAAAAGGTCAAATCAGGATGTCGAATCGGGCAGAAGAAAACTCAGAACACTGTTGTTCCGCGTTGCCATGCAGTTGTCAGCTGAAAATCCAGCCTTTAAGAAACTGCATGATTATTATCGAAACCGATCTGATCATCTTTTGACCGGTAAACAGTCCCTGATTGTCCTTTGCGGCAAACTGATACGTATCTTTTTTGTGATCGGGATAAGAGAGTGTGATTTCGATAAAGAACGCAGGATTCGTGTTTAGAGACACACAGAAAGCTGCCTAAAGAGTCACTGATGTTGATCTCACGATAATAGGTTCAGTATCAATTATTTTGACAAATGAAGCGCGGAGAAGCTGGTTAATATTTCACTGTAAAGGCAAGATGACCCAGCAAAGGAGCATATCCAATCTCCACCTCATGGGCAGGATGAACGAAGGCATTTTGGAGCATAGACTCCGCGTGTCATGGGAGGTTACACCACCGTGAGTACTGTGGAGATCCGCTAGTGCGACCATATCAACCACCCATTAAATGGTATTATCACCCATTTTGATTGTTGGATGCATGTGTAATTTCCATATAATTAATATGGTGGTATAAATGTCTATTCGGCTTCGTGTATTGAAAACAGATGGTGCAGGAATTCGGAGATATCGTGAGATATTAGAAGTATTAATTATTTTATAGAGGGAGTGTTTATTTGTTGATTTTTAAGAATTAGGAGGGTTGTTGTGAAGACTAAATTATTTAGGTATCCTATGGTAGCAGCTTATGGAGGTATTACAGCAGGGCTTTTGGGAAGTATTGGCGACGGATTATTGGTAGGTATAGTGTATAGTTTGATTTTGGGATTGTTGTTTTATGTAGCAGTTTATTTCATAGAAAAGTTAATAGTAAACTATAAAAAGTCGGGGTGAGTGATATCACTTTTTGTTATAAAAAAGAAAATATAATGATTTCTGAATTTTCATTATATTAACAGAGTAATCAATGTATAATTTAGTTAATAAAATATTTATTGGAATTTAGATGTGGAGTTTTCATTTATGCGGTAAACATTTATCTTAGGAGGAGTTATTTAGATGAGAAAAACTATGTATTCATTATTGACTTTAGTGGTATTAGCTCTGGTGGCATCACCTGGTTTTGCTGGAGCAGAATGGATCGGTTACACTTAGTTGGACAGATTCGTTAAGGTCCCGTACACTTGGTTCAAATACAAACCAAGGAGAGCTGTTTTATGACAACTCGCAAACGGAGAAGTTTCACAAAGGAATTCAAAGAACAGATCGTGCAACTGCATCAAGCTGGCAAGCCCCGATCCGAACTCATCAAAGAATACGAGCTGACGCCTTCTGCCTTTGATAAATGGGTTAGGCAATACCAGGGTAGTGGATCTTTCAAGGAAAAGGATAACCGTACGTCTGTTGAAGAAGAGCTGTTACAGCTCAAGAAAGAAAATAAACAGCTGACCATGGAAAATGATATTTTAAAGCAAGCCGCGCTGATCATAGGACGAAAGTAAATGTAATCAAGGCTAATCGTTACAAATACTCGGTATCAGCAATGTGCGACGTCCTACAAATTGCAAGAAGCTCATTCTATTACGAATCCAAACGGCAAAATGAATCAGAGCAAGAAGAACTGACAGAATTGATCGTAAGCATTTTCATGAAGAGTCGTAAGATCTATGGTCAACGGAAGATCAAAGCTGAATTGAAAAGAGCTGGATGGACGGTGTCGAGACGCCGTATCAAGCGGATCATGGCTGAACAGGGTTTGGTATCAAAGTATACCGTAGCTCAATTTAAACCTTCAAAATCTAGCTGCAATGAATCCGAAACAGGCAACACACTGGACCGGAAGTTTGATCAGGACGACGAATTAAGCGTTGTTGTCAGCGATTTAACGTATGTCCGCGTGAACAAAGCATGGCATTATATTTGTGTATTAGTCGATTTATATAATCGTGAGATTATTGGGTTCAGCGCCGGGCCTCATAAAACCGCTGAATTAGTTCAAACTGCCTTTGCATCCGTCCCCTACAATCTAAATCGGATCGAGATCTTTCATACAGACAGAGGCACTGAGTTTAAAAATCACCTGATCGACCAGGCACTCGATACCTTCGGTATTACCAGATCATTGAGTGACAAAGGAACGCCCTATGACAATGCCGTAGCTGAAGCCACATTCAAGACCATCAAGATCGAATTCGTTCGTGGTGCGGTTTTTTCTAGCCAACAAGAACTTGATCTTGAACTTTTTGATTATGTGAACTGGTTCAACAATATTCGAATTCACGGATCATTGGATTATTTATCACCAGCTGAATACAAGTCAACGGGACCTTAATTTTTTTGTCCGATTTAGTGTTGACATACCAATAACTAACCGCTATGTAGAACAAGTTACTTACCCTCGAGTGGGGAATTCTGTAAGGTTGTCTAGAAATATATCATGATCAGAGGACTTGGTAAGTGATTGTCCTATTTCCTTTTCCGAAGAAACAACAATTAGTCAGGAATTTAGTGGAAGTGTAGAGGTGGGTTGGAGAAGTATTATTTCCGGAGGTGCATCATTTGCATGGAATACGGGTTCAGTTGTTTCTCAATCTCTTTCTGAAACTGTTGCAGTGCCAACAGGTGAAACCGGTCATGCTAGATACATGCCAAATTTTGATGCAACATCAGGAGTAGTTCAAAGAGTAACTGCTCAAGGGACTGTTTTAAGTGAGACTCGAGTTGTAGGATACAGTCCACAAAAAGAAGATGGTGTTGCAACGGGAACAATTTATGTAGAATATTAAATTAATTAATACGTCAATTTTAAAATTGGGGGGATAGGTTGTTAAAAAAACATTATTTACAATTGAGTGTTATTTCATTAATACTTGTAATCGCAGGGTTCACTTTGATGTTGTCAGGGGGTTCGTTTGGAACCTCTTTAGGGAAATCGTGGCTGTTTAATCAAGAAGGTGGTGCGGCAAATGCTGACCAATATATGATGGTTATTGAAAATTATATAAGGTCCTTTTTAGTTTCAGGGGGAATCTTATTTGGTACAGGTTTACTGACGGTTACATTGACTTATTTCGTTTATTTATTTCATGGTATCAGGAATACAAATGATTAAATGCGATAGTATATCCTGCAATCCCGGAACACATAACTAGGTTCGCTTTTAAATTGAGGTCGCATTGACTTGTATTCAGCTGGTGATAAATAATCCAATGATCCGTGAATTCGAATATTGTTGAACCAGTTCACATAATCAAAAAGTTCAAGATCAAGTTCTTGTTGGCTAGAAAAAACCGCACCACGAACGAATTCGATCTTGATGGTCTTGAATGTGGCTTCAGCTACGGCATTGTCATAGGGCGTTCCTTTGTCACTCAATGATCTGGTAATACCGAAGGTATCGAGTGCCTGGTCGATCAGGTGATTTTTAAACTCAGTGCCTCTGTCTGTATGAAAGATCTCGATCCGATTTAGATTGTAGGGGACGGATGCAAAGGCAGTTTGAACTAATTCAGCGGTTTTATGAGGCCCGGCGCTGAACCCAATAATCTCACGATTATATAAATCGACTAATACACAAATATAATGCCATGCTTTGTTCACGCGGACATACGTTAAATCGCTGACAACAACGCTTAATTCGTCGTCCTGATCAAACTTCCGGTCCAGTGTGTTGCCTGTTTCGGATTCATTGCAGCTAGATTTTGAAGGTTTAAATTGAGCTACGGTATACTTTGATACCAAACCCTGTTCAGCCATGATCCGCTTGATACGGCGTCTCGACACCGTCCATCCAGCTCTTTTCAATTCAGCTTTGATCTTCCGTTGACCATAGATCTTACGACTCTTCATGAAAATGCTTACGATCAATTCTGTCAGTTCTTCTTGCTCTGATTCATTTTGCCGTTTGGATTCGTAATAGAATGAGCTTCTTGCAATTTGTAGGACGTCGCACATTGCTGATACCGAGTATTTGTAACGATTAGCCTTGATTACATTTACTTTCGTCCTATGATCAGCGCGGCTTGCTTTAAAATATCATTTTCCATGGTCAGCTGTTTATTTTCTTTCTTGAGCTGTAACAGCTCTTCTTCAACAGACGTACGGTTATCCTTTTCCTTGAAAGATCCACTACCCTGGTATTGCCTAACCCATTTATCAAAGGCAGAAGGCGTCAGCTCGTATTCTTTGATGAGTTCGGATCGGGGCTTGCCAGCTTGATGCAGTTGCACGATCTGTTCTTTGAATTCCTTTGTGAAACTTCTCCGTTTGCGAGTTGTCATAAAACAGCTCTCCTTGGTTTGTATTTGAACCAAGTGTACGGGACCTTAACGAATCTGTCCAACTAAGTGTAACCGATCCACATATCAATCCTGGAAGTGAAGGGCTGATTACAGTTGGAGAATTTTTAGCTCCTGTAAAACAGCCATACAGAAAGGCGATGTTTATTGGTTTTGACGGAAGACACAAGCGAGCGCACATGTATAGGTCTTTATTGGAAGCTATTGCAATGACGATGAAAATGAGTGTTGATGCGATGTGTGAAGAATTACAAGTAAAACCCGATCAGATTATTGTTTCAGGTGGGGGGTCCAATAGCAATCTTTTCATGCAAATATTCGCAGATGTGTTTGGAATTAAGAGTGTGCGGAATGAAGTAAACAATGCTGCTGGTATTGGTGCTGCGATTAATGCGGCTGTTGGAGTTGGTTATTATCCGGATTATGAAACCGCAATTAATCATATGGTTAAAATCAAAGATGATTATGAACCAAGCTTGGAAAACACCAATATTTATGATCAAGTGATTGGTCAAATTTATCAAGATATTAAAACTTATTCTGATCCTGTTAATAAAAAAATATATAGTCTATTTGGATAAAAAATATCAGATTCGATTTCAGTTACAATTGATTAGTAGTTCAACTAAAAATACATGACATGAACGATTGATTATTTGTCGATCTGGTTGGAGTGAGTGTCAATTTGCTACTGACAAGTCGGAAGACAGAAGTTTTAATTTATACAGAAATTAAGAAAGTGGTGTAGTGTTGTGTCTCTAAAAACATCTATACTGATTTTCTAAGGGGGGGGGACACTTTTTCGCAAAAACAGGCAATCATTTCGCGGAATTGTATTGAGTTGTTCCACAATCACACGTGGAAGCGGTCACCGTGATGTACAGGGAAGGCTGAAAGCCCGCGGTTTAAAGGGATTTTGAAAATAGGTATCGAGATAAGCGCTCTTCAGGGATGGTCCTGGAGGGCGTTTTGTGATTAATAGTACTGAAATTACAAATAGATCTTTTCAAAAACAATGAAGTATCCATTGTTTAAGGACATAAAGGAAATGAGCTTATTTAATACCACCATTTAGAGGTTATGAAATAAACTCAGATTACTTGTATGTTAGTGTTTATAAACGATAAGTTAAGTTATAAGCTTAACAGTATGATAATGTTGGTGTATTTATTAAGTTATAAAAGAAGTCTTATCTTTATATGAATAAAGTTAAGACTTCTGTTCGATATATGATACTTTATTTGATTATCTTTATTTTTGAATCGGTAGTAATAGTAGAAATAACTTCATTAAGTTCGCAATATGACAACTTTTTATGGAAATAATGCTGCAAGTGTTTTTCATAGGTTAAGTTATTTAGGTGAAATTGACCTTCACCTAAATTTCCTTTGTGTTGTTTATCAGAGAAATTGATTTCACTATTTAAATTCTCGGGAAGTAACCTGAAAATCATTACTACGTCTGCGAAAAAAATCCCATAAAAAAGTATATCAAACTCAGTCGATTTAACTTGCTGAATGTTACAATCAAATTTGTGATGTTTCCAATCTGAGCTTGGAAACATTCTATTCTCGAAAGACGTTATTTTTTCTAATTGTTTTTTTATATTTTCATCTGTAATAGTGTCCTCTTTTTTCTGAGCTCTAGAAAATTTGACTTCTACTCTTAAATTATTGGATTTGTCATATAAGTCATGGAATTGATTTTTACTCGGACCATAAGATAATAGTTTTTTGATCATTATTTCAGATACTGTGCCGAACCTTCGAGTGTGAAGTGAAAAAATAGCATTTCTTAAATCATAACAATTCTTATCCATAACATCATCTCCTTATATAAGATAGGATATCATCATATTCAAATGAAGTATACATTAATAGTCATATAATTAAGAGAGATGTGAGTATTACGGATAGATTGAACCAGTAATTGCTGACATCTCAGCCACTATGATTAACATTACAAATTCCATAGGACGTCACCATTGACTTCACTTTTGTCCGTGTTGCGGATTACATACTGGTTAGCTGAAATTACTGCCTGTTAGCTCATGAATACAGCCATCGATTAATTCCACTGTTGCCATGTTTCAGATTCGCCATCGCCATCAAATAGACCCACTCTTGCCATAGATAGATCCACTTCCTTCTATATAATTGAACTGCACCCTAGGTGCAAATTGATTAATAGGATGTTTTTTAATGGTAAAGTATCGA
The DNA here is from genome assembly GCF_000093085.1 of [Bacillus] selenitireducens MLS10. Taxonomy (GTDB): domain Bacteria; phylum Bacillota; class Bacilli; order Bacillales; family Salisediminibacteriaceae; genus Salisediminibacterium; species Salisediminibacterium selenitireducens. The sequence goes on along the minus strand of NC_014219.1, from coordinate 3,212,964 downwards.
GAAATCCTTAGGTTATATGCCCAAGGAGTAAGTCAAAGGGGGATAGTTTCCAGTTGTTCGGCTTCTAGAAACACGATACGAGATGTGATTAAAAAAGCGGAAGAAAAGAACGTATCGTGGCCACTAGAAAAAGAATGGACTGATAGCGCCCTTCAAGAAGTGCTTTTTCCAGAAAAACATGCATCATCTGATTTTCGAAAGCGGCCGGATTACGAGTATATTCATAAAGAGCTTGCAAAACCGAGTGTGAATTTAGCTCTGCTTTGGGATGAGTACAGCTTGAATTGCCGATCAAACGACGAAATCCCCTACAGTTATCGACAGTATTGCAGGTTTTATCATGATTACGCGAGAAAAACAAAGGCAACAATGTGTATAAAAAGAAAACCTGGTGAACTATTAGAAGTCGATTGGGCAGGACAAACGATGACACTAACTGACCAAATCACCGGAGAAGCGATACCAGTATATATATTTGTTTGTGCGCTGCCGTGCAGTCAATATGCGTATGTTGAAGGCTGCTTGGCTATGGATACATCAAATTGGATTGGAGCTCATATCAGGGCGTTTCAGTTTTATGGCGGTATTCCTCGTATCATTGTTCCTGATAATTTAAAAACGGGGGTATCAAAGGCGTCACGGTATGAATCAGTCATCAATTTAAGTTATCAGGAAATGGCTGAACATTACCGTACTACGATTGTTCCTGCCAGAGTTCGTTCGCCCAAAGATAAAGCCCCTGCTGAAAGTACTGTTGGGCACATTTCAACTTGGATCATTGCTTCCCTTCGGGATCAGACATTTTTTTCATTAAGCGAGATCAATCGCGAAATACAAGCTAAGCTGACGGAGTTTAATACGAAACCGTTTCAAAAGAAAAAAAGGAAACAGGTATCAGGCCTTCATTGAAGAAGAAAAGTTTGCCCTTTTGCCCTTACCTGCCTCCGTGTACGAAATTGCCACCTGGAAGAAGGCAACTGTACAACTTGATTATCACATATTTATTGATCAAATGTATTATTCTGTTCCATATGATTACGTTAGATATCAAGTAGATATTCGGGTGACACCGGCCATCGTGGAGATTTTCTATAAAACATTCAGAATCGCTTCCCACAAAAGGTTATATGGAGCTGCTGGTCAAAGATCGACAAACATGGATCATATGCCTAAAGAGCATAAACAATTTGTTGAACTGGACAGAGAATATATCCTAGAAGGCAGGACCTTATATTCTGATATCAACTGAACGTATATTGGCTTCTTACAAAGTTGAAAAACAGGCATTGAAAGCATGCTTAGGTCTTATGAAACTCGCAGATAAACATTCGATTGAACGAGTTGAAAAAGCGTGTGAACGGGCGTTGTCATACACTTCAAGGCCTGCGTTAAAGAGCATTCAAACGATATTGAAAACCGGATTTGATAAATTGCCAGTCGAACAAAAATCATCTTCAACTACTGCCAATAATCCTTACGGATTTACGCGCGGAGCCGATTATTATGGAGGTAAGAATAATGACTAATGAGAGCACTTTTTCAAAATTAAACGATATGAGAATGTCCACGATGGCAGAAAAATACCTGGAACAATTGAGAGTTGCCGAGTATCAGGAATTATCTTTTGAAGATCGATTTTCATTGCTGGTCGATATTGAATGGACCAGAAGTCAAAATAATAAATTGGATCGATTAATAAAGAATGCAGAGTTTCGTGATACTCAAGCATCGATTGAAAATATTGAATATCACCCTGATCGTAAACTGAGTAAAGCACAAATTCTTCGATTATCCACAGGGAATTATATTGAAGAACATCATAACATCATCATTAAAGGGGCGTCGGGCAATGGGAAAACGTATATTGGATGTGCACTAAGAATTGCAGCCTGCAGACAATTTTTCAAAGTGAAATATATAAGGTTACCTGATTTACTTGATGAGTTGGCCATTGCAAGAGGAGAAGGCATTTACCGCAAGGCAATGAAAAAGTATATTAAATTGGATCTACTGATTCTGGACGAATGGCTACTGACATCGATCAAAGAAAATGAAGCAAGAGATTTACTCGAGATTATCGAATCCCGTTACCAAAACGGATCCATAATATTTTGTTCTCAGTTTGATCCGCGTGGTTGGCATGAAAGAATAGGTGAAGGTACTTTAGCCGATGCCATATTAGATAGAATAGTACACGATTCTTATACGATTCAAATTGACGGCAAAAGATCTATGAGAGAACGCAAAGGAATAGCAACGGAATGAAAAGACTGAGTTTATGACAAATTGGTTCCTTTTGAAAAAATACTAACCACAACTATTTCCAGCTGCTAAAATAATAACCTGCAGGGAGTGGATGCTTTCAATTCACTCCCTGCTTCAATTATTACTGAAGAGGTGGATCATCACATGACCATGCTGGATCTATTCTATGTCAGGAGTGGATCTGAAAGATGGCAACGCTGGTTCTGATTGATAGCTATAATCAGCTCAACTGCAGCATATGGTGACACGGACAAATCGGTTCTAAACATTAGCTTGTGGTGCCCGGCTGTTAATTGCAAGAATAAAGTGCATAAGAAGAGGGGATGCGGATGATTTCTTGGACTTTTTTAAGCAACCATTCCAGCAAAAACAAAGTACGGATGTCACCAGTCAATGGTAAGCTGATTCGTTCTGGCTCATTGCACGTTCTAATACTGTTCTATTAAATCACTCCATTCAGAGTGGCTCAATTTTATGCATTTGCTGGCTTAATACTCCGCAGCAATAAGTTGCTCATTTCCAATGCAACCTATATCCCGGAAATGTATTACGAACAGCCTATGTTTGTTGATATAGCATTATTATTACCTCTTTATATCATTAGTGTTGCATAAATATCGTCATAATATTCAAATTTAATGATTACTTCGAAAAGATCCAAAAAGTAAATACCCAAACAAACCCGAGTTCGACGCTGTCAAACAAGTAGGCGGGATTTGGCTGTTTGATCAAATGTGGCGGAAGCTGGGCATGGATCAGATTTTAAAAGACCTCTTCCGTGAACGGAAGCATGAGATGGATATCGAACGTGCGCTGTTTGCTATGGTTGCCAACCGAGGGCTTGCGCCCTCAAGCAAACTGGTGATGGAAGAATGGCTCTCAGAGGATGTGTACCTACCTGACATGCCTGTTTTCAAAAGTCATCAGCTCTATCGTTCGATGGATGAATTGCTATCTGTACAAAAGCAATTAGAGGACCGGGTATTTGATCATGTCTCGAATTTATTGAACCTGGAAGTCGACCTGTTATACTTCGATACAACGTCGAGTTATTTTGAGGTCGCTTCGGATGAAACGCCTGAAGAGGACGATTTTCGTCTTCAAGGTTATTCGAAAGATAAACGTTCTGACCTTGTTCAAGTTGTCATTGGATTGGCCGTTACACGGGAAGGAATTCCGATCAAAGTATGGACCTGGCCAGGCAACACCATGGATATGAATGTTGTCGAGGAAGTGAAAAAGGATTTAATGGGTTGGCGCCTTGGGCGCGTAGTGAAAGTGATGGATCGTGGCTTCTCATCCGAGAAAAATTTACGCATATTACAACGAGGAGCTGGTCACTATATCATCGGTGAACGTATGCGTTCAGGAAAAAAAGACGTGGAGGAAGCCTTGAGCAAGCGCGGACGGTTTCATAAGGTTCGGGAGAACCTTCATGTCAAAGAATCCATCGTCGGTGATGGTGAAGCCCGGAAGCGATATGTCATAGCTTTTAACCCTGATGAAGCCATTCGTGATCGCGAAAAACGTCAGGAGATCGTTCGTTCTGTCGAAGAGCAACTCCATCACCTCAAACAATTACCCAATGAGGCGCATCATAAACAAGCGTGTGCTCTAAGAGCACACAAAGTTTACGGTAAATATATTCGACAGTTGAAAGATGGCACGTTAAAGCTGAATAAGCAGGCGGTCCGAGATGCAGAAAAATACGATGGAAAATATTTGATTCGAACTTCTGATGACACCCTCTCGATTGAAGATGTGGCTTTGGGTTATAAGCAACTTCTTCAAGTGGAGGATGCTTTTCGAACGATGAAAACCACGCTGGTTTTGCGACCCATGTATCACCGATTGGAAGATCGAATAAGGGCACACGTCATCATCAGTTGGCTGGCGTTATTACTCGTCAGGATGATTGAATTGGATACGAACGAGAGCTGGAATACTGTTCGCCGCAATATTCAACGATTGCAGGCGGGCCATTTTACAACATCAGATGGTGACCTCTATCGAACAACAACACCGACTGCGAAGCAGAAAGAAATCTTTCGAAATACCGGTACAGAAATCCCGCCAGAGATCTTAGCGATTCGGCCTAAGAGCTAGTAACACAACCCGTCTGTCTAAAATACCGCTTAAACCCCTGTCAAACAAGGGATTAAGCGGTAACTGTTTGACTAGTCACTTTATAACTCGGGAATAAGGGCTTGAATACATTGAAAAATAGTTTTATAGTTGATACTGAGAATGAATAATTTTTATAATTCTAATTCGATTACTAAAATATGAACATTACGATCAGACTTCACCCTGGAAGGAAGCTTGCCGCGGGCACGGCCTCAGCTACTTAAGTCGAGAAGATCATTTGACCAAGTAGATCTTCGGCTCGCGCTATTCCCGCAGGCGTCACCGTCTTCCGTTTCGTCTTCTATATGAAAAGCGAATATTTATTAAAAAATTCGCAAATTGTTCGTATTAAATCTTAAAATGTTGAATTATGAAATTGATTCAACTAAGTTAAATAATAATTTTTTTTAGGAATTTTCTGAAGGAATATTTTAATTGTTTTATCAAAATAATGCGCTGCAAGGTAGGGGATTTTACTATGTACGAAAACAATGAGGATTTTTTAAAAATTCAAGAAGTTGCCTTGGAGTTAGAAGTCTCTGAAGCCACCGTTAGAAATTGGATGAAAACTGGTGTGATTGAGAAATATCAGAAACGAAAAAGGAATTTACTTTTTGAAAAAAATGAAATTATTGGCTTAAAAAGAAGTATTCTAGATGGTAAAAATAATAGATTGCAAAAAAGGCGTAATAAAAAAATGATTTCTGGTCAAACTTTACCAAGCGAGTATACTTCGTATAAACCTTATTTAAATATAGTTAACCAGATAATCGAAATATCAGATCAATTTGTCACATCAAACTATGTTCAGTTAATATTATTAGAAATCTCGTTAATATTTTTAAAGGATCAAGAAAAAATAGAAATAGATGATTTTTGTAGTCAAAGTTGTCTTTCACAAAAATATCAAAGAAATGAGATCGAATGCTCAAGTAATCTGAGAGCTATTTTAAATTCAATTATTGATTTTAATAAAATTGATGTTGCCAAAGAAGATTTTGAAACTTTAATAAAAATAAATGAATTAGATTTAGAATTTATAAGAGGAGAGGATTTCTTAGGATTACTATATATGGCTTTATCCGCATCCAAAGATAGGAAGAATAGCGGCTCATTCTATACACCATCAAAAGTTGTTGATTATATTATAAACGAAGACTCAATTGATTATGAGAATATTGACCAACCTAAAATATTAGATCCCTGTTGCGGATCCGGTAATTTCCTTATAAAGATATTTATATCTCTCGAAAAAGAGTTTATGAAAAAAGGTATTAGAAGAGAAATTTATGAAAAGGAAATTATCAACGAAATTATATATGGATATGATATCGATCAAACGGCTGTTGATTTAAGTAAAATTAACTTAATTTTACTTACCAAGTCACAAATTTATTCTTTAAATCCGAATATTGAATGTAAGAATACTTTGATTGAGGAAGCCCCCTCTCTTTTTTTCGACTCATTTAATCATTCGTTTAACTGGATTATTGGAAATCCACCTTGGGGATATAGTTTCACTAATGATGAAAAAAAACAACTAAATCAAATTTATGGCACAAACAATCAATCAATTGAGTCATTTGCACTTTTTATTAGATGCGGATTAGATTTGCTGGAGGAGAACGGGCAATTGTCATTTGTTTTACCAGAATCATTACTGAATATAAAAATACACTCATCGATAAGACAGGATTTGTTAGAAAATTATAACGTGAAGAAAATACGAAAGTTAGACAGGGCATTTTCAGAGGTTTTTACAAATTCAATCACGCTGACAGTGAAAAAAGAAATTGTTGAAAATGACAATGAAATAAAAATAGTTACTTCTGATAACACAGTTATTCTAAAGCAAAGTAGATTTTTGGAAAATGAAAGCTATGTTTTGAATATAGATTCAGACGATAAACATGAGAATATATTGAAGAAAATAAAAAGCAATGTAGAAACTTTTTATTTATTAGATAAACAAAATGCTGAATACGCCTTAGGATTAGTGACAGGAGATAACAAAAAATATATATCGAAAGAAAAAAATGGGGATAGAGAAGTGGTGTTAAAAGGTAAGGATATTTATAAATACAATTTTGTTCCTGGTCGCAATTATTTGGAATTTTTATCAAATGATTTTCAACAAGTAGCTCCTGAAAGGTTTTATAGAGCCAAGGAAAAATTGATTTATAGATTCATTAACAAGAAATTAGTTTTTGCGTATGATAATAATCAAACATTAACGCTTAATAGCGCCAATATTCTTATACCTAAAATCGAAGGTTATGATATAAAATATGTCATGGCTATACTAAACTCAAGAGTGGCTCAATTCTATCACACCTATATGTTTTCCCCTTTGAAAGTACTTAAAAAACATATTGAATCAATACCTATTCCTAAGTGTTCAAAAAATCATCATGAATCAATTGTATCTAAAATTGATGAAATCATGTCATCGACTGATAATGAAAAGCGTAACAAATTATATAATGAAATAGATATAGAGATTATGGATATTTATAAGCTAGTAGAAGAAGAAAGAAATGAGATAATTAAATCTATTAATGATAATATATTTTTAAATCCTGAGTCATATAGTAAAAAATAGGGTTAGAAAGTATCTGATTTTTGGTTTAGGTAATTAGGGGTTATTGCATAACCTTACTTTAGTCATGTACGCATTGCATTTTAGTGAAATACTGTCAGATTTTTGTGGCCAAGATAAGCATAAAAAAGAATGAAGGTCCTAAAACACCTTCTATATATACAAGTTTAGGAATTGCAAGGCGATGATTGTCTTGCTTGTTTCTAAAGAGCGAGCTCGAATAAGACCAAACCATTGGAACGTTTCCTCTGACCAAACTTGGCTTCAATCCCACTTCGTTCACAGGCAACTTAGTAGGCCACTTGGCTTTCTTCCGTATGTTCATTTTCAGGAAGCTGCCCCAGTAGAGGACCACTTAATCGAATCCTGTTTTCTTTGCAGATGCTGCGGTTCTCTCTTGTTTTATAAATCCGGTTCAGCGGTGATAGCTTCAGGGAAAAAGCCATAGCGATTATAGTATTCCATGATGGCACACTGAAAGTCATTCCCTTCACGATAGCTGTGTACCATTTAAAGTGGTTTAAAAACGTTCACCGTCTTCCATTATGGTTGAAATTTTTACTCTGTATTCGTCAAATGTATGGATTTCACCTCAAACATTCGGCCGAACGTGGGGCTGTTTAATGCTGACGATAAAGCTCTTCAATTGCCAGAAGATTACGATATTGCTGTTTATTCAGAAGAGAAAGCCCAATTTCATCAGTATTTTTGCAATGTGGTCCAGATCACGTTTGTGTGATTCAACTGATGTCTGATGGCGCGTTGCACTTTCTTCTTATCAGGACGTTTTTGTTCTGAGAACTAGAGGTGTTTTTTGCTACTTTTTTAATTTATTAGTAGGAAGAAAATATTAGAACCGCATAAGGATAAATTTATGTGGGGAAGTCTAGTGCGCTTTTTGAATGACGTTCACTTGTTTAATGGTAAAAAGATGACTCGGAAAAATTTATCGCGGAAAGCTGGTATTGCTACAACTAATATAAGTCTATACATAAGGGAGATGGAATCTATTCCATCTTTTCATACGGCAGTTTTATTGTCTACTTGCTAACGATCGGTTCTAATCTTTTTTTCGCGAAGTTTAGAAGATCCCTATTGATTATCTCTACAATATTTTAGCGGTTCATTAGTTATTCTGCTCGTCAAGCTACCTAGTGATTAGGTGGTTTGGCGGGCGTTTTTGTGTGTGTTTTTTATTTTGGTTATCATGTGAATTGTTGAGCATTTATAACTCTTTATTCAAAGCTAACTTCACTGCAACTTTCAATCGTTGAATTTCTGCATAAGTCAGTTCATCGAGATGACCTACTATCCGAGCCACATCTGTAAACGCCTCAAATTCAGCCAAGTCAATGAGATCTTCTTTGAAATCTTCCTCTGGCAACGTTGGATTTAGGTTTTCGTAAACTGGTGGCTCTTGCTTGGCTAGAGAAGCGATCAACTCATCCACGTTCGCATGCATGATCCGTGCGATTTTCCTCACATTCTCGTAATCCTCCATATCCGGAATCACATCCGCTAATTTTTGAATGTACTCCAATTTTAAATCCGCTTTATGAGCTAATTCTGAGTGACTCATCTTCGCCTCTTTTAAATACTCCTCAATCAAATGTTCAATTGACTCTACAATTAAGTAATTCACCGAAACATCCAGCGCATCCGCTAACTTTTCTAATGTATTCAATGTTGTGCTCTTCATATTCAGATTTTCAATATCATGCAACGTACTCCTGGAAACCCCCGAAAGTTCTGCTAATTTCCGCATGCTCATGCCACGTTCTTTTCGTAATTTCTTCAAATTATCCTTCAACATCTCACGTTCCTCCTTGTCAATTCCTGTGTAATTCTATTTTAAACCTATTGTTTATAAAAGTAAACAAAATTATTTTATTGCATTATATGTTCGTTATAGTGTACCATTATAAATATAAAGGAACTGAAAACGAACAATTTTTCTGGAACTAATTCCAAAAATGGGACTACTTTCGGTTACTTTATAGAACAAACGTTCTATAATAGAATGAAATTATTCGAGCCATTATTTTGAAAAGGGGATCTGTGTATGGAAAAGGCCACTGCAATCAGAAAGGTATTTTGTCCGAAGTGCAAGAAGCGTTTGATGGATGTTGAACAAATGGGTTCAGGGATTGTTCAAATGAAATGTTGGAGATGCAATAGCATTTCAAATGTAAACCTGAAGACGGGAGAAGTTATTGAAATACCGAAGAAAACGTAACGCGAGTCGGAAAGGGATGTACGCCAAGTCGCTGCAATCACCTTAGGGACCGGACCATGATCAGCAAACAAGCTGGTTAGGTGCGGTCCTTTTTTGTTTTACAAGTTCATAACATTAACATGGTAGTTCTACCGCTACAACATACCGAGAGAGGCATCACAGAATAGCCTGAGTCGGATGATGAGAGCTTTTCGAAGTTTGATTGATCTGATGACCGCTAAGTGATGTGAAATAAAAACAGGTACCGAGCGATGGAGTCGAGTGTAGAGCTACCTAGAGGCCGGACATGGCGAAAGCTGATGACAGTGTGAATCACTGTTATTCAGGTTGGCTGTGTCCGGTCTTTTTTTATTTTCTCTCCCTTTCAATGTCCTGAGCCGGGCCTTGAGAGGGAGATGGACATGACAAGATTTATTCAAGTAGGGCAGACGAAGGTTCCGGTTTCAAAAGAGATCTACAAGGAGTATCACCAAATGGACCGGCGGGCGAGGTATCTCGAGAGAGATATCAAGGTTGGACGCATTGACGTTGATGGTGAACATTATCACTTCAAACCTGCCAAAGAGGATTCATTTGAACGGCTCACGGACAATGGCACGACTTTTTCAAGCGGTTCCGATGTGGAGGCCGCGGTCATTGACAACTTAACCAGGGCCCTTTTGCAAGAAGCGATGGAGGAGTTGAATGAACAGGATCGACAGTTTATCGAGGATTATTTCTTTGAAGAGAAGACCACTCGTCAAATTGGAAAAGAACAAAACACCTCACACGTCGCAGTCGTGAAACGGCAGAAACGCGTGTTGGAAAAAATAAAAAAATCTTTTTTCAAAAAAGGGGTTACCAAAATGCCCTTCCCGTTGGCTAAGAAGTGAGGGGCCAATACAAGGAGGTGAAGAACATGAACCAAAAGGATCTCAAAACAGAAACGAGAGAAGAAATGGTCGGCGTCTTGACGGCAATCAGTATCGTGACGAAGCGGATGGCCCGACGCATGCAAGAAGAGGACGCCCAGATGAAAGGAGACAACGAACATGAGTCAAATGAAAAAAGCGCTCGTCGTCGCTGAGGATTTGGAGCGGGTGGCAGGGAGTATCCGGGATTTAGTTGCCGCACTCCATTCAGTGCCGGAACCCGTAAAACCAAATGAAACGAAAGCGGAAGTGGAGGCTAAAAGTGATCCACAGCCAACACTGGAGGAATTAAGAGCCTTGCTTCGCACCTTGGCGGAACAAGGAAAAACCGCAGATGTTAAAGCCCTGATTCAAACATTTGGGGTTGAGCGACTCACCGATGTGCCAAAGGATCAGTTCGCTGCCCTTCACACCCAGGCAAAAGCGCTCGCTGCGAAAGGCGACGCGTAATGAACCACGCAGGTCGCGCCCATGCCAAGCTTTCGACATCAGGCGCAAGTTGGTGGATGAACTGTCCGCCAAGCGTGAAACTCTCAGAACAGATTGAGGATACAACCAGTTTCTATGCCGAAGTAGGAACCTTTATGCATGAGCTATCCGAGCTTTATCTGGAGCGGTTCCTTGGCTCGATCACTGAGGAACAGTATATGAAGGAAAAGAAGGAACGACGTGAATCCCCTTTCTACACCCAGGCCATCGATGATGCGGTCCAAGCGTATGTCGATACGGTCATTGAGCGGATCAACGAAGCAAGAGCCTTGCAATCGGACGCCTTGGTGCGAATCGAAGAACGTGTTGATTTCAGTCCATGGGTACCGGAAGGCTTTGGAACTGGAGATGTGCTCATCGTCACTGATGGGCTCCTGGAAATCATCGACTTAAAAGGCGGCGAAGGCGTGAAGGTCTATGCAGAAGGCAATCCACAAATGCGGTTGTATGCATTGGGCGCGTTGAATGGTTATGGCTTTCTGTATCACATTGACACCGTTCAAATGACGATTGTGCAACCGAGATTGGATCACCTTTCAACGGATGAGATGACCGCAGAAGCATTACTCAATTGGGCGGAGACTGAAGTGAAACCGAAAGCAGAGCTCGCTTTTAACGGTCTGGGTGAGTTCCTGCCTGGCGCCCATTGCCAGTTCTGCAAGGTGAGTGCAACCTGCCGCGCCCGTGCAGAAGAACGTCAGAAACTCGCCTGTTTGGATTTCAAAGAACCGCCGCTATTGACAGATGAAGAGGTCTCCCAAGTTTTACGTGAAGTGGATGAGCTTGTGAATTGGGCCAAGCAAGTTCAGGAATATGCCCTCAAAACCGCAATGAAAGAGAACAAGCAATGGCCAGGGATGAAGCTTGTTCAGGGTAGAGGCAGTCGGGTTTACACCGATGAAAAAGCAATCATCAGCACCTTGAAAGAAGCCGGGATGGAAGAGCATCAGCTTTTCAAACAGACCCTCAAGCCCATCACGAATATGGAGAAAATGCTTGGGAAGAAGACGTTTCAAGATCTTGTGGGTCATCTCATTACGAAGACCCCAGGGAAGTTAAAACTGGTTGAAACCGAAGACGGTCGCCCGGCAGCCAAAACATCCGCACGAACCGATTATGTCAAAAGACGTGTGGCAGGCCGTGCAAGAAGAACGGTTGAGAAGAAAACGGAATCACCAGATGAACAAGCGCTATCCAGCCAGCGGCAAACTCTTCTGCAGCAAGTGTGGAGGATCCTTAAAGCGACGGGTTTGGAATAAAGGGAAATCGTACGAAACGATCGTGTGGCAATGCAGTACCTATATTCAACAAGGCAAACAAGCATGCGATGGAACGACTGTGAAAGATAAGGTATTACCGCATTTAGATTTCAACCACCAATGGATGATAGAGGAGGCAAAAGCCAATGGGGAAAACCATTACCGTTATACCCGCAAAGAGTAGACAGAGCGAAGACCAGACCAGCGTATCAAAAAAGCGCGTCGCAGCCTACTGCCGAGTTTCAACGGATCACGCTGAACAGCTCTCTAGTTACGAAGCGCAGGTGAAGTATTATACCGACCACATCGAGAACCATCCTGAGTATGACTTGGCGGGGATTTACGCCGATGAAGGGATTTCCGGCACATCGACGAAGAAGCGCGAACAGTTCAACAAGATGATTGAGGACTGCCATCAAGGGAAGATTGACCGGATCATCACAAAGTCCATCTCCCGGTTCGCTCGAAACACCCTGGACTGTCTGAACTACGTGAGGCAGTTGAAGGATCTCGGTGTGGGGATCATCTTTGAGAAAGAAAACATCGATACGCTGGATGCGAAAGGTGAGGTCCTCCTCAGCATTCTATCGAGTCTGGCCCAGGACGAGAGTCGATCCATCTCCGAGAACGCATCCTGGGGGATTCGCAGACGGTTTGAGTCGGGCCAGGCGCAAATCAACCATGCCCGGTTCCTGGGCTATGAGAAGAATACCGATGGCGAGTTAACGATCGTGCCTTCCGAAGCGGAGACGGTGAAGCGCATCTACCACGACTTTCTCGATGGTAAAGGGGCGGTACAAATTGCAGAAGAGTTGAAGGAGGAAGGCATACCGGGCTGGAACGGCGAATCGAAGTGGCGGGCAAGCACCATTGAACGGATGCTCGAGAATGAAGAGTACAAAGGCGACGTCTTGATGCAGAAGACGTACACGGTTGACTTCCTCACACGAAAGCGGATGAAGAATGAAGGGGAGTTGCCGATGTACCTAATTGAAGACAACCACCCCGCCATCATTGAGCGTGATACATGGGAGGCAGTCCAGCTGGAGAAGCAGCGGAGAATCGCTTTCGTTGAAGAGACAGGATCCAAGAAGATGACCTTCAACGGTGATGACTATGTATTCTTCGGGAAAGTCATCTGCGGTCACTGCGGCAGCGCTTTTGGCAGACGGACATGGCATGCCAACGACCCGAATGCAAGACGGCATGTCTGGCTCTGTAAGAACCGGTACGTGAAAGGGGAGAAGCGTTGCCGGGTCAAGAACCATCATGTGAATGATCTGGACTTAGCACCGGCGTTTATGCAGGCATTGAAGGAGTTGCTCAATCAGAACAACATAAAAAAATGGACCGAGGCCAAAGAACAGGCAGATCCACTACTCAACTATAAGCTGGATCAGTTCATCGAGCTGGCTAGGAGCCAACAAGGATTGAGTGACTATCAACCGGAGCTGGTCCGACGGTTCCTGGAACGTGTGGTGATCGAGGATAAACAGACGCTTCGGTTTCACTTCTTGGATGGGGCCGTGGTCGAAATGAAGGCAAATCGTTATGCGGAAGGGTGGAAGAACCGAATAAAATAAATATTTTAACAAAATATAACGAAAGGAGGATACCTTTTGATTAAATGCCATTTTAATCTATTTATGAGAAACGAAAGAAGGGATGATCTTTTTTACTTTCAAGTTTTCACGATGTGGAAATTTGTGGAAAAATGTCGAATATTCCTTTTTTAGGACATTTGTTGGATCAATCAAGCAGTCTGAACAGGATGATAAAAAATGGTAAGGTGGATGTAATTCCAAATAAAGGCGGTGAGAGGTATGAGTGTTTATCATGATTCGGGTTAGGTAAAGTGGGAAGAAAAAACTTTGATTGTGGAAGTTCTAAAAGAATCCGTTAAAAGAAAGCCGTTTACTAATCAAAGTTAGAAAGCATCAGCTCGTGTGTTCAAACTTCGTGCAATTGAACGATCCGTTCCTTGAATTCTTTCGTGAATTGTCTCGTTTGCCGGTTGTTGTAAAATAATTCTCTTCGATTTGTATTTGGACCAATTGTACGGGACCTTAACGAATCTGTCCAACTAAGTGTAACCGATCCACCCCAAATCAATTTGGGTTACAATTTTTTCAATTACAATAAGAAACAGGTGACAAACTTACAGTTTGAGGGAGGTGAAATTGATAGATTTAAAATATACGGAACTGAAATCTTTTAATATCTGAGGGGAATGATAGGTATGGCTTTTAGAAAAATGATGGTAAGTATTTTAGTAATTTTAATGTTTGCATCTTTGTTCGTAGGTACAGTTTTTGCCGATAACGGAACGCCAGGAAACTCACCAGAAGATCATTTAAAATAAGCTAAGAACTATATATTATATTTGGAGAATTATGATATTGAAGAAGCATTAAGGTTAGGAATCGATGAGGCTTATGTGGAAGAAGCTGTGGAAGAAGCTGATAAGGTTTTGGAGCAATTTTTAGCATTGGAACGAAATGAGCAAAATAGTTTTTTGAGATTAATGCGAACCCCTGAGCAGATATTTAAAAAAGCTGAAAATAAGGAAGACCCTGATGTTACATGGGAGATGAAAGAAATAGAGACCATAGATTATGAAACAGATTTTTCTTTTGGTATAATGAGCAGTTTATCAGCCCGAACAATTTCTCACACAGGAACATTGACATTACTTGGCATTACTTGGACTCGGTACAAAATAGATGGTAGGTATAGGTATAGTAACTTCAGTGCAAGTACACACCTATGGACGAACGCATATGTAGATCGAAATTACAATCCTACGGTTACACATACTAAACAAAGAGAAGAGGGGGAAATTACTCAGGGTGTGTATTATGGCGAAGGTAAATTCTCTTACAAAATTGGAGTCATAGGGACAGGTTGGGGTGCTACAATTGGAGACGTTACCATAAGGGTGAGAGGTAATCATAATGGTAAGCAGGGGGGGGACCTTCACTACAAGAGCCTTCTAAAGACCTCAGTAATTAATTCATAGTGAAATGAGGAAATAATTCTATGTCAAAAAAGACGTTTCTAATCATAGTTTTCTCAATTGTAGGGCTAAGTCTTTTCTTTGCTTTAGTAGGCGTGGGTGCCGTCGTCTTTAACTAAATCTACTTGTTAAATAGAGGTTACTGAATAGCTGTAACGGCTAGAAAAAAAGGGGGGGGACACTTTTCCGCAAAAACAGGTAATCATTTCGCGGAATTGTATTGAGGATTCGGAACTCTGGGTGCTGTTGAGCATATTTGTGGACTTGGCGGCAATGCTTATTGTACTTATGCTGGATTTATGATTGGTATTGGTGGTTTAATGCCGTGGTTTGGCGGTATTTATGGAGCGGCTTGCGCTGTCGTCTTTTACTTTGGCTGTCCATAATCTAAAAACTATAAAAGAGGGTTATATATGCAAATTACACAGCTTTCAAAAAAAGAACTTGTTTTAGCTGCTATAGGATACTTGGCGATTCCGATCGCTGTGTTATACGGATTAGATGCCTGGGTAAACTTTCTCTCTAATAATGGAGTTACCTGGTCAATGATTATTTTTCCATTTTTCGCATCTGTAGCGATCATCTGCATATCCACTTTTGCAAAAGAAAGAAAGAAAAGGAAGCATACAAGTCAGCTAAGTTAAATTTAGTCACCCTTCCCTATAACCTTGATTGACGTTGTGGATGCAGAGGATAAGAAAATTGATTTCAAAGGGATAGCATATTATCGATACTATAACATGAACCTAAGTGAACTTAGCAATAATAAGTCTGGATCGGTTACACTTAGTTGGACAGATTCGTTAAGGTCCCGTACACTTGGTTCAAATACAAACCAAGGAGAGCTGTTTTATGACAACTCGCAAACGGAGAAGTTTCACAAAGGAATTCAAAGAACAGATCGTGCAACTGCATCAAGCTGGCAAGCCCCGATCCGAACTCATCAAAGAATACGAGCTGACGCCTTCTGCCTTTGATAAATGGGTTAGGCAATACCAGGGTAGTGGATCTTTCAAGGAAAAGGATAACCGTACGTCTGTTGAAGAAGAGCTGTTACAGCTCAAGAAAGAAAATAAACAGCTGACCATGGAAAATGATATTTTAAAGCAAGCCGCGCTGATCATAGGACGAAAGTAAATGTAATCAAGGCTAATCGTTACAAATACTCGGTATCAGCAATGTGCGACGTCCTACAAATTGCAAGAAGCTCATTCTATTACGAATCCAAACGGCAAAATGAATCAGAGCAAGAAGAACTGACAGAATTGATCGTAAGCATTTTCATGAAGAGTCGTAAGATCTATGGTCAACGGAAGATCAAAGCTGAATTGAAAAGAGCTGGATGGACGGTGTCGAGACGCCGTATCAAGCGGATCATGGCTGAACAGGGTTTGGTATCAAAGTATACCGTAGCTCAATTTAAACCTTCAAAATCTAGCTGCAATGAATCCGAAACAGGCAACACACTGGACCGGAAGTTTGATCAGGACGACGAATTAAGCGTTGTTGTCAGCGATTTAACGTATGTCCGCGTGAACAAAGCATGGCATTATATTTGTGTATTAGTCGATTTATATAATCGTGAGATTATTGGGTTCAGCGCCGGGCCTCATAAAACCGCTGAATTAGTTCAAACTGCCTTTGCATCCGTCCCCTACAATCTAAATCGGATCGAGATCTTTCATACAGACAGAGGCACTGAGTTTAAAAATCACCTGATCGACCAGGCACTCGATACCTTCGGTATTACCAGATCATTGAGTGACAAAGGAACGCCCTATGACAATGCCGTAGCTGAAGCCACATTCAAGACCATCAAGATCGAATTCGTTCGTGGTGCGGTTTTTTCTAGCCAACAAGAACTTGATCTTGAACTTTTTGATTATGTGAACTGGTTCAACAATATTCGAATTCACGGATCATTGGATTATTTATCACCAGCTGAATACAAGTCAACGGGACCTTAATTTTTTTGTCCGATTTAGTGTTGACATACCAGTCAGAAGAATTTCCAGTTCAAACATACAGTGTAACTGCTAGACTAAAGTGAACATAAACTGCTTGATAGAATTATAACGCTTTCCGCTCAAAAGCCCTTTTCTCCATTAACAAACACACCTCCTAATTTAACCTTAACTGACTATAGCCATTTTTAAAGGGGGGGACACTTTTCCGCAAAAACAGGCAATCATTTCGCGGAATTGTATTGAGTTGTTCCACAATCACACGTGGAAGCGGTCACCGTGATGTACAGGGAAGGCTGAAAGCCCGCGGTGTAGAGGGATTTTGAAAATAGGTGAGTAGACGAACGCTCTTCGGGGAAGATCCTGCAGGGCGTTTTTTGCGTTAAGGGTTAAGAATGTGAAAGGGATACCTTTTCAAAAGTTGTTTCTTTATCAAAATAATTGGCATCCTCGCGTGGAATAATCGGGACATGATACGATCATCAGAGGCCAACGGTATAGATGAGATCCAATTACAATTGGTTTGAAGGGATTTAGAGTGATATAATGAAAATAAATCTCCATGGAAGAGGCGGTGAGTATCGTGAACACAGCTAAAGAGAGATTGCTGAAAATCATTGATGAAATTCCTGAACGAGAAGTTAATGAAATATTGGATTATGCGGAATATCTTAAACTGAAAAGTGAAAAACGTTTGTCGGCAGATTTAGTAAAAGCGAGCGAGAGCAGCATTGATTTTTGGGACAATGAGATTGATGATGAGGTTTGGAATGATGCCTAAACAAGGTGACATTATTCTAGTGCCTATACCATTCAGGATTTATCAAATCGTAAACAACGGCCGGTACTGATTATTTCAAACGACGATTATAACTCTAATACAGAAGATGTTATTGTTGCAGCCATTACATCTCAACTTAAAAACACTGATTATTCAGTTATTATTGAACAAAAAGACTTAGAAGAAGGTCTTATAAAAGTAAAGTCTGCTGTCAGAACAGATAAAATATATACCCTATCAAAAGGCATTATTCGAAAGAAATTTGGAAAAGTCAGGCCGGAAGTCTTGCAATATGTACGAAATAACATTAACGAATTGATTCAATAAAACGCTGTCCTGACTCCAGTATGTTGATGCTTTCCTGCGTCGATACCCTTGTAGGTCAACAACAAAGTTGACTTTTCCTCAGCGGATGTCAGATTATTGTAACTGCCAGACTAAATCGAGGATTCAAGCCGAAAGATGAACCAGGAATTACGAGAATCATTGATTACACTTCGGTTGGAGATGGGATTAACACAGAAAGAATTCGCAGAATTAACTGGTGAAAAGCAACCTTTGATATCCCGATTGGAAAATGGGTCACAGAATATCACAGTTCAAAAACTGCAACGTATCCTGGAAAGGACCCATACAGGAGCAAAGCTGAAAATCGAATTCAAGAAAGAAGAAGTGGACACGATGGCACATTAACCTTAAACGTTTCTCATAAACTGCGCGCTTCAGGAGCAATCCTGGAGTGCGCTTTCGTTATTCTATTAAATCTTGTCACGTGAACGATCCGGATTTGACTCCGGCTTTTTTGGAAACACTGATCACGTAATCTTTCTAATAAAATACAAAAAATAGCAAGAATAAAAAAGTTGTCGATTGAGTACTTTAGCGTGTTCATTTTCTCCTCGAGGAAGGAGTGGAATTGATCCTGACCTTTGATGCGAAACAGAGTCAAAGCATGTGTTAATTGCAAAAATAAAGTATACAAAATGTAAAATTAAAAACACAGGCAGTCACCAAGATTGATTGCCAATGACTTCACTCATCTGAGGAGGTAAGGTTTACAGGGGGCAAAATCAATTTTTGTTGGTTCTTTGTCAAATGTGGTGGTGGGATTAAGATCCCATCGCCATTTTCATTTCCTGGTTCCACAAAATCTTATTCCTCATTCTCTCGAAATTCTTGATCCCGTAAGAAGTACGTTTCATGACTTTAATCGTGTTATTAACGCCTTCGATATAGCCGTTGTTAAAAGGATACATAAAAGCCTGCAGGATCTCCTGTCGCCAGTTCATGAAGGTTTTGCGAACCCTTTTGAA
Organism: [Bacillus] selenitireducens MLS10; assembly: GCF_000093085.1. Classification (GTDB taxonomy): domain Bacteria; phylum Bacillota; class Bacilli; order Bacillales; family Salisediminibacteriaceae; genus Salisediminibacterium; species Salisediminibacterium selenitireducens. Next base: position 3,194,004 of record NC_014219.1, on the reverse strand, counting down.
TCCTTCTGTGTTTGAAGCCCTCAGGGCTTCAAGGCATTTGTCGAGCTGCTTCGATGCGGTTTCGTGATCGCTTTCTCTGAACCACTGTTCCATCAGGTTTTTCAGCTCATATGCTTCTCTTAATTTCGGGTCAATTTGAAGAAGCTTCTCCACTTTCAGTTTTTGTTCTTCGTTCAGATCATAATGAGATTTCCACAACAGCTTCTTGCTCCGCTTCATATGAATCCGGCTTTTTTTATCCAGCTCTCCCTGTACGTCGCGTCTGACCTCGTCGAGTGCCCAATACACCTGTCTCATGAAATGAAACCGATCTGCGATGATCAGGGGATCTCCCAATACGTCACGCACCGCTTTCTTAAACCATTTTGACAGGTCCATGACCACGATTTCGACCCCACTCGTGTCACAGGACCGGAGGTATTTTTTGATCGTATCCACCTTCCGATCCGGAAGAATATCGACGATTTCTTTTCGCTCCACATCAACGATGATGGTTTGAAACCGTTCGCCTCCGGCGTCTCCCTTGAATTCGTCAATGGCAATCGCTCTCGGTAATACTGTCGGTGTTTTCATCTCTCTTCGATCGAAGAGGCGTATAAGACGCGTGACCGAAATCCCAGCCCAGCGGGCTGCCGTTGTAAAAGAGCTGTCGGCTGCATACATGAGCGCTTCATTTTGCACGCTCGTTAGCGCCCTCTGATAGCGCTCAATCATCTGTAACCGTTCATAGAACGTCTTGCCGCACTCCCCGCATGCATACCGCCGTTTACGAAGGCTGACCGTCACTTTCCCCTGCACCAGTCTTGGCCCTTGAATCATCTGATTTCGATACCCATGGACCCGTTTTGTTTTATTGCCGCATGACGGACATTTTTGCTTTCTCTTCTCTGTGTAAAGGTCCGCTCGCAATATCTGTTCATCTTCGTAAGAGACATCCCACACCTTCACGTTCCCGTCTTTAATCCACAACATTTCTATGATAAAATGATCGTGCATCCGTTCTCTCTCCTCTCCTTATTGGTTCGCATCTTTAGGGTATCAAAGGTGAGAGAACGGTGCATTTTTTTATGCGCTGAAAACCATTGCCACGAAAGGGAACACCACCACATTCATTATAGAGCCTTTTTGTTTGCTGTGGTTAAGCTGTCAGAAGGCGGGAAGGGCGCCATCCACATATGGATACCGCCCTTTTGATGCAGGTTGTTTTCGTTGGCTGTCAGCTCATATAGCGGTACGACATCAAACTCTTTAAGATGGCCACTTCCTGCAACAGTTCTTTTCCGACATTGGTTTCCCGGACCTTTTTTCGCACAAGTTCCTTATCGACCAGCCGTTTGACGGATAATACATCAGTTCCGTTTTGGAGAACATCTTCTTTTGAATGAAAATGTTTATGGGCCACGAGTTGCATCCCGTAGGAATTGTACAGCAAGGTGTAGCCGGCGATCCCGGTATCTGACTGATAAGCCTTGGAGAAGCCGCCATCGATGACGATCATCTTTCCATTTGCCTTCACAGGACTTTCCCCGCTCCGTTCTTTCACGGGCGTGTGGCCGTTGACGATATGTCCCTGATCCGGATTGAGGTCAAATTCCTCCAGGATTTTTCTGCATGTTTCTTCTTTTTCCCGTAAATAGTAGTACGGGTTCTTTCGCTCCGTGTGGGCTTCTTTGTCGCTGATGAAATACCGTTCGAAGGTAGTCATTTCCCGTTTTCCAAACAGGGAGGAATATTCCCCCGTCCATAGATACCAGACCATGTCTGTCGCCAGATCATCCGTTTCCTGCGGATTGGCATAGGCTATACGCAAGTAGCGTTCAAATACGTCCAGCAAGTCGCGGCCTGAATAGGTTTCTCCATCAATGTCCATATTCTCCATGTTGCCCGATTCATCCAATGGAATACAGCCGTGGATTAATAAGTTGCCGTTGTATCTTAAATAGAGATTGCCTGATTTCATGAGAAAATTCATGTGCCTAGCGAGCTTCTCCGAATGCTGAACGGAAAACAACAGCTTGTCGATGACTTTCTGTTCTTCTTCAAGCAGCTGATCAGGCTGTGCCGGATTCACTGTGGCAAAGCAGGTGTGTTCAAGGGGATACGTTTTCCCGTAGATGGTGATCTCCATCTTGTCGTAATCGATTTTTTCGAGTAAAAGCCGCTCTGACATATTAAAATTGGGACGTCGCTTGATGATCGGCATTTCGAGTTTGAACTGAATCATGGCGATGGCCTGCTGGATTTTTGAGATCTGGTTTCGCTCATGCTCAGAGAGCGGTTCACCGGAATCACTCTTCGGCATAAATTTCGGGTTGCTGTCATAGTATTTTTCCGCAAGATTTAACAGAGGCCTAAGGTTGATCCCGTATGCATCTTCAATAATATCCAAATTGTCGTAACGGGCACATATGCGGATGATATTCGCCAGACAGACTTTTGAACCGGCATAGGCACCCATCCAGAGGACATCGTGATTGCCCCACTGGATATCAACGGAATGGTAGTTGATGAGGGCATCCATGATCTTGTCGGGCTCGGGGCCACGGTCGTATATATCACCGACGACATGCAGGTGGTCAACGACGAGACGCTGCGTCGTATAGGCAAGGCCGGCAATCAGTTTGTCCGCCTGTCCAAGGGAAATAATCTGTCGGACGATCTCTGAATAGTAGTCTTTCTTGCTGGTGAATTCTTCGGTTTTGTATAAAAGCTCCTGGATGATGTAGACAAACTGAGGAGGCAATTCTTTGCGGAGCTTCGAGCGTGTGTATTTAAAAGAGGCAAAGGAGATCAGTCTTATCATATGCCCGATGGTTTCCGTATACCATGCGTTTAATTCATCCCTGTTACTAAATTGACTCTTGATTAAAGGTATTTTTTCGTCGGGATAATAGACCAGTGTCGCGAACTCTGTGATTTCCGCTTCGGAAAATTCATCTTGAAACAGGTCTTTAATTTTCTCTTTAACATTCCCTGATCCGTTTCGCAGCACATGCTGAAACGCCTGGTACTCCCCGTGCAGATCACTGACAAAATGTTCGGTGCCTTTCGGCAGATTGAGAATGGCTTCAAGCTTAATGATTTCCGTGACAACTTTCTCCTCACTGTCATAGCGCTGAGCCAACAGATCCAGCATCTTCGTATCCATCCTATGGACTCCCCCTTATTGATCCTTAATGCGTTCTTGGCGCATCTGGTCTGTCAAACATGTAAGCGTCATCCTGATTATCATAATTTCATAATAACATACTCTTTCTGATTGGATTATATTGAGGAACGTAAAAATATCAGCATGACAGAGGGTGTCCGTACAAGAGGATAAAAACTGTTAAAATGGAATTGTGGGATGCAATTGGAAGAGGTATCTACAGCGTTGAAAAAAACGATGAGGTGAAGCTTCGAATGGACAGTGTGATTTTTGATTTGGATGGGACGATTTGGGATCCGGTTGATACCGTTTTACATGCTTGGAACAGCTGTATCAGAGAGTGCAGTCAAGTGAAGATGGTATTGTCTCGAGCGGATGTTGAGCAAACAATGGGATTGCAAATGGAGGAAATCAGTATGAGGTTGTTTCCTGATTTGCATAAAGAATGCCGGAATCAGCTGATCGCCGATTGCTTTGATGCAGAATTGGGGTATCTGGAGAAACAGGGAGGCATGCTTTATCCGAATGTCAGGAAGGTATTGGAAATATTGGCGGAGCACTGCAAACTGTGCATCGTAAGCAACTGCCAGGATGGCTACATAGAATTTTTTTTTAAGTTCCATAACCTGGGTTAATACTTCGTGGATTATGAGAATCCGGGAAGAACGGGGCTTTCAAAAGGAGAAAATATAAAGCTGATCATCGAAAGAAATCATTTGTTTAATCCCGTGTATGTCGGAGATACGGAAGGTGATTTACAGGCCTCAAGATATGCGGGTGTTCCCTTTGTGTATGCAGCATACGGTTTCGGTCATGTACGTGAATACGATGATGTGATTGAGGGTTTTGATGAACTGTTAAACATTTTGTGAAACGGGTTTTAAAAGGACTTCTGTGGAGGAGACAGAATGGGCAAGCGGGATCCGGACATGCAGAGAAACATCATCATGGTCGAATTGGCCTTGCTCGCGGTTCTCTTTGGCTGTTTATCGGAATATCCGGATCAGGAGAACGATCCCGCCGGCGATGAATAGCAGGATGGAGAGGAGAAAGAGGACCATATTCGGATGGATGGACAAAAGCATGTTGGGGCCTCCTTTCAGGGCAGAAGTGCGTTCACACTGTGTTTCTGCTTTACAGTATACAGGAAACGGGACGGGAAGACAGCAGATGAAAACAGAGAGATTGCAAGCATGACTGAATGATTGTGCTGAAAGAAAAAGAACCGTCAAAAGCCCGACTCGGGTCATTTGACGGTTCTTTTCGTCTGGATCCTGTGCGGATCAGAGGTTCAGGACGATGACTTTATCACGGAGCATGGAGTCGATGCTTCGACCAATGCCCTGTACGCCCTGGCCTGAATTTTTCACACCGAGGAATGGGAAGTGGTCAGGTCCGCGGGATGTTTTGCCGTTGATCTGAACGGTTCCGACGTTCATCCGCTCGGACAGGGTGAAGGCTGTCTCCATGTCTGTTGTGAAGATACTCGCCTGCAGGCCATACTCGTTTCGTTTCTCGAGATCGATGGCTTCGAGTTCACTTTCGACACGCATAATCGGCAGTACCGGCCCGAACTGTTCTTCCCATGCCACGTCCATGTCTTCTGTGACATGATCCAGAACAGTCGGTGAAAGCAGGTTTTTCTCATGGGCGCCGGTATGGACGACAGTTGCCCCTTTTGCCTTGGCATCGTCAATCAGGGCGGTGACGAAGTCTGCGCTCTTTTGATCGATCATCGGGATGATGTCTGCATCATCTGTGGAGTACCCGACTTTCAGGTTGGCCACATGGCTTCGGATCTCTTCAGCAAGCTCGTCTGCCACATCATTCATGACCATTACCCGCTTGATCGCTGTACAACGCTGACCGGAGTAGCTAAAGGCTCCGCCGACGATTTCTTTGGCGGCCTTCTTCAGATCGGCGTCGCTCAGAACGATGGCCGGATCTTTCCCGCCAAGTTCGAGAACGACTGGGATCATGGACGCCTGTTTGGCAATGTGCTGGCCGGTGGCGGTACCGCCGGTGAAGGTGATCATATCGAGCTTGTCATGGGTCACGACGAAGTCGCCGATCACGGAGCCGCGGCCGGTGACGATGTTCAGGACACCTTTTGGCAGGCCGGCTTTGACCAGGGCTTTGACCATCAGGATGCCGCTGATGGCTCCCTGGGTTGCCGGTTTGAAGACGACGGTATTCCCGGTAACGAGGGCCGGTGCGATTTTTGAAGCGGCGAGATTGACCGGGTAGTTGAACGGAGAAATGGCCAGCACGACGCCGTGCGGTACTTTCTGGACCATGGCCTTCGTGGAGCGCGATGCTCCGGGGAAAGCGTCTCCCTGAATGAAGCTGCCGTGGGTCCTGAGCCCTTCTTCAGCTGTGTGCCGGATCAGCTGTGCGGTCCGTTTCACTTCACTCTTCGCTGAAGAAAAAGTTTTGCCCACTTCAAGCTGGATCATGGCGCCGATCTCGTCGGCCATGCTGTCGAGTTCGTCTGCCCAGCGGTGCAGAAGATCCGAGCGCTCGTGGACTTCTGTGGCGGCCCAGTTCTCCTGGACATCGGCTGTCAGATTGACCGCGTCGTTGACCTCGTCCTGGGACATGGCCGGAACGCTTCCGACGAGGTTGCCGTTATCCGGAGAGTATATATCAACGGTATTGCCCGTTGCGCTTTCTTTCCATTCATTGTTATACAAAAAAGGGTGAATGGCTGGTTCTGTTTGCTTTGTCATGCTTGATCACTCGCTTTCTTGAAAATCACGGCGGATAACACTTCCGCTGTGTTGTTTTCTATATAAACATGTGAAAACACTTACAAACAAGCGCTTTGCTCAATTTTTCTGACAAATTGGCGAAAGACTGATCAAACGGATGATAGAGAGAGAAATGTGAAGAAATCTGACGCTCTTTGTCCGCTTCTTAGTTACATGGTGGCGTATGGCGATACGCGACTGAGATGGGTGGGGCGGGAAAGGATCAAAGCTGAGAGATCAGTCGGTACATCCCATTCTGAACATGATAAACTGGGTGACAGAACATAAACCATAGAGAGAAAGGCTGAACTGATCATGAAACCAGTCAAGGAACAGGCGGAAGCATTTATCAGACAATGTTATAAAGAGTTAGGGAAAGAAGATCAGACCGGGATGCGGATTGAAGAGATCAGGAGGTCCTTTGATGAGACCGGATTATACCGACATACCGGAGAGGAATTAGTGCACGGGGCGAAGATGGCCTGGCGAAATGCAAATAAGTGCATCGGCCGGCTATTTTGGGATACGCTCTCAGTTCATGATGCGAGGGATGCGGTGACGGAGGATGACGTGTATAAAGCCCTGGTGGAGCATCTAAGGACCGCCACCAACGGCGGACGGATCAAACCGCTCATCACTGTGTTTGCACCGGAGAAAAACGGTGTTCAACCGGTGAAACTCTATAATCATCAGCTCATCCGCTACGCGGGCTATGAGGAGGACGGGACCGTGACGGGAGATCCTCATTCAGTGGCATTCACCCGCTTTTGCGAATCACTCGGATGGCAGGGGGCCGGTAAAGACTTTGACCTGCTTCCTCTCGTTTTTCAGGTGGCAGGCGGTGAACCTGTCTGGCGAACAGTCCCGGACGAGGTGGTCCGTGAAGTCCGGATCCGTCATCCCCGTATTCAGGGAATTGAGGCACTCGGCCTGAAGTGGTATGCGGTGCCTGCGATTGCGGATATGGACCTTGAAATCGGGGGGATCCGTTATCCGGCCGCGCCGTTTAACGGCTGGTATATGGGGACGGAAATCGGTGCGCGCAATCTCGCAGATGAGGACCGCTACAATAAGCTTCGGGATGTGGCCCTTGCTGCAGGTATTGAAGCCGGTTCAAACGCGAGCCTCTGGAAAGATGAGGCGCTCGTGATCCTCAATCAGGCTGTGCTGCATTCGTTTCAGGAGGACGGCGTCAGCATTGTGGATCATCACACCGCGGCGGCCCAGTTCAGGCAGTTTGAGAAACAGGAGGCGACAGAAGGTCGGGACGTGACCGGAGACTGGACGTGGCTCATTCCGCCGGTTTCACCGGCAACCACGCATATTTTTCATGAAACGTATGACAATACGGAGAAGTCCCCGAATTTTCATTACAAATCGAAATAATTTCTGAACTTTCCAAAAAAAGAGGTCCGATCACATGAGTTTGGTGGTATGATAAAGGTAACAAACCTGCGGAGGGATGCCGTGTGAGGACCATTCAAATCCGGCTTTTGTATACAATGCTGACAGCAGCAATGGCCGTGTCTCTGGTAAATATCGTCGGGAATGCAGTGATTGGCTTCGACTGGCCATTAAGCATCAAATGGTTCCTGTTACTGATGGCATGCCTCATAACGTTATTCCAGCTTCGGCGTCACGGGTACCGGGAGAGGCCGATCTATGTCTTTTTTCTGTTTATCATCCTTGTGTTTTTGCCATATGGTTACATTGAATCAGGCGGGGCATCGAATAATACCATCGGGTATCTGTTTCTCGTCCTTTTGTCGTTCAGTTATCTGTTTCGCGGATGGAAGAGAGGGATTTTGGCAGCGCTGATGATTGCCATGTTTACCGGGCTCCATGTCTTGGAATACATCCAGCCCGGCCTCTTTTTGGAGCATGATCCGGCGACGCAATTTCTCGACAGGCTGATTCAGATTCCGCTCTTGCTGATTGCGTCCATGCTGATTATCCGCAAGTTCGCCATTGATTATGAACGGGTCCATGATGATCTTGACCGGGTGGCGAAGCGGGATCCGTTAACGGGGCTCTATAACAGACGCGCATTTAATGAAGAGATCGAACAGATCATCAACCATAAACGGACGTCGTATTGCCTGGCCCTGATGGATCTCGACCGGTTTAAACGGTTGAATGACCGGCATGGTCATCAGACGGGGGATGAGTTTCTGAAATTATTCAGTGAGCTCTTGCGAACGCATTTCCCGGAAGACAATCAGATCATCAGCCGCTGGGGCGGCGATGAGTTCGCCATTTTGTATACCGGCGGACCGGATGAACTTGAAGAGCGCCTCAGTGCGGTGAAGACGGCATTTACGGAAGAAGTGGAGAAAGTCGAACCGGGCGTCGGTGTCAGTTACGGGGTCGTTCCGGTTGATGGCGGTGAGCATCCCGAGGCGTTATTAATCAAAGCGGATACGAGGTTGTATGAAGCCAAAGAAAACAGACCGGAGGCATTCGCCGAAGCTCCGAAGAAACAGGAATCCTCCTGACCAGCGGGTCCTCAATCTGTCTTGATTGAGACGAATGATAAACAACAGAATAAGGGAGGAACGGGATATGCAGAGGTGGACAACAGGTGTGAAACAGCCGTTTCTGGCAGGTGGTTGGCTCTTGGCAGGACTCGTGATGACCGGTGGATGCAGTCAGCTGTCCGCGGATGATTCGCCCTTAGATCCGGATCAGCCGGTGTCGGTGACGCTTTGGCATTACTACAGCGGTCAAACGAAGGAGATCTTTGATGATCTCGCGAGTGATTTTAATGAGACGGTGGGAATGGAAAAAGGAATTGTCGTGGATGCAAGGAGCCAGGGTGACGTCCGTCAGCTCGAGGAAGCGGTCTATGATGCGGCAAATGAGACCATGGGGGCCCAGCAGATGCCGGATGTCTTCATGACGTATCCGGATAACGCATACCGCATTGACGCACTCGGGAAACTGGCGGATCTCAAAACGTATTTCACCGAAGAAGAGCTTGGAGCTTTCCGTGATGAGTTCCTTGATGAAGGTTACCTGAGTGAAGACGGAGGTCTGCATATCATTCCCATTGCCAAATCATCGGAGAATCTGTACCTGAATCAGACGTTCTTTGAACCGTTTTCGGAGGAAACCGGCTACACCCATGAGGATCTGGCCACATGGGAAGGGGTTCTTGAAGTGGCGGAATCCTATTATGGCTGGTCCGGTGGCGATGCCTTCATGGGCATTGATTCCGATCCGAATTTTATGCTCGTCACAGCCATGCAACAGGGCAGTGAACTGTTTGATTACTCAGACTCACCGGTCTCACTGAATATGGATGAGGACATCGCGAGGCATATTTGGACGTATTATTATGAGCCCTATATCCGCGGTCATTTTGCCAAATCGGGCCGCTTCAGCTCGGATGATGCCAAAGTGGGTTTGACGATTGCCTATACCGGCTCAACGGCAGGGGCTGTCTATTTTCCAATGGAAGTGACGCTCAGTCAGGATGACACGCGTGAGATTGAAGTGGAAACGCTGCCTTATCCGTATATGGTGGACGGCGACAGGGTTGCCGTGCAGCAGGGAGCGGGAATGAGCGTGGCCAAGAGTACCACGGAGCATGAATATGCTTCTTCAGTGTTCTTGAAATGGCTGACGGATGCCGAACAAAACGTGCCATTCGCTGTGTCAACGGGGTACTTCCCGGTGAAAGATGAAGCTTTGGATGAATCGGTATTGATGACGGCTCTTGAGGAGCGGGGAGATGATCTCCACCCGGCGGTGCCATCGACCGTGACGACGACGGCCGGCATGTTCAGGGATTACGAGCTGTATTTTTACAGGCCGTTCCCTGGCAGTGCGGAGATGAGGCATCTTCTTGAGAACCATCTCTTTTCCAGGATTGAGCGCAATGTCGTGATGCTCGAGGAAGCCGGTCACTCTGATGAAGAGCATGCGGCCATGATCGCGGATCTGACATCGGAAGAAGCGTTTCATGAGTGGTACGAAAGCTTCCTCGAGAGTGCGGAGGCACATATGCCGGAGAACTAGAATGAGCATCATGGCGGAGTGGTTTGATGAAGAAGCGGATGAATATCGATTTGAAATCCATACGGGTCAAGGTGACCTTCTTTGTGATTGCCCTGATTATCGGGCAGTCTCTTCTGCTGAGCGGCACGATGATCGCTGCGGGGGTTCTCAGTGAAGCGGAAGACGACGCGATCCGCTCCTTCTCGGAGACGGTCGAGAACCGGAAGAATTATCTCGAGAGCGAGATGCGGAACCGCTGGACGAATATCGGGCCTTATGTGTCCGAGCTCTCGGGAATGATTCCGGAAACAGACGGCAATGGAGAGATGGAGGCGTTCCTCGATGAGTCGGCGGACGTCCTGATTCCCATGCTCCGGACGACCCTTGCGACGGGGGTCTTTCTGATTCTAGATCACCAGGCCGTCGAGGAGGATCATCATGCGGGAATGTATATCCGTGATTACGAACCCGTCCTGAATGATGAACAGAACAAAGATCTCTATTTTCTTGTCGGCCCGTTTGAGACGGCACAGCGACTCGGAATCCCGATGGAACGGAACTGGACCTATGAGCTTGAGCTGCATGAAGGGAACCGGGCTTTTTTTGACCGGCCTTATGATGCGGCGATCCCCGGGGCGGATCCTGCCCTGTTTGGCTACTGGAGTCAGCCTTTTTCCCTGAAGGAGGGGGAACAGCCGGTTATCACCTATTCGATGCCGTTCGTTGATGATCAGGGACGAAAACGAGGTGTCGTTGGGGTGGAGATCCTCACCGGATATCTGACCGGTTTTCTTCCGGCGGCGGATTTGCAGGAGCGAAATGCACTCGGGTATTTGCTTGGCCACAGAGCGCCGGAGGATGAGCGGTTGATGCCGATTTTGACAACCGGGGCTCTGCAGGAGCGGATGATCAATACGGGTGAAGCCTTTGATTGGACAGTCTCGAGTGACGCGCATCAGGTCTATGAACTGATGAATCATAACAGCACCCGTACCATTCAGGCAAGTGTCCGTGAGCTTGGACTATACGGAGCAAACACGCCTTTTGAGGATGAGGACTGGTTTTTGATCGGGTTGATGGAGGATCATGAGCTTCTTGCCTACGTCAACCGGATTCAGATGATTTTGACCGCATCCCTCATCGGCTCCATCGTCATTGGTGCCGTGGGTGGCTACCTCATCAGCACCCGGTTCACCTCCCCGATTATTTCGCTTTCCGAACAGGTGCAGGAGGCGGATGCCGAGTCATTTCCGATTTTGAAGCGGACCGGTTTAACGGAGATTGACGGGCTTTTGACCGTCATGGAGAATACGAACCGGGATTTTGTGGAATCCACGGTAAAGATGGCGGAGATCATTGATCTCGTGCAGGTGCCGATTGGAGCATTCGAGATTAAACCGGATCAGACAGAGGTCTATGCCACGGGACAGTTGAAGCAGCTGCTCCAACTGAACGAGAACGGGAATGAAGAGATTTTGTCCGATAAACAGGCATTTACGGATTATCTGGATCAGTTTATGATGAACCCGGAACCGGAGGAAGAACACACGTACAAAATCGATTCGGATCCAAAGCGTTGGATCAGGATCAATGTCAGGAAGAACGAAGCGTCCACACTCGGTGTTGTGGTGGACGTGACAAGAGAAATGACGGACAAGCGGCAGATTCGAAAAGAACGGGATCATGACAATCTTACAGGGATTTATAACCGGGGTGCGTTTGAGCGCCATGTCCGCCAGATATTGGACGATCAGAAGGGGCTCGCTACAGGTGCGATGATCATGCTCGATCTCGATTATCTGAAAGAGATTAATGACACCTATGGTCACCGTTGGGGCGATGTGTATATTAAGGAAACGGCGAATGCCCTCAGGCTCTTTATTGATGAAGGCGGTGTCGTAGGCAGGCAGTCCGGGGATGAGTTCACCGTCTTCTTATCCGGTTATGAGAATAAAGACATGATCCGGGAGAGGATTGAACGGTTTTATGACAGCCTGAAGCGAAAGCCGATTGCGTTTCCTCGCGGCGAAGAACGGGAGATCCGGATCTCCTCAGGGGTGGCCTGGCTCTTCAATGAACAGGTGACGTACAGCTATGAAGGGCTCATTCAGTCGGCGGACCGGGCCCTTTATGAAGCGAAGGATGAGGAGCGGGGCACGTGGTTTGAGGAATGATTCAAGCGTTACAGCTGAAAGAAAACAGGCAGGTGAGGGTATATGCTGATCAGAAAAACCTTTGAAGAAGGCGAAACGGACGGGGTAACTTACGGTAACGGCCAGCTGGCCATCGGGGGTGTGCGTTTGAATGTGTACAGCTATGCCGAGGACGGGGTCCTGATTGATACAGGTGCCCACGCTCTCCGTGAATCCTTTTTGCCGTTCATGAAGCGTCAAAATCCGGAACAGGTGCGGATCACGCACTGTCATGAGGATCACACAGGCTGTGCAGCACCGCTGATTCAAGCGACGGGTGTGCCTGTGTACATGGATGAGCTGTATGCTGAAGAAACCCGGAAACGCGCGGACTATCCCCTGTACCGGAAACTGTTCTGGGGAAAGAGACCGCCCTTTGAGGCGAGACCGATGCCGGAGTCGTTTGCATCTCGGAGAGGGACGTGGCAAGTGATACCGACACCGGGGCACGCCAAAGACCATGTATCGTTTCTGAATACGGCAACGGGCCACCTGTTCACCGGTGATGTGTATACACAGGGACGGACGAAGGTCGTGCTGAAAGATGAGAACATGCCGCAGCTGATTGAGAGTCTGACGCTTTTACTGACGTATGATTTTAAACGTGTCTTTTGCAGCCATGCAGGCCCTCTTGAAAACGGCAGGGAAGCCCTTCGTGACAAGAGGGATTATTTACTTGAAATGCAAGACACCGTCAGGAGAAAGGCGGAGCAGGGGAAGTCAATTCGTCAGATCCGTGATGAAGTCATCAGAAAGCGCTATCCCATCACTCTGTTTTCCGGGGGCGAGTGGGACTCGATGCATCTGATTCGCTCCCTTCTTGAAGATGAGGCCATAAAGTAGAGCCCGGCTGTTTGCCGGGCTCTTTGTCTTCATCTGGTGATGGGAGGCGGATTAAAACCCGCCGGAGCCGCCGCCTCCACCACCGGCACCGGTCCCGCCACCGATGCCTCCTGGTGAGGATCCTCCTGATGACCCGTGTTGGGATGCACTTGCGGAGGAGGAGCTGAAGCTGTTACTCATGATCAGCCCCGTGATCATAAACGCGGGCAATGCCGAGTCTGAGGCCACGGTTTCAGAAGGAGCGGGGTTCTTGGCCAGACTGCCGGCTGCTTTTCGGACCGGTTTCACCTGTGTGCCGAGCCCGTAAATGAAAGCGGTCATCTGATCGTCCTGGCTCCAGTCTTTTTGCCAGTCTGACAGTGGACGTTCATTCAGGATGCTGCGAAACGCGCGCCATTTGATCAGTTCTTTCCATCCTTCAGTCGTCCGGGGCTGATGAAAGAGGGCGAACAGCGTGACGGTGATGATGATGGCAAGAGAGATCACAAACGGCGTGATCAGGCTGAAATAAAGGCTGGCTCCTGCGACTCCCAGAAGTGGCACGGTCGATACAGGCAGCATGACCCGGAACTTTGTCGATGGCTTCGTTAAGCCATGTTCGCTGATTTCCTTTTTAACGAGCTTGTACCATTCGGTCTGTTTCAGGTGATAGTGCTCGGCGTTGGCTTCATCTTGATAGAATGCTTCCATCGCCGGGAAGGAAAAGGTTTGTCCGTCTCCGATGTCATAAAACAGCCACGTAACGAGGTGCTGTTCGTGATCCAAAAGATCCGTTTCATGTACGAGACGGAATTGTCCATCGTCTTCCTGCCTGACTGCGCCTTTTTGCACAAGACTGAGGAGCGCGGAAGACAGGGTCTGATCGGTCGCGATGCTGTAATAGCTGTACATGATGGTCGCCGGCATGCTCATCTTCGGCTTCGGCGGGATCTGTTGAGAAAGCGTACGCCGGGCTGCCTGTTTTTCTGAACGGTTAACGAACCATGCGCGGCCGATAAAAAAGGCGTAGATGGCTGCGATCAGCGGAAGGGCAACCGTGGTCAACCGGCTAAGCGTCTCCTGACGATCGCTGAACAGCGCCTCGGCTTCGGCGCGCTCAGTGTGGCGTTCGGCAATCAGGGTTTCGGCAGATGAGTTGTATGCAACCGGAAGGGGATCAAAGACGTCGCGATCAAAGGCGGCTTTAATGTCGCCGTTCTCACCGGCTTCCGTGAAACCGGCATCAAAGACAACCCTCCCGTCCGCTTCTATGCGCTCCGTGTCTGCTGTGGCATCGAAACCGATCGCAACGGGGCTGACTTCCCCGGAAGGCGGATGCACCGTAATCGTGAGCTGTTCATAATCAGATTCGTTCGAACGGTCGAAGAATGCCCAGAAAAACAGGACTTTGTCTTCGTAAACGCGGAGCGCGTCTTCGATGGTGTAGTGGATGTCGATCGTAATCGTCTCACGGTCTCCGCTGCGGTAAATGTAGTGAATGGTCTCCTCCTCCGTCTGAATCTCAAGGGGTTCCCCGTTCTCAAAGGCCTCGAGGTCCCGGATGGTGCTTTCCTCCGGGTGATTCAGCGTCCGGACGATCCCGTTAAAAGGGGTCGTATACGTGTACGTGAACGATTCTTCAACAACGACGGTGCCGTCAGTTTGAAGATGAGCGTGGATATCAGCTTTGTCAATGGTATAGGACACATCGGCAGAAACGGGTGATGAAAGGAAAAGAAAAAGAAGCAGTGCGAAAATGAAAGTGGACATGCGCAAGTGGGATCACAACCTTTCTGTTTAAATGTAACAATTGCCGGGGGGCGATTGAAAGAGCTCTCATCCGGTCTGGGTACCTGTTATACGTTCTGTCCGGCGAAACGTTTCATGGAGGGGTTCCTGCATGGTAAAATGATCCTTGGATGTGGAAGACCCTGTTATCTGCAATTAAGGTCTGGTCCCTGATTGTATAGAAGGAGAGTGAACCAATGAGTCGATACATGGAACAATTTGATTTCCCGGATGCTGATCGGGAAGCGGACAGGCTGATGACGGAACGGCGCACCTGTCATGATACATATTATCCGTTTCAGGTTATGTCACAAAAAGGCCTGGCCCGACTCGATTTTGAGCCGATTACGATTCTCTGCGGCGGCAACGGATCGGGTAAAACCACCGCGTTGAATGTGATCGCGGATTCTCTTCAGGCGGAGCGTGAGGCCGTCAGTAACCGCACGGCTTTTTATGAAGACTACCTCAGGCTCTGCAGCGCAAAAAGAGGGACCTCTTTACCGGAAGACATCCGGATCATGACGAGTGACGATGTATTTGATTTTCTTCTGACGGTACGATCGGTGAATCAGGGGATTGATGCAAAGCGGGAAAAGCTGTATGACGAGTACCTCGAACAGAAATACACGCCTTTTCAGATGCGTTCGATGGATGATTATGAGCGTTTAAAGGCGATGACCGAAGCGAGGAAATCATCTCAGTCACAGTATGTCCGAAAACGGCTCATGCCGAATACACCAACGGGATCTAACGGGGAGCGCGCCTTTCAGTATTTTGTCGACCGGATTCATGATAACGGTCTCTATCTGCTCGATGAGCCCGAGAACAGCCTGTCTCCGGCGCGCCAGCAGGATTTGGCTGATCTGATCGTCGACTCGGCGCGTTTTTTTGGCTGTCAGTTTATCGTTGCGACCCATTCTCCCTTCTTTTTGGCCATGGCAGGGGCTGCGGTGTATGATCTTGATCAGGACCCGCCGGGCATAAGGCATTGGACAGATCTTGAGCATGTCAGGACGTATTTTGCGTTTTTTGAACAGCACAGGTCGCGGTTTGAGTGAACGTATCGTATTGATTTTAATGGGTGTGATCGATCGACTGACAGCGTATTCAGAAATCTGTAAGATGAAAGAAGCAGGCGACAGATACGGAGGAGTGAGCAGTTTATGACGAAAAAAGAAACGATTATTTTCGATGATGATGCTTTTGAAGAGGGCGGTTTTGAGGATACCCTGACGATTACCGATCAGCGCGATCAGACATATCTAGATGAATGGATTGCTTATTACAGGGACTATGCAAGGGAAGGGGCCAGTGCGACCTATATTCCGGCTCTCGCGGAGGCGGATGCGTCGCAGCTTGGGATTGTCATGGCAAGACCGGACGGTACGATGCTGAAAGCAGGGGATCATGACGTTCCGTTCACCCTGCAGAGCATCTCCAAGGTCATCAGTTTTATACAGGTGTGCCTCGATTACGGCATCAGTGAGGTGCTTGAGAAAGTCGATGTGGAACCGACAGGGGATGCCTTTAACTCCATCCTGCGTCTTGAACTTCACAAGCCGGGACGTCCGTTTAATCCGATGATCAATGCAGGGGCCTTGACCGTTGCGTCGATGCTGTGTGAACGGACACCGGAAGGGAAAGTGTCGTCGACGCTCGATCTTCTTGAAGCGATGCTCGGGAAGCGGCCTGGGATCAATGAACAGGTCTTTGAATCCGAATGGGAGACGGCTCATCGAAACCGGGCAATGGCCTACTACCTGAAAGAGAACGGATTCCTGGATTGTCCGGTCGAGGATGCGCTGAATGTCTATTTGAAAGCCTGTTCCATCGAAGTCCACACAGAAGATATCGCCAAAATCGGTCTGATCCTGGCCTATGACGGCTATGACCCTGTAACGGATCAGCGTCATTTCCCCATCGAGGTGGCACGGTTGACCAAGGCGCTTATGGTAACGTGCGGGATGTACAACGCATCGGGCAAGTTCGCGGCAAGGGTCGGACTGCCTTCAAAGAGCGGCGTATCAGGAGGAATCATGACCGTGGTCTCAGAGCGGGCAGGTTCCCGTTATTCTCCTGTACCTCACGGCGGCGGTATCGGTGTGTTTGGCCCGGCTATTGATGATTACGGAAACAGCATCGGAGGCAGTCTGTTACTCGCACAACTTGCGAAGGATTGGGATTTGAATATTTTCTGAGAATACGAGAGAACCCTGCCTCACATCACAGTGAAGCAGGATTCGATTATATGGAAGGACTGTCTTCGATCATCTTCAGCACCTTCGCCGGGTTGCCCCCGACAACCGCCTGGGCCGGCACATCCTTCGTCACGACGGCTCCTGATGCAATAACGGCGTCATTGCCGATGGTGACGCCCGGATTGATGACCGCCATGCCCCCGATCCAGACGTTATCACCGATCGTGACGGGTTTGGCAAACTCTTGGCCGGCGTTTCGTTCAACGGGATCGAGAGGATGGGTTGCGGTATAGATATGGACTCCCGGGGCAAGCATGGCGTTGTGGCCGATGCGGACGGGGCAGACGTCGAGGATGACGCAGCCGAAGTTCGCATAGAAGTGGTCCCCAACGTGAATATTAAACCCGTAATCCATCCGGATATCGGGCTCGATAAACGCCTCCTTCCCGACCGTTCCGAGCATGTCTTTGAGCAGTTCTCCCCGGAGTGTGTCCTCTTCTTCCGTCGTTGCGTTATAGCGGCGGACTTTTTGCCGGATCGCTTTACGGGCTTTGACAAGTTCAGGATCGCCGGGGCTGTACATCTCGCCCTGAATCATTTTCTCTTTTTCTGTACGCATGGCGCATTCCTCATTTCATCTGGATGATGTTTGTCTGGTAAGGGTGTGTGTTCAGTTCATTTTACGAAACTGTCCGGGAGATTTGCCGTAATGGTGTTTGAAGATCCGGTGAAAATAAACATAAGAGCCGAATCCGCAGCTTTCAGCGATGTGCTCAAGCGTCATGGACGTGTACTGCATCTGGTTGACGGCCATATTGAGGCGAATCTCCTGAGCGTAATCAATCATGGACTGGCCGGTGTGCTCTTTGAAGAGGTGCGACGCTCTTGAGACACTGAGACCGGCGGATGCAGCGACGTCTTCCACCTGGAACTTCGATGCAGCCAGTTCCTCGATCGTCCGCATCATTTTCGTGACGATAAACGGACGTTCATTGCCGCTTGTCTCATCATTGACAGATTGCTTCAGCATCACAAAAAGCGCCTTCAGGAGATAGACGGACAGTTCCGGTGTTTCCCCGGCGTCCGGCCGGCGTTGCTCGATGGAGAGATGGCGCCAAAGGGAAAGCAGCTTATCATCGAGGCGGATGTTATGGACAACGGGGAGCCCAGGCTGATGAAACCACTCGGCCACCCATGATCCGTCGCAGAAGATGTGGTAATCCGTGCTGTCCTGACCGGCAGGCGTGTCGATGCTGTAGTGATCTCCTTTTCGTCCGAGGTAGAGATCCCCCTGGGAGATCGGATACGTCTTGCCGTTGGAACGGATCGTGGCATGCCCTTCGACCTGAAGGCGGACGAGGTACTGCAGCAGCGGGGTTTTGCGGTCTTCATGATAGCCTTTCCTGTGGTGGGCATAGCCCGAAAATCTGATATTTACGCCCATCGTAAACCCTCCTTAGTGGCGATTTCAACCTGTCTATTCAAATCAATAGCAGGATTGTTTATGTTATCAGTATATTGTCTATTCTCATCGAATGCAAATTCCGTTAACATAAACAGCATAGTCATCAATATGATAACGGATTCAAAAGAAGAAGGGGTGGATGGTATTGACAATAAACGCGAAAAAATCTGTTCAATTGTTTACGTTCAGAGACGAGATGGCAGAAGACGCGGGGAAGACGCTTGAGAAGGTGAAAGAACTCGGCTTTGACGGCGTGGAACTCGCAGGCTACGGAAGCCTTGATGCAGAAGGGTTCAAAGCAAAAACCGGGGAGCTTGGGCTGCAGGTTTCCTCTGCTCATATTCCCCTCGAGCTGCTTCGAAAGGACGCAGAAGGGGTACTGAAAGAACTGGAAGGGTTCGGTTGCCGTTATGTGGCCATCCCGTATCTCGATGAGGAAGAACAGACGGAAGAAGGCTACAACAGTCTGATCGCCTTTATGAAGGAGCTGGCTCCGAAGGCAAAAGCCCACGGGATGACGCTCTGTTATCACCATCATGATTTTGAACTGACGTTTAAGATGGCGGATGGACGTTCGGCCCTGAAGGCGATCCTTGACGATACCGCTGAGGTTGGGGTTATGCCGGAGTTCGACGTCTACTGGCTAAAAAAAGCCGGCGAAGATCCCCTCGCCTGGGTTCAGGCTTACAAAGACCGGGTAAAGGTCATCCATATGAAAGATATGACGACGGACGGTGACGCATTCTTTGCGGAGCTTGGCACCGGCGGCGTCGATGTCAAAGGACTCCTGGACGAGCTTCAGGCGTCATCACTCGAGTGGCTCATCGTCGAGCAGGACCAGACGAAGAAGACACCGTTTGAAAGTGTAAAGGAAAGCATGACATTTCTGACGAACTATGAGGAGGCAACATCATGAAACCATTACAGGCAGGCATTATCGGATGCGGCACGATCGCATTCTTCAGACATTTACCGGAATATGCACAGGAGGAAGGCGTGAACATCAAAGCCGTTTGCGACCTTGTCGAAGAACGTGCGGACAAATACGCAAAGCAGTATGACGCAGAGGCCTATACGGACTTTGAAAAGCTCCTTGACGATGAGGAGATTGACATTGTAAGCATCTGCACACCGAATGCGCTGCATGCGCCGATGACGATCAAGGCCCTTGAAAAAGGCAAACATGTCCTCTGTGAGAAGCCGATGGCAACCGGCAGC
The DNA here is from genome assembly GCF_000093085.1 of [Bacillus] selenitireducens MLS10. Classification (GTDB taxonomy): domain Bacteria; phylum Bacillota; class Bacilli; order Bacillales; family Salisediminibacteriaceae; genus Salisediminibacterium; species Salisediminibacterium selenitireducens. The sequence continues at coordinate 3,174,424 of NC_014219.1, read as the reverse complement.
GAAGAAGCACAGGCGATGATCGATGCGGCGGAGAAATCCGGCAAGCTCTTAATGATCGGGCACAACCAGCGCTTTACCCCATCCACGCAAAAAGCGCGTGAACTGATCCGTGAGGGCGTACTCGGAAAGGTATTCAGCTTCCGCACAACCTTTGGTCACGGCGGTCCGGAAAGCTGGAGCGTTGAAGGCAAGAATACCTGGTTCTTTAATAAAGAAAAGGCGTTTATCGGTGCCCTGGGTGACCTCGGGGTCCATAAGACTGACATGATCCGCTATGTGCTTGGTGAAGAATTCAAAGAAGCGGGTGCGATGGTCGAGACGCTGTCTAAAGAAGCCGACGTCGACGATTCCGCTGTATGTATCCTGAAGAGTGAGAGCGGGATTATCGGGACGATGACGGCGAGCTGGACGTATGGCGCAACCGAAGACAATTCTACCATTATTTACGGGGAGAAGGGCATGCTTCGTCTTGAAGATGACCCAACGGATTCCGTGATTTTGCAATACAACACCGGAGAGCGCATCAAGTATGAACTTGGCGGGATCCAGACGAACGATGCGGACGGTCAGGTGAACAGTGCCGTCATTCACCAGTTCGTGGAAGCCGTGCGAAATAATCAGCCATCGCCGATTTCCGGTCAGGAAGGGAAGAAGTCCCTCGAGATTATTTTGGCTGCACTTGAATCAAATGAGAAGAAAGCAATCGTGGAGATTAAATCCTAAACAATTTTTGGAGGGTGATGAAACATGAAACTGGGCGTATTTACGGTCCTTTTTGGAGACTTGTCTTATACAGAGATGCTCGACAGAGTGAAAGAATCCGGGCTTGATTCCGTTGAGATCGGAACCGGAGGCTATCCGGGGAATGCACACTGCAACATGGATGAGCTCCTTGAGAGCGAAGAAGCGCGAAAGGCGTATCAGAAGGAACTCGATGACCGCGGTCTGACCATCAGCGCGTTCTCCTGCCATGGGAATCCGATTACTCCGGACAAGGCTTTTGCCAAAGAGTCCGATGAAGCACTTCGCAAGACCATTGAGCTGGCCCATCTGATGGGCGTGCCGGTCGTCAATGCCTTCTCCGGAACAGCCGGCGACAGTGACGACGCAACAGCACCAAACTGGCCGGTGGCGCCGTGGCCGGAAGAGTATACGAACGCACTGCACTGGCAGTGGGAGAACAAGCTTGTCCCGTACTGGAAGGAAATCGGCAAGCTTGCAGAAGAGAAGAACGTCAAGATCGGCCTTGAGCTGCACGGCGGTTTTCTCGTGCATACGCCGCACACGATGCTGAAGCTTCGTGAACTGACTTCACCAAGCATCGGAGCGAACCTCGATCCGAGTCACCTCTGGTGGCAGGGAATTGATCCCGTCGCGGCAATCCGTATTCTCGGAGAGCACGATGCGATTCATCATTTCCACGCAAAAGACACGTACATCGATCAGGACAATGTGAACATGTACGGACTGACGGACATGCAGCCTTACGGCAACGTCCAGACTCGGGCATGGACGTTCCGTTCTGTCGGATGCGGACACAGTATGCAGGAATGGTCCGATATGATGAGCGCACTCAGAACGTACGGCTATGACTATGTGGTGAGCATCGAGCATGAAGATCCGATCATGAGTATTGATGAAGGCTTCGCACGTGCGGTGAAGAATCTCGACACGGTGCTGATCCGTGAACAGCCTTCAGAGATGTGGTGGGCGTAATGACAGCGAGAACCCCTTTAACCGTCGCGGTCGTCGGCTTTGGCGGCATGGGCGGACACCATGTGGATCATTTGGACGAACTGTCGTATTTTGAAGTGAAGGGCATCCGCGATATTCGTGAGAGCCAGGAACTCCTTGCGAAGAAAAAGGATCTCCACGTCTATCCGGATCTTCAGGCGGTCCTCGACGATCGTGACGTTGACGTGGTGCTTATTGCGACACCGAATGACAGTCACCGTGACATTGCCGTTCAGGCGATGCGGCACGGAAAGCATGTCATCTGCGAGAAGCCCGTAGCGATGAACGCCGCGGAGATGGAGGAGATCATGCAGGTCGAACAGGAGACCGGACAGGTCTTCGTCGTCAATCAGAACCGCCGCTGGGATGAGGATTATCTCTCTGTTAAGAAGCTCCGCGATGAAGAGACGATCGGAGAAGTCTTTCATACAGAGTGCCGCATCCACGGCTCCCGGGGCATTCCCGGTGATTGGCGTCAGAAGAAAGCCCAGGGCGGCGGGATGCTCCTTGACTGGGGCGTGCACCTCGTGGACCGTCAGCTTCTGATGTTTCCTGAACGTGTCACAGACGTCAATTGCACCTTCCAGCATATCCGCAATGCCGAAGTGGATGACGGCTTCCGTCTGACGCTCACATTTGAGAGTGGGAAGACGTCGTACATGGAAGTGGGTACCTTTAATTATGTGGCCCTGCCGCTTTGGTACGTAAACGGGACAAAAGGGTCCGCCGTGATCCACAGCTGGGATATGGACGGCAAGGTGACCCGTCTCGAAACCGACCGTGAACCGGATGCCCGTCCGATTAAAGCGGGAGCCGGTCTCACGAAGACGATGGCGCCCCGTTTTGATGACGGCACGGTGAAGGATCTGCCGGTGCCGCGTGTGGATGCCTCGATTCACGAGTTCTATGACAATGTGTATGAAACGATTCACGGAAGAAGTGAGATCATCGTCAAAAACGATGAAGTGCTCCGGGTGATGCGTCTGTTGGAAAAGGCGTTTGAAAGCGCGGAAACGCTTCAGACGGTGAAGTTTGAGGCGCCGGTGAACGCAATATAACAAAGGCGCATCCGTTTGTGGAAAATCCCCTGACATATAACAAAAAGGAGGCTGCATCGCTCAGGATGCAGCCTCCTTTTGTCTTTTCATTAACGGAAACGCTCTTCAATGAGCCTGAGCGTCTGATGGATCTCTTCTGCCGTCGTCTGCACGCCAAGGCTGAACCGGACGGTGCCCATGCCGGTTTCTTCACGGACCTTCATCGCCTGTAAGACCGGTGAAAGTTCAACGATGCCGGAGTGACAGGCCGAGCCGGTGGAAGCGGCGATCTCCGGAACCCGCTCGAGAAAGCCGGCGCCCGTATACCCGTGAAAGCTCACGTTCAATGTGTTCGGCAGGAGCGAAACCTGTTGGCTGTTCCAGGTGATCCGGTCATTGAACAGGGCTTTGAGGCCTTGAAAAAAGTTATCCCGGAGCGACGTTAGCGTGTCTCGTTGTTCCAGAAACTCGCCGGCGAGATCGGCGGCTTTGCCAAGTGCGGCAATGAGCGGGACGCTCTCTGTGCCGGCACGCCGTCCGGACTCGTGGCCGGCCCCGTGGATCAGGGAATCAATCCGGGTGGCCGATCGGATATAGAGCGCCCCGATCCCTTTCGGTGCATAGCATTTATGCCCGGCGATGCTTAACAGATCAACGCCGAGATCATCAACGTGAACCGGGACTTTTCCGAACGACTGGGCGGCATCGGTGTGCAATAGAACGCCGTGTTTTCTGGCGATTGCGGCAATTTCCCGGATGGGCTGAATCGCCCCGGTTTCGTTATTTGCATGCATGACGGAAATCAGGATTGTGTCCGGTCTGATGGCGTCTTCAATGTCACGCGGATTGACGGTGCCGCTCTCATCGACGCCGACTGTGGTGATGGCGGCCCCGCGGGTTTCGGTAAGGGCGCGGCACGGATTGGTGACGGCAGGATGTTCGATGGCTGTCGTAATGATATGCGTGCCCTTTTCAGTGAGGGCGTCGAAGGTGCCTTTTAAGGCATGATTATTCGCTTCACTGCCGCCAGAGGTGAAGACGATCTCTTCCGGGGTCGCGCCGATCCGGTCGGCGAGGCTTTTACGCGCCTCAAAGATAATCGCCTGACTCGATCCCGCAGCCCAGTGCGCCGAAGACGGGTTGGCGTAATGGGAAGCAAATAAGGGAAGCATGACATCGAGCACGCGCGGATCGACGGGAGTACTGGCGTTGTAGTCGAGATAAATGTGTGTCATAGGGTTACCTCCAGTCCTGATGGGTGTATCTGTACCACCATCATAGACCATTCTTCATTCAGGAAGCAATGGCTCGCCTTCCGGAATCAGATCGACAGACAGTTAAAAGGAGGTCAACACGAGCCGTTTCCCGGCAGGGTCGGTCACGGTAAAGCGGTTCTGCGCGGTATCGGCTTTAATGTTGTTGTCGTTCAGCCTTTTTTTCACTTCGTCCAACGCCTTAATATCCGGGTAGACGATGGTATAATGCTTCAGTCCGGCAGTATTCAGAGGAGGTGCAGGGATGCCTCGGCCGTTCCAGATATTGAGCGCGATGTGGTGATGATAATGAGCATCAGACAGAAACACGGCGTGATCACTGAAGCGGGAAACGGTCTGAAAGCCGAGGACATCCGTGTAAAAGGCTTCGGCTTCTTTGACATCCGAGACATGGAGATGCATATGCCCCATAACCGTGCCTTCAGGCAGACCGTTCCACGGTGCTTCGGGCTCTTTTGAGAGAAGATCTTCGAAGTCGAGGGGATCGACGGTCATATGGACCATGCCGTTTTGCCAGGTCCAGTTGTCCGGATCGCGGTCCCGGTAGATCTCAATGCCGTTGCCGTCGGGATCGTTCAGGTACAGAGCTTCACTCACAAGATGATCGGAGGAAGCGACGGGCTCGCGTTTTCTGATGAGATGGCGCACGACCTGTGCCAGATCATTTCTCGAAGGAAGCAGTATGGCAAAGTGATAAAGGCCGGTCGTCCTGTCCGGTTTGGGTGCAACGGTCCCGTCCTGATGCAGGACGACGAGCGGTTTATCGGGATCTGCCGAGAGGGTGACGGTGGTGTCCGTCTGTTCACTGACCGTCAGTCCGATGACGTCTTTGTAGTAGATCCTGGACCTGTCGAGATTCGCGACGTTGAGATGAACGGTATCGACAAAGGTGACAGGCGGCTGATGAAAGGACATGATGATAACCTCCATGCGGATTGGACTCATTCGATTTCTTCAGGCAGACGTTCCTAGGATAAGTACCGGGACGATTCTTTTACTGAGAGGAAGTGAATGGCATTTCCTTCAGCATAGACAAAGTCAACCGCGGCGTCAAAAAAACGCCCGGAAGAACCGGGCGAAAAGTGATCAAGGTGTATAGTTGTCCTTAAGCGGAAGAACTTGTTCGGTCCAAATCCACTCTTCCCGGCTTTCATCAATGGCGGGCTGACGGATCATGTGACCGAGGTATTCCTGCTGTTTTTTGCCGTTGCGGAACTTCGACAGGTGCCTCAGCGCATATTCACTGAAATCTTGGACGAAGTAGCGGAAGAGCTGATCGGTGACCCGGTCGTCAAACTGATGCAGTCGCGCGCTTTCCAATACGAGCTGTCCGTACACGGTCATCGTGAAGAGTTCACCGAGGTGAAGCATCCAATTGCGGTTCTTCAGCTGATTTTCGTCGGGTGGTGCGTTCATCAGGAAGTCACGGAGTGAACAGACCTGTTCTTTAAAGAGGGTGACATTACTGAGTTCATAGCCGTCATAGGCCTTCAGGAAGTCCGGAAAGCGGATCTCCTTCAGCTTCCCTGTCGTCTGGTTGAACAGGTTCACGTCATCATGCGGACCGTCCATGACCGGCACTTCCGGGTAGTCCTCATCATGGAAGAAGTAATTCGTCATAAACTTGATCACCAGCGCCATGTTGACGTGGCTCGTCCCTTCAAGGCGCGGGATCATGCCGATATCACGGATGGCCATCTCCATGTAGGTATCCTGCTCGAATCCTTTTGCTGCGACGATATCCAGGAGCTGATCAATGACCCGCATCCCTTCTGTCGTAACCTTCATCTTCTGAATCGGATTAAACAGCAGGTAGCGTCGGTCGTCTTCCGATGAATGGCGGAAGACGACCGACGGCGCGGGTGGCGAACATGCGCATACCGTGTATCCGGCAGTAATTTTCGATGAACAGATCCTGAACATGGGAGAAGTCCGTCACTTTCATCCCGTACAGCTCCCGATTGGCCGCGTGGCTGAGGGATTCATAGAAGGCATGCTGGCAGATCCCGGCTGAAGCAAATCCGAGCTGAAACTTGCCGATGTTGACGGTGGAGAGGGACGCGTCCCAGGCTTCTTTGCCTGTGGAGAGGATATCCGCATCGGTGATTGGATAATTTTTTAAGGTGAACTCCCCGACGTAGGCCGGCCGCACGCCGGATGTATGAATTTTTTTGTTCAGCTCATAGGAAGGGTGGTCGGGTTCGACGACGAAGAAGACAAAATCCCCGGTGTCTTTCATGCGCCCGAAGACCGAAACGAGGGCTGCTTCATTGGCATTGCCGATGTAGTATTTCGCTCCATTGACGAGATACGTGCCGTCAGACTGCGGTTCAAGGGTCATCTCATTGGCGTAGAGATCAGCGCCGTGTTCTTTTTCGGACATGCCGAACGCGAAAATGCCGCCATCACGAAGCGCCTTTCCGGCCCGCTTCTTCACGTCTTCGTTGGCGGACATCCAGATCGGACTCAACCCGAGGAGGCTGACCTGATAGGCATATTGATAGGAGAGACCGTAAAAGGCGGTCAGCTCACTGTAATTGCAGGCTCTGGCGAGATCAAAGCGGCTGGTGCCGTCCCCGTAGACCTCCGGTGTCAAGAACGTCGCGTAGGCGCCGGAATCCCGGATGAAGGACGTGTATGCCGGGTACCAGTCGCCCCGTTCATCCTCCTCTTTGATCTTGCTGATTCCCATCCTTTCAAAGAAATCCACCGTGTTCTTCATGACTGCTGCGGTCTGTTCGTCCATTCCACTCAGGTCGAGCTGCTTTGGGTTCAAAAACGCCATCCATTATCCGCCCCTTTGTTCCTGATCAACAGGATAGTGTCACATTCTTTATTGAATGAATAACGATTCATTATGTGATTATACCATCTGATGGAACTGGAGAAAACCGTCTGCAGGGTCTTTTGGAGATGCGGACACAAAAAAAAGACCAAGTCACATGACCGATGACTTGATCAGAAAGCGTTCGATATAGTCGGCGACACCATCTTTCTCATGTCCCATCGTGACAAAATCCGCCGCAGCTTTTACGCTGTCAGAAGCATTGCCCATTGCTACGCCGGTGCCGGCATATTGAAGAAGTTCGATATCGTTCGGACCGTCACCAATGGCCAGTACTTCATCTTTGCGTATGCCGTAGGCGCGAATGAGATTCTTCGCAGCTGCCCATTTTGATGTATCAGGCGCCACAAGTTCGAAGCCGTTCTCCCACTGTATGACCGACGCCTGATCCTGAAATCGCGCGGCAGCCTGTTCATATGGATGCGCACACTGGATGCTGTATTTCAAAACGGGTAAAGGCGGCAGCTGCCTCAGGTTCGTCATGTATCTCGTCTTTTTGCCGGATTCCTGTTCCCAGCGCCGGGTTTCTGCCGAAGGGCGTTTGACGAAAGTCCCGTCTGTTGTGTGAATAATGGCGTTGCACTGCGGTTCTTCGGCAATGTTGTGAAAAGCTTCTCTCTTGATGTGTACGTTCTTCGTATAAACAGGGAAGGCGGAGAAACTGTCGCAGACCGCCGCACCGTTCAGGCAGATCATCGGTGTCGTGAGGCCAAGTTGCCGGTGGTACGGTCTCGTAATCTCAAACTGTCTGCCTGTGGCGAGAAAGACCTTCACGCCCTGGTTGACGAGCTGAAGCACGGCGTCCTTGTTCCGTCCTGAAATCCGGTTATCGGGGTTTAACAGTGTCCCATCCATGTCGAGAAATACCGCTCTGATTTTCATAATCAAGCCTCCAGTTACGTATAATATCTTACAGCTTTACTGTAACAGCGGATTGTAAAGGACATATAAAGGAGCCGTTCGATTCTTGTAAAGATTCTTCCCGGGCAACGGATGAAACGTGGATACGATATATGATATAATTGCGCCGAAACCGTTTTCGCGAATTATTTATAAGGAGGCGTTCATTATGAAAACCAGATCATTTGGCCGTGAGCCACAACCTGTATCGGAGATTGGACTCGGTGCCTGGCAGCTGGGAAACCGCTGGGGCAGCGAGGTCATGTCAGAAGAAGAGGGCATTGCGATCGTGGAAGAAGCCCTGAACAGGGGCTGTACGTTCTTTGACACCGCTCCGAACTATGCCCTTGGAAACAGTGAACGTATTCTCGGCAAGGCATTGAAGGGAAAAAGGGACCGCGTCGTGATCATGAGTAAGTTCGGTCATCATGATGACGGGGAGATCGATTTTGATGCGAAACGTATCCGTGAATCCGCCAAAAAGAGCCTGGAGCGGCTTCAGACAGATTATCTCGATGCGCTGCTTCTTCACAATCCGCCAAAGGAGATCGTCAGACAGGATGATCCGCATTTTCTGGAACTTGAGGCCATGAAACAGGAAGGCATCATCAAACGGTACGGGGTGTCCGTGGATACCGAGGACGAAATGAAGAACGTTATGAACAACACGGACAGCGAAGTGATGGAAGTGATGTACAACATCTTTCACCAGGGCCCTGCCAATGCCTTTAAAGAGGCGGAGGACAAAGGCATCGACCTCGTGATCAAGGTACCGCTTGATTCCGGCTGGCTGTCAGGGAAATACTCGCCTGAAAGCACATTTGAAGACATCCGCAGCCGATGGACGCCGGAGATTCGAGAGCGCCGGGCTGAGATGCTGAGGGAAGTGAAGCAGATCGTCCCTGATGACCGGTCTCTGATTGAACACGCCATGCAGTTCATTCTGGCAAGAAAAGAAGTGACAACGGTGATCCCGGGTGCGAAAACCCTCGATCAGCTGAGAACCAATCTTTCCTCCGGAGAAGAAGCGATGGATCCGGGTGTAAGGGAGAAGCTCGTTGCCATGTGGGAACAGTCCCTGAAGGATCATGGACTGCCATGGTAAGCAGCTCCCGCTAAAGACGGACGAACAACGAAACGGCCACACCTCTTTGATACAAAGAGGTGTGGCCATTTCTTTATTTTGTATTACGAACACTGATCAATCCAGCACGTTGATCTTAATACATAATGGATTCAATATACAGTGTTCCCTGATCCATGTCACGTGCACCTCTAAGCCAGGTCGGCTCCCAGTAGTTCACCATCAGCTGCATCGGTTCATGGCTGTAGCCGTCTTCAAAGCGCGCATGTTCTTCGCCATTAATAAAGAATGCCACATAGTCCGGGAAATAGTCGATGCGGTAGATATGAACGCCGTCCGTCGGGTCGAAATCATACGTCTCTTTCGAGGCGTGCCGTTCCTGTCCGCCCTGATAGGTGGTGAACCAGACTTCTCCTGACGGATTGTTCATCACCTCGATGTCAATTTCGTGGTGAAAGTCCGGCGTCTCATAGAAGAAAAAGCCGGTCAGTGTCCCGGGGTGATCCGGCACGCGCATGGCAATCTGATAGGAGCCGTAGCTGAACCGCTCTTCCGTGCGGATTTCACCGCCAATCCCGCTGTCTTTATGAATCAATAGACGGTTTTGTCCGTCATCAAAGCTGACCTGTCCCGGTTCAAAGGACGTCTGGCCAATGGCGTGATCCGCGGCGTACCAGCCTGCTGTGTCCGGCCAGTCGCTGAAACGCTCGCGCTGGTTAAAGTACGTGAGAGCTTCGTTCGTTTCGGCTCTCATCAGCCGGACGGCACCGTCCTGAGACGGATCCTGATCCCAAATGGACAGCACATGGGTGTATGGACCGCTCACCGCTGGAGATTCGTCGAATGCAGGAGGGGTCTGAATGGTGAAGGCGTTGTCTTCACCGTCCTCGGGACGCTGCTCATACGCAGGGAAATCAATCCAGTTACCGAGAGGATCCCGTAAGCTTTCGCCGATCCAGACCGTTTGCGGTTCATCGAGCCATTGGCCGGTGATCTCGGCTGATGTGTCATCACCCTGGAGCACATCGCCAGATGGCATTGACACTGTATCGATGCGAAATCCTGCGTCTTCTTCGAGTTCGAAGTTTATCTCTTCGGGGGTCAGTGACGTCTCCTCCTCTTCAGTTTGACACGCTGTCGTCATAATCAGTAGGCCAAGGATGGTGAATAACGTTCGGCGCATGCATCTCTCCCCTTTTGTCTCTGTCTGTATAGTGTAAGTATACGACATATGCTCGTGAAAAAGCAGTGAAAGTTCGCAGCTTGCTGTCGAAAAGCGAAAACAGCTGAATGAAATGCAATCAGCCTTTTCGTTGTCACAATATTGACACAATAAAAAGCGGTACCAGATGACAAATGTAAGTAGTAACAGCTGGTCTTAATTGTTACGATACAGGCAATCAAGAGACACATAAAAAACAGGGAGTGATCAGTATGGCTATGCCAACATTGAAAATTGCACACATGGAACCGGAATTGCCGGTGATTCAAGGGGGAATGGGTGTCGGGATCTCATTGAACAATCTCGCATCTGCGGTGAGTAATGCCGGGGGAATCGGCATTATTTCCGGAACGGGGATCTCACCCGAGCAACTTCGTGAGGAAATCCGCCTGGCAAGGAAGAAGTCTGAGGGGAATGGTTATATCGGTGTCAACTGCCTCTATGCCATGACTGACTTTGCCGATACAATGAAAGCGGCACTCGATGAAGGGGTCGACTTCATCATCTCAGGAGCGGGGATCTCCCGGGACATGTATCAGTGGGGCAAGGCACATGACACGCCTGTACTTTCCATTGTGTCTTCGGCGAAGCTCGCGAAAATGTCCCAGCGGCTCGGAGCGGCAGCGGTCGTCGTTGAAGGTCATGAAGCCGGGGGACATCTCGGGACAGACCGCTCTGTCAAAGACATCCTCCCGGAAGTGGCGGAGGCCGTGACGATTCCGGTCATTGCCGCAGGCGGTGTGATGAGCGGTGAAGACATCCGTGAGATGATCAGCCTCGGTGCGAGCGGTGTGCAGATGGGGACGCGGTTTGTGGCGACAGAAGAGTGTGACGCGGCAGATGCCTTTAAAGAGCAATATGTCAAAGCCGAAGAGACGTCAATGATGATGTCGGTCGTGGGTCTCCCCGGCAGGGCCATCGAGAACCCGTTCACGTCACAGATTGCCGATGGCGGCAAGGTGAAGATTGACCGCTGCGTGAGTTGTTTGAAAAAATGCTCCCACCAGTATTGCATTTACGATGCCCTCTTAAAAGCGAAGGATGGCGATATGGAACGGGGACTGATTTTCAGTGGAGCGGGTGTAGCGAAAATCAAAGAGATCCTTAAAGTGTCAGACGTCATGGAACGCCTCCAGACAGAATATGAACAGGCAACTGTCATGGCCTGATCAATCCGAATACCGAGTAATGACGCCGTGTCAAACCGACGCGGCGTTTTTTTGACTTGTCAGGAAGAACGCTATCGGTTACACTAAACTGACTGACTATCAGTCATTAGTAGGGTAAGTCCGTCTGTACCCCGCTTTCCCGTTCAAAACCGGGCTTGCGTCCAAGGCTGACGGACTTCTGACTGGCTGTACTTAAAACAGCTTCAATGCAGGAGATCCTGTGTTTCCATTTGTAATCGCAGGAAAAATAAATGATTGCAATGCCCGATGAACTGAAGAAAGGTGAATGACGATGACAGAGACTGAATCCTTATTTAAAAACAAAACGTTCCTCCTTGTGTGGTTCTCAGGCTTATTTGTGATGCTCGGCTTTTCCATGTTCTTTCTATCTGTTTCCTGGTTTGTCGTGGATGAACTGAACAATCCAGGTCTGTTGGGTGTCGTCTTGATGTCAGTATCCATCCCCCGGGTTGCGATGATGATTTACGGGGGGATCCTCGCAGACCGGATCCGGAAATCACAGATTATGTTCGTGACAAATCTCTTGCAGGCGCTCCTGATGCTCGTTCTCGTGCTCCTTGTGATGTATGACGGACTCACAATTACGAGTCTTCTGATCATCTCTTTTGTGTTCGGTTTTCTCGATGCCTTTTTCTTTCCGGCCGTCTCGTCGATGATGCCGGTTATCGTCACAGGCGTACAGCTCCAGCGGGCGAACTCGCTTTTTCAGGGCTCGACGGAGATGATGTTCATCATCGGACCGCTCGTCGCCGGGGTGCTTTTGACCGTCGGGGGTTTCAACCTGACGTTTGGCACCGCAGGCGTCCTGATTCTTCTCTCAGGGATTCTTGTGTTCCCGCCGTTTTTGACTGATCCGAAACCTGAAAAACGTAAAGAAGTCACCACGGCGATGTATGATTTAAAAGAGGGAATCCGGTACGTCCGCCAGTCGGCGGTACACCGCTCAGGGACTTTGGCGATTGTCATTGTCAACCTCTTTATGATCGGGCCGCTATTGATCAGTTTTCCGATTCTTGTAGAGGCACTGGGCGGGACGCCTCTCGAACTGAGCCTTCTTGAAGCGGGACTTTCCGTTGGTACATTTCTTGCCAGTATCCTGATCGTCGTCTGGAATGTGAAAAAAGGGAGAGGCATGCGGGTATTTGTTTCCCTGATGCTTTCTTTACTGCTTTTGATTGTCTTCAGTTTGCTCGAGAGCCTCGTCTTCCTCGTCATTGCCGTCGCGGTGGCAGGGTTTATGGCGATGTTTGTCTATTTGCCGACGGTTACCCTCGTACAGGAGCGTACGGAAAAACAGAAAATGGGACGTGTCATGAGCATCATTTCCCTGGCATCGAGCGGGTTTGAGCCGCTTGCATTTGCCATCATTGCGATCCTCGTCTCAACCGGTCTGCCGATTCAGACGATCCTCTTTATCACAGGTGTCGCCGGGCTTATCCTCGCGATCGTTCTGACAATCGGGAGCCGGGAGTTCCGGGCCATTGACTGAGTGGAATCCGGATCTCAGTGATCCTAATCACTGAAAGCCACGACAGGACCATTTACACTGTGTGAAGGTTGTATTTGATGCACAAAAGGAGTGGTTCAGGCATGACGACATTGTACGAAACGCTTGGAGAAGAAGCGGGGATCCGGAAGGCTGTAGACCGGTTCTATGAGAAGGTGCTCTCTGACAGCACGGTGAGTCATTATTTTACGCACACGGATATGGACAAGCAGCGGGAGCATCAGACGAAGTTCCTGTCCTTCGCTCTGGGAGGACCGGACAGGTACGGCGGTCCTTCGATGGAGAAAGCTCATGAAGGGATGAACATCCAGGAACATGAATTCGAAGCAATTGCGACCCATCTTGAACAAACGTTGCAAGAACTCGGAGCTGATCAGAAAGCGATCGATGAGGCCGTGGGGAAAGTCGTGGCTCTGAAAGACAGCGTCATCCATCAGTAAAGATCCCGGATTGAACAAAACTGCATAAAATCATATGAACGGGCGGAAGGCTGAACAGCCGGACCGTCCGTTTTTGATTGGCTGAAGAAGGGCGGTCATTTCATAACAGATTCACTCAAAAACATACAAAACAAAATAAAACATAACAAAACCGTATGATTTATGGTAGAATTTCATTAAAACGCTTACAGGGAATGCGGTGGATGGACAGGAGGGGTTCAATGACAGGGAAAGTATATACACCTGATGAAGTGGCCGCGCTGTTGCAAATTTCGAAACAGACAGTCTATGAACTGATCAAACGAAGAGAGCTCGCCGCGTTTAAGGTGGGGAACAAAATGCGGATTGAGGAAAAGCATCTCGAAGCATACAAGACGAGGCAGTCGACGTTTTATGAAGGGGAGGCTGATGGAGCCCAGGATCCTGAACCCGAACCGGTCCTGCATCATTCGGATCAGAAGGCCATTCGCCTGTCAGGCAGTCATGATCTGCTTCTCGAAAAGTTCGTGCAACACGCTTATAAAGACCCGGCGGATCCGCTCTTGATTCAGGCCGGTTATGTGGGAAGTATCGAGGGCGCGATGGCCCTGTACCGCGGGGACGCTGATGTCGCGGCGATGCACGTTTTTGATCCGGATACGAATACTTATAATCTGCCTTTTATCAGGCAGCTCTTCGCATCCGAGGCGGTAACCGTTGTGCATCTTGCCAAACGGAGGCAGGGACTGATTGTGACAGGAGGAAATCCGAAAGCGATTACCGTATGGAAGGATCTTGCACGTCAGGATGTCCGGTTTGTCAATCGGCAGAAGGGAGCGGGGACCAGACAGCTGCTCGATGATCACCTGAATCGTGAAGGGATCCGGGGTCAGGATGTCCAGGGATACGGGGAAGAGGAATGGACGCATTATGCGGCAGCCGCTCACCTTCTGAACGGGAGTGCGGATGTGACGCTCGGGATTGAACCGGTGGCGCGGATGCTTGGGCTTGGATTTATTCCGCTCGTGGAAGAATCCTTTGATCTCGTGTTCAGATGGACAGATGAGAATCGGGAGAACCTGTATCGTCTTCACAAGCGGCTTCAGGATGAGAGGATCAAAGCAAGGCTCGATGACATCCCGGGCTATGATTTGTCCGCGATCGGAACAGTCAGATATACATCCGGTCAGGCACCAATCTGAATCAAAGGGAGCAAGGGGGGAGCGGCGTGAAAACGAAGATCGGATTATTCATTCTTCTCGGAATGGCAACTGCCCTGCCGGCAGCTTGTAGTAACGAAGGTGAAAGTGACCAGCAGGAAAGTCCGGATGAAGACCCCGCTGAAGAGCTGTCACAGGACGACTCTTCCGGAGACTGGCGGGCTGATATTGGCGGGAATATGATCCTTGCCACCACGACGAGTACATACGACAGCGGGCTCCTCGATGGGCTCATTCCCGTCTTTGAAGACGGGACGGGTGTGAATGTCCAGATCATTTCGGTTGGTACGGGTGCCACTCTTGAGATGGGGGAACGCGGGGAAGCGGATGCCCTTCTGACCCACGCACCTGAGGCGGAACAGGAACTGGAAGATGCCGGACATGTCATCAATCGTCATCAGGTGATGCACAATGATTTCGTTATTGTCGGTCCTGTGGATGACCCCGCGGAGACGGCAGGTCTCTCGGTGGATGAGGCATTTGCCAACATTTACGAAGGTGAGCATCTCTTCTATACCCGTGGGGACAATTCAGGAACGCATATGCAGGAGTTGGCGATATGGGAGATGGCCGGTATAGAGCCGGGTTATGACAATTACGAAGAGACAGGTCAGGGCATGGCGGATACCCTTCGCATCGGTGCTGAAAGAGGCGGTTATGCGCTGACGGACCGGGGGACGTATCTTTCCCTTGAGGAGGAACTCGACACCCTCGATATTCTCGTTGAGGGAGACGGGATTCTGTTAAATATTTACCATGTGATGCAGGTTGACCCGGATCACTCTGATCAGATCAATGCCGATGCGGCGGAGGCGTTTGTGATCTTCTTGATGGATGAGGAGATCCAGGAAATGATTGCGGAATTTGGTGTGGATCAATACGGTCAGCCGCTGTTTTTCAGAAGAGAGTAAAATGCTGTTGGATTGAGGTGTAGGAGATGGATTTAGTCTGGTCGGGTCTTGTGGAGGCCTTTCAGATGCTCATGAGGCTTGATGAAGAGGTATTATACATTACCTGGGTGACGATCAAAGTGTGTACCTCATCCATAGTGATCAGTACACTGATGGGCGTGCCTCTCGGGATGCTGATGGCGTTTAAACAGTTTCCGGGAAGGGGGCTGATGATCCTGATTAGCCACGCCGGGATGGGGTTGCCTCCGGTAGTGGCCGGGCTTTGGGTGACGATGTTTCTCTGGCGCTCGGGTCCGTTCGGGGAGCTGCAGTGGCTGTTTACAACCAATGCAATCATCATCGCACAGGTTCTCGTCTCCTTGCCGATTGTCACGAGTCTGACTTACGCAGCCTTCAAGAAGCTCGATCCGAATTTGCTCCTGCAGATCAAAGCTCTCGGACCGACTGCCCTTCAGAAAGTGGGGATGTACATCAGAGAAGCACGCTTTGGCATTATGGCGGCAGTCATGACGGGACTTGGCCGGGTGCTTGCGGAGGTCGGCGCGGCATCAATGGTCGGGGGCAATCTGAAGGGAGACACACGGATCCTGACAACGGCCATGGTTCTTGAAGTGTCAAGGGGCCATTTCCATGTGGCTCTCGCACTGTCGTTTATCCTGATGACGCTCGCATTGACGGTAACCGTGATCCTGCTCAGGGTCCAGCAAAGGAGGATGGCGTGATGAGTGATGCGATACTTGCCTATGAAGGGATCAGCTGCCGGCGGGGCGGTAAAGAGATTGTCAGCCTTGACGGGATTGCCCTGCAGCGCGGAGATCGTCTTGGCATGATCGGTCCGAACGGGGCCGGAAAGTCGACGCTTCTGAAGGGAATGGCGATGCTTGAACCGCCGGATGCGGGCATTGCATATTTTGAAGGAGAGAAGCTCGACCTCGTGAATCCCCCATTGGCAATCAGGCGGCGCTGGGCTTCAGTATTCCAGCACTCGCAGCGGTTTCAGATGAATGTGTTCCGGAATGTGGAGCTCGGGCTGAAGCTGAGGAAGGTATCCAAACAGGAACGGGCTGCGCGCGTGATGCACTGGCTAGAGGTCTTTCAGATTGCCCATTTGGCGAATGAAGACGCAGGGGGACTGTCTGGCGGAGAGGCACAAAGGATGAACCTGGCACGGGCATTCGTCCTCGAACCGGATGTCCTCTTTCTCGACGAGCCGTTTTCCGCTTTGGATTATCCGACGAAAATGGGACTGATTGACGCCCTCGACAGGGTGCTCCAGGAGACAGGAACGACGGCGGTCCTGATCTCACACGATCTGACGGATATCGCGTATTTAACCAATCGTCTCATCTATATAGAGAACGGAAAAGTGTGCAGCCAGGGTCACACAGCGGAATTACTCACTCATCCGCACGGTGAATTGGATGCGTTTTTGAAACCGTGGAAGGATCGCCCGCCGTTTCGACTCGTCAAATAGCGTGTGGCGATTTGAACAGAAGAAGACAGGCAGGCAGAAAAGCGGGCATTGGCCCGGTTTTCTGTGTTGAACTAAAGAATGGAGAATTCAGGCGGGTCCGTCAAGACGAGCACGGTATCCGCTTCTTCGAGAGCTTCAATCAGCGGCAGGGCATCGTCCTCTTCAAATCCGAGTTCACGGAAAAAGGATGCAGCCTTGTCCCTCGAAACCGGAAAGATCCGGTCAACGGCGGTGCCGAGGTTCGTTTCGTTCATGCCGACGGTGACCGCTTCGGGATTTTCCGCAGGGTGTTCAACCCGGTCATCGTGCAGGTAAACGATATAAAGTCCGTCGGTGTCAATGCCTTTGTTCTGAAGTGTTCGAATGGCTGAAATGACGTCTTCTTGGCGTTGATACGACTTTGCAACAGGATCCAATGTATGGTTCCACTCCTTTTATTGAGGTTTATGGATCCCTTTCCCTTTTTTAAGGTTGAGATAACGTGAAATGATCAGTTGATGGCAGGAGCAATTTACTTTTTAAACCACTGCCCAGGCGTCATACTGAATAGGGAATCAAACGGATAAAAAGGAGATGACAGACATGGCAGACTATACCTTCACGAAAGAAAAAGGCCTGGAATTTGGCCTGTACACCCTCGGTGATCATCTGCCGGACCCGAAAAGTGGGAAGCGGATTTCCGCAGGGGAGCGGGTGCGCGAAATCATCGAGCTCGCCAAGCTTGCGGATCAGGCAGGACTCGATTTCTTCAGCGTGGGAGAGAGTCATCAGGAGTATTTCGCCACCCAGGCCCATGCGGTCGTGCTCTCGGCGATCGCCCAGGCGACGAAATCGATCCGCATCGGCAGTTCATCAACCATCATCAGTACGTCCGATCCGGTGCGGGTGTATGAAAATTTTGCAACGATTGATCTGATTTCACAAGGGCGCGCCGAAATCATCGCGGGCCGTGCGTCACGGGTCGGGCTCTTTGAGCTGCTCGGCTATGATATCCGGGACTATGAAGCACTCTATGAAGAGAAATTTGATCTGCTTCTGCAACTGAACGAAGCAACGGGACCGGTGAACTGGCGGGGTGACTACCGCAATCCCCTCAGAGAGGCGGAGATCCTTCCCCAGCCTGAAGACGGGAGAATGCCGGTCTGGCGTGCAGTCGGTGGTACGCCGGCAAGCGCCGTCAAAGCGGGGAAAGCGGGCGTGCCGATGATGATGGCCATGCTCGGCGGGCCGGTGGAGGTCTTTCAGCGGCAGGTGGAGACTTACCGTGACGCGGCGAAGAGTGCCGGTCATGATCCGGACAGCCTCCCTGTCGCCGCCGCGGGCTTCTTCCATGTGGCGGATACCCACGAACAGGCAAAGGCGGAGCTGTATCCGTATATCAATGCCGGGATGCAGCTGACGAACAACCGCGGGTTTCCAGAAGAGGCCTTCGATCAGGCACGGGATGTCCGCTCGGTCATCAATATCGGGAGCCCTGAGGCGGTCATTGAGAAACTGCTTCACCAGCATGAGGCCTACGGTCACCAGCGCTACATCGGGCAGATGGATTTTGGCGGTGTGCCGTTCAGTCAGCTGATGCGAAACATTGACGTTATCGGTGAAAAGATTCTGCCGGCGCTGCGTAAATACACGAAGCCGTCGTAACGGATCTGTTCTTTTAACAGGATAATAAAAAGGCCTCTTCGTTGTCGGAGAGGCCTTTCGTCTTAAAATTGCATGGTTGTGATACACGTATTGTCGCCTTCGAAAGATGAAATCTCCTTCTCCGTGACATTGCCGTCATGCTCGATGGTGACGGTGAATGTCTCATCACGCGGGAGCCAGAAATCGATAAAGCCGCTCTCGAGTGCCTGCACTTCCTCGTCCATGATGACCTGTCCATCGCTATCTTCAATATGGACATGGAACCATTCATTCTTCAGCTCTCCCTGACAACCTGTCAGGCTGTGAATGTCTCAAGGATGGGTGAGTTCATAATAGGGTGCAATCGATACGAAGAATGCATCTTCAGGCAGATCGTAGCGGGTTTCTTCGTCGTCCTCTGACGTGATGATCAGTTCATGGGACGTAATCGCCGCTCTCTCAGACGTTTCAAAGTTGGCGCTGTATTCGTCCACAAGAGCCTGTACTTCTTCTGAAGAATAGGCTTCTTCCTGACCGCAGGCCGCAAGTGAAGCGACGAGGAGTGCGAGCAGACTGAACAGCAAAATGCGCAGTGGTTTCACGTAAGAACCTCCTTTACAGGCATAATCGTTGGTGTACATTCAGTTTATCCGATCATTCAGAGAAAAGAAATGGGGATTAGCCTGTGAATGTGAAGATTGTGTGAAATAATCGAGGGTCACGACGCTTTGCCCGTCTTGCGGATCAGTCTGCGATAACCGTAGAGACTGAATAAAAGCCAGGTAAACCCAAGGAGGAGACCGCCGATCATATCTGTCGGGTAATGCACCCCAAGGAACAGCCGGCTCACAGCAATGGAAAGAATCAAAAAGCCCAGTATCCCTGTTGCGATGAAGGTGGGTCTTTTGGGGTAGCGACCTGTCAAGACGAGGACAATCAGAAAGCCGTAAAAGGCCATCGCACCGGATGCATGGGCACTCGGAAAGCTGAAGCCGGTGCCGTCGACAGTGGCATCGAGCAGCGGGCGTTCACGGCCGACGAGTCCTTTGATGAGCGTTGACCAGACGGCAATACCGACCATGTTGACGGCAAGGGGAACGACGAGCCAGCGGTTGAGTGACGGCACCGTAAGGAGAACAGCAGCGAGTGTGAGAGTCCCGATCGTCAGCACCAGGACGCTGCCGAGATCCGTCCAAACAGCCATGAATGAGACGACCCACGAGGGTGCGAGTGCGGAAAGGGTATTCAGCACCGGTTCATCGAGGGAATACACAAGGCCTTTGAAATAGACGTCGAGGGCAAGGAGAAAAAACGCGATCGCGCCGAGGGCGGCACCGCGGTACATCCGTTGAAACTGCTTGTCTGTGATAGTCATGAGTGCACCTGCTTTCCATTTGATCCTCAAGCTATCGTAGCAAGTTCTGTGAGGAAGAGCAACATGTCGAATAAAACTGAAAATTCGACAAAAAGGGGAGGATCTCCTGTTGGGTATAAAACCATATAGAACAAAAGTTGGATTGAAGATGAAAAATTACTAGTATTTTACGCTGTGTGCGATATAATAGACCTAGTGTACATAGAAGAACAGACATCTTTACCGGACGTTTATACAGAGAGATGAGGAAAAGGAGCGCTGAAAAATGGGTTCAAACAATCATCATGCGAATGCCATCCCCCAACAACAGCTGGCAGACTTTTTGACATACGTACCAGGAGCCATGTATCAGTATCGCCTGACACCGGAAGGAACAGGCGTATTTGACTATGCCAGTAAGGGCATAGAAGAGATGTTCGGCTGTCCGGCAGAAGACGTGATGGCGGATGAGCAGAAGCTGTTTCGGTATATTCACCCTGAGGATCTAGATGATATCCTGGATGAGACGAAGCGGCTCGCAAGGGAAGGCGGTCTCTGGGATATGCGCTTTCGGGTCATGCACCCTGTTCATGGTGAACGGGTCGTTCAGGGGTATTCCCGTCCGGAAACGCTTGACGATGGAACGGTTCGATTTCATGGGCATTTTAAGGATGTCACGGAGGAAGAACAGTATAAAAGACAAAATGAACAGTATCAGAAGAAACTCAATGACAACAGCCGTCTGTTGATATCGATTTTTGACCATATGCCTGCCGGGATTTGGCTTCTTGATAAAGAAGGCAACGTGCGTCTTTCGAACCGGTGGTTTCAGGAACACTATCAGGTAACCGGAGAGGAGCGGTCTGTCTGTCAGCGGGGTGACACGGAGGCCCTTGAGTCGGAGATTCCGATTGTGAAAGAAGAGACGATTCATTTCAGTGACGGGAAACCGCATACGGTGAAGTCCATCAAGCTGCGTCTCACCAATGATAACGGGGACATTGACGGGGTGTTGGGGATCGGTATGGACATCTCCGACTATAAACAGGTCGAAGACGAACTCTTCATTGAGAAAGAGACGCTGAAAACGACGCTCATGTCCATGGGAGACGGTGTGATCGCGACGGATGAAGACGGATTGGTTGTCCTGATGAACCCGATCGCAGAGCGGCTGACCGGGTATACGTTCAAAGAAGCAAAAGGACAGCCCTTTGATAAAGTCTTTTATATCATCGATGAGCACAGCCGTGAAAAGCACGACAGCCTCGTATATGAGATTCTGAAAACAGGACGCACTCTCGAACTCGAGAAAGATACGCTGTTGATGAATAAATACGGCAAAGAGATTCCCGTTGAGGACAGTGCCGCACCGATCCGCAACAGTGAAGGTCAGGTGAAGGGAGCCGTTGTCGTCTTCCGGGATCATACGGCGGAAAAAGAGCGGATTCGCCAGATAGAGTATCTCAGTTTTCATGATCAGCTGACGGATCTTTATAACCGGCGCTTCCTTGAAGAGGAACTGAAGCGGCTGAATACCGATCGGAATTTCCCGCTTTCGGTCCTTGTCATGGATGTCAACGGACTCAAGCTGATGAACGATGCCTTCGGTCATTCGAAGGGTGACGAGCTTTTGAAAAAGGTGGCTCAAATCATACGGCAGCAAACTCGGGCTGATGACATTATCGCGAGAGTCGGCGGGGATGAGTTTACGATTCTCCTGCCCAAGACGAGCATGAAGGAAGTGGAGATTGTTGTGGACCGGATCTCTACAGGCTTAAGCCGTTTTAAAGTCGGCGGGATGCCGGTGACGGCTTCATTTGGCTGGGAGGCAAAGCACCGCCGTGAGGAGCCGACGGAACATATTCTCAAGAAAGCAGAAGAGAAGATGTACCGTCAGAAAGTGGAGAATAAGCAGAAGCTCGCCCAGGAAGCGGTCGAGACGATCATGCGGACATTCTTTGACGGATTTCCGAACGAAGAGGAGCATGCCGAGCGGGTCGGTGTTCTTGCCGAGATGATCGGCTCACGGATGGGCGTGGACCGTCTGAGGCTGCAAGAGCTGAAACTTGCGGGAATTGTACATGATATCGGCAAAGTCGCGCTGCCCTTAGAGATGATGCTGAAGGCAGATGCCCTGTCAGATGAGGAACGTGCGGAAATCGAACGCCATCCGGAAGTGGGGTACAACATCCTGAATGCCGTCAATCACTATGGGAATCTTTCTGAGACGGTTCTCGCACACCATGAGTGGTGGGACGGAAGCGGCTATCCGAAAGGACTGAAGGGGGAGGACATTCCACTGCAGGCGAGAATCATCGCGGTTGCCGAAGCTTACGAGGCGATGACGACGCCGCAGGCATACCGGGAAGCCATGCGAGAGGAAGAGGCACTCCGGATACTGAAGGAACAGGCGGGTAAACAGTTTGATCCGAAGGTTGTAGACGAATTTATTCAAATCCGGGAATCCTGAAAAGACGGCGTTCCGGAGAACATGAAGAAGGCGAACAGGGACGTGTACCCGGTTCGCCTCTGTTTATTCGTCAATCCATCTCTGATAATGCGTCATACATGTCTTTTGCTTCGGCGGACTCGGCCAGGATGCCTGCCTGGTTTAAGAGCACGTAATGAGGGAGGGGCCGTTCTCCGACTTCCTCAAGTCCTTGTTCACCGGGATGAATCACATCGATATCCACCCGTTCCCTCTCGCCCATGAGAGCGGCCAGCTCGTTTTGGATCCGTGAGGCGGGGGGACTGTCCGTATGACTGTCTGAGAGGATCAGGACCTGATACCGGTTTTCTGATACAGGCCGGTAGTAGGCATACAGATCTTCTGGAGTGAAGGGTTTAACGGTGACGGATTCGGCCGTATAAGCAGGCAAAAACCGGGGCTGATAGGTGACGTAGCGAGGCAGTGACGTCGATTCCGAAGTGAAAGACGCTCCGTCACTCAGCTCGGCTGATACGCGCTGGTTCGGGAGAAACCCTTCACCATCTGTCCAATCATCGAAAGTCACCGCCTCTCCGGATGCTCCGATAATCTGTGTATCTGTGGTAAGATGGATAAAATAACTCACCGACTCATACCCTTGCCGCTCATGACGGTTGACATGTGCCGAGAAAGAAGAACCGGTCAGGTCATCGTACTCAAGGAGGATCAGGCGGTTCATGCTGTCAGGCTGACCGGAGACCCTGCCTTCGATGACGGTTTCATCACTCTTCCCATTGGTGCAGGCTGTGCCGAACCCGAGGAGAATGATGGTGAGTATGATGAATCGAAATGCGTACACTTGCAGTCAGCTCCCTTGGCTCTCTTTGTCCATTATTGTAGCAGTCATGGCTGACCGTGCCAAACCCGAATAAAAGGATGTGTTGATGTCATGAATCATGAACCGGTTTTTCAGGATCTTGAAGCGCTCATCGGTGAACTGGTGAGCTGGGACAGTATTACCCATACGAGGGGTGAACGGGATTTTCCCTACCGTCTGCAGGAAAAATTGCTTTCGCTGCCCTGTTTTCAACGGAACCCGGAGCGGGTAAGACTTCACGATGGACCGGACGGCAGGCAGAGCCTGTCTGCGTTATACCGGGCCGAACAGCCTGAGACGGATCAGACGATCGTACTCATCAGCCACTTTGATACGGTGGATACGCGGGAATACGGGGCGCTGTCCCCGCTTGCCTTCGATGCCGTCGCCCTGACTGAGAAGATCAAAGCATCGGACGGGGGATTTGCCGATCAGGTGCTTCACGATGCCAAAAGCGGTGAATACCTGTTTGGCAGAGGCATTATGGATATGAAGGCGGGACTTGCAATACATTTACATATCCTGGAGAAGGCGGCTCAGGAGAAGTGGCCGGTGAACCTGCTTCTCGTGACCGTTCATGATGAAGAAGGGGATTCAGACGGAATGCGCAGCATGATTCCGGTTCTTCATGAACGGGCTAAAGAAGAGGGGCTGACATGGCGTCTTTTCCTGAACGGGGAACCTTCGTTTCCTGTGACAGAAACAGATGAATCACAGTATATGTACACCGGTTCAGCGGGGAAACTGATGCCAGCTGTCGTCGTAAAGGGACAGGGTACTCACGGCGGAGAAGGAGAGAAGGGAATCAGTGCTCCTTTTATGCTTTCGTATGTGACCCGGGAGATGGAATGGAACCCCGTCTTCTCTGAAACCGTATACGAAGAGGAGAATACGCTTCCGGTGACGCTTTCTGCGAAGGATATGAAGAAAGAATACTCGGTCCAGACACCGGCATATATGTACAGCATGTTCAATCTTCTGATCTTGAAGCAGGGACCGGACGAAGTGATGGCCGGTTTCCGGCAGGTTGTGGAGGATGCGATGGCTGCCTGTGAGGCAGACTGGCATCGTAAAATTCCAAAAGCAAAAGGACGGACCATCAGGGTCATGACATATGAAGAATTGGCAGCTTATGCCGAGGAACATGCCGATCCTTCGGTCCTCGCACAAGGCATGCAGCGGATTGCGGCAGATGCCTCCCTTGATTTGCGGGAGCGGTGCATGAAGCAGACGGAATGGCTCATCAGCCTCTGTCCGGAGCTTGGGCCGGTGGCAGTCTGTCTGTACGTTCCGCCATACTATCCGGCGGTAAACAGCTCTGATTCCCCGCTCATTCAACGCATTCAGCGTGCGGTGTACGAGGCAGGGGAAACGAACGCACGGCCTTTGACACACCGGCATTATTTTAACGGCATCAGTGATCTGAGCTATGTTCAGGCTGTGGAAACGAGCCGGATGGCCGAGGCGTATGTGCGAAACATGCCCCTTGATGACTCGGTTTATCACATTCCCTTTCGTGAGATGGCAGAGCTTGACGCACCGGTGTTTAATCTGGGCCCGTTCGGTAAAGATCCGCATCTGGTCTCGGAGCGTCTTCACAGGGAGAATGCGTTTCATGAAACACCGCGGCTGATTACCGCCGTTATTCAGGCTGTCATAGCGGAGACGGATTAGTCGGGCCGTTTTCCTCTTGCATATTGTGGAAAATGAGATACGATGGATAATGAGAACAGTTCAGAAGCCGTCACGGTGACGGCGAACAGAAAAACGAGGTGAAGAACAATGGCGATCGTGACCGTTGATTTTGACGGGACCCTCTATCAGGGGGATTCATTTAAGGCAATGTTCAAAGCGGGCAAGAAGCATTTCGGCTGGCGTCAATGGCTGACAATGGGTGTTGAAGTGGTCGCGTCGCTCTTTGTTTGGCTCTTTCAGAACAAGCAGGCCATGAAGATGCGTTTTTTCAGGGGCTTTGCGATGACCTTTAAGGGCATGACGACCGAAGAGATCAATTCGTTCTTCAGGGATTTGGCGGGCAGTGACTGGGACAACGTCAACATTGAACTCGTGGAGAAATTAAAAGAGCACGAAAAAAGAGGAGACAGGCTGGTGATTCTCTCCGGGGCACTCTATCCGTTTCTCGAAGCCTTCCGTGAGCTGTTGGATGTGGAGGCAGATATCATCAGTACAAGACTCGGCTTTACAAAGGACGGTGTCTGTACCGGGGAAATAGCCCGCATCATCAACGGGGAAGAAAAGGTCACCGCCCTGAAGGCCTGGCTCAAAAAAGAAGGGCTTGAACCGACCTTTGGCGAGTCGGATCTGTATACGTGGGCGTATGCGGACAGCGAAACGGACATTCCGCTGTTTGAATATGTGCACAGACCGGTTGTTGTGAATCCCGATGAACAGATGATGTCGATTGCCAGGGAAAAACGCTGGCCGATTTTTGACGAGGCACTGGCCGATTTATAACATCAGACAAAGAGAAAGACCGGCGCTTATCCGATGGTGGAGAGCGCCGGTCTTTTTGACCGTTTCAGGCCCTGCGGTGGTGATCAGTGGCCCTTTAACAGCCTGAGGCCGTTCAGGATTACAAGGATAGTACTGACTTCATGACCGATCACCCCGAGGGGCAGGGTTAGACTCTGAAAGAAGTTCGCCGTGATCAGGACGAGGATGACGCTGATGGAGAAGATCAGATTCTGGATAATGATCCGGTTCATCCGCTTGGACAGGGTGACAGAGAGATCAATTTTACTGAGATCATTCTTCATCAGGACGAGGTCGGCGGTGTCGATGGCGACATCTGTCCCCGATCCCATGGCAATGCCGATGTCTGCCTTGGCAAGAGCCGGGGCATCGTTGACGCCGTCCCCGACCATGATGACGGAATCGTAGCGCTCCTTCAGCCGGGCGACTTCATTCACCTTATCTTCCGGGAGACTTTCAGAAAACCAGCTCGATACCCCGGCTTCTTCGGCGATGACTTTGGCGGTCTGTTCCTGATCGCCCGTGATCATGACGGTGTCGATACCATTTTTATGCAGGATGGCGAGAGTTTCCATCACGCCGGGACGGATCTGGTCTTTAATGGCAAAAGCGGCGGCGAATGTGCCGTTTTTTGCTGCGCAGACAATGGTTTTTCCTTCAGACTGCCACGATGCGATTGTGTCGGTCGCATTGGCATCCAGGTGTTCGGCACCGAGCTGTTTCATAAGTGACAGACTGCCGATGTGCCAGTCGCTACCGGCGATCCGGCTTTTCACACCGAACCCGGTCAGGTCGTCGACGGATTCAGGAGCCGGCACTTCTCTCGATTGCAGGTTATCTTCGGCATACGTCACAAGGGCCTTTGCTAACGGGTGGTTTGACTGCTGTTCCACGGCCAAAACGGCAGCGAGGATGTTTTGTTCATCTGAGGGACAGTGGAAGTCCGTGACTTTTGGCGTTCCTTCCGTGATCGTCCCTGTCTTATCAAAGGCGATGACGTTCGCTTTGGAGAGCTGTTCCATGAAGACGCCCCCCTTCATCAGTACGCCGTTTCGTGCTCCGGTGGAAATGGCTGAGAGCATGGCGGGCATGACAGAGGCCACGATGGCACAGGGTGAGGCGACGACGAGCAGGACCATCGCGCGGTAAAAGGCGTCGGTAAAGGCCCAGTCCAAAAAGAGATAGGGTACAGAGAAAAGCAGGACGGTGGCGAGTAGGACACTGATGACGTACGGTCCTTCAATCCGTTCAATCCAGCGCTGTGTTTCCGGGCGCTCAGCCTTGGCCTGTTTGACCAAGCTGATCATTTTCTGAAAGAGGGAATCCTCGTTACGGCGGGTGACCTCAGCCGTCAGTGTCCCGTTGCCGTTCATGGCCCCGTTAAACAGTTTACTGCCGCTGGATTTCTCAACAGGAACTGCTTCACCGGTCAAAGCGGATTCATCGACGGCGGATGTGCCGCTGATGACAGTGCTGTCCACCGGGATCCGTTCGTTTGAGCGGATCATCACCCGGTCCCCGATCTGAACATCGTCAAGGGGTGTGGGTATCAGGTCCCCGTTCTCTCCGATTACTAGAGCCGTATCCGGGGCCATGGACAGCAGGGAAGAGAGGTCTTTTTCACTTTTTTGCATCGTGTAGGTCTCAAGGGCACCGCTGACAGAGAAGATAAAGATGAGTATCGCCCCTTCTTCCCAGTAGCCGATGGAAGCGGCCCCGATAGCGGCCAGCATCATGAGGATCTCGGCATTGAGACGCCGGTCCATGACGAGATCCGTCACGCCCTCTTTCGCCTTATAGTAGCCGCCGATGGTATAGGCCAACAGAAACAGCACAATGGCCACGGCAGACGCGTCCATCCTGTCCATAATGAAGCCGGCAACGAGAAACAATCCGCCTGCACCGGCGAACAGAAGCTCTTTATGTTTGTTCAGAAACCGCCAAACAGGGATTTGACCAGCCTGGTTATTCTTTGCCTTCAGGGTATGTTCAGTAGCCATTACGCATCACCTCTCTTTTGTTTGATTATACCATGAGGGGAGTGCGGTTACCAGTTACAATTGAGAAAATTATTTTTAATTGAGAATGACAATCACTATCGGATGTTGCAATGGAGGTAATTGATAGGAGTTATCAATTATACTTATGATAATTATTATCAACAGAAAAAGCACCTGCAGAATTTGCAGGTGCCTGGTTGACGGTTACAGTTTAAAGCGGGAGACCTGATCCTGAAGCTCTTCTGCCATCTTGGCTAGGGTGTCCGCAGCGGCGGATACCTCTTCAACGGATGCGTGCTGTTCTTCAGCCGCAGCGGCGACGTTCTGGGTGTTGTCACTCATCGAACGGGTCATCTCTTCGGTTTCGTCAGTGAAGCTGTTCAGTTCATGAATCTGTTCGGTAACGTCCCTGACAGACTGCTGGACCGATTGGATTTGAGAGGCCATCGAGGAAATATGTGCCGTAATGACAGTGAAAGACGAGCCTGCTTCTTCAACGGACTGAATCCCGGCCTGAATTTCGCCATTATTCTCATTCGTTTTGCGAATCGCTTCATCAATGCGTTCCTGAATTGTCGAGATGAGGCGGTGAATGTTTTTCCCTGCTTCGCCGGACTGTTCAGCGAGCTTACGCACTTCATCGGCGACAACTGCAAATCCTCGTCCGCTTTCACCTGCGCGGGAGGCTTCGATGGCCGCATTCAGTGCAAGGAGATTCGTCTGTTCGGCAATGTCGGTAATGAGCTGCGTGACGTGGCCGATTTCCCTGGATGTGTTGCCAAGGTCCGTGATCGTTCCGCTCATGGATTCATTGGACGACTGGATATCGGTCATCTGCTTGAGAGAGCGGTTCACAACGTTCTCACCGGTTACTGCGGCATCTTCGGTCTGGCGGCTTGCTTCTGTGGCTTCATTCATCTCGGTCGTGATGCCGCTCATTTTCTCATTGACGGAAGAGACAACGTTCCGGACGGACGCGACGCTTTTGGACTGCTCGTCTGAGGCATTCGAGATATCCTGAATGGCCTGTGAAATATCTTCAGTTGCCCTGCTCGTCTCCTCGCTGCTTGCGGACAGTTCTTCCGCGGTGGAGGCAACCTGTTGGGAGCTGTCGGTGACGTTCCCGAGAACGCCCCGCCATGCTTTGACCATGGCCGTAAAGGCACTGGCGAGTTTGCCGATTTCGTCATCGTTGCGGTACGAGACGGGATCCGACGTGAAGTCGCCGGCCGCAATCCGGTCTGCGTAAGCGCTCATTGCCTGCAGAGGCTTCAGTGAGCGTCTCGTAAACCAGGTGATGACGAGGATGGCAAAGAGCGTGAAGCCCGCACTGAACAGGGTGGACTGAATGGTTTCGGCCCGCTGCTCGGCAATCAGTGCACTCTGATCATCGGTCCGTTGCAAATACCACTGATAATCCCCGGAATAATCAGCAAGCGGGATCAGGTGAGAGCGGTAGTTGCCTTGTTCAATGGTCAGGGCTTCACCGGATCCGAGAGTGTTGACATGTTCCGTATTCGGGGGAGGGTGAATGCTGTCGTCTCCGGTTGCAACGAGCGTTTCGCCGTCTTCAAGGTCGACAAAAATCCATTCACCGCCAAAGTTGGACTGAAACGATGTCAAAAGCACCTCGTTCAGACCGAGACCGAGCTCCATTGTGCCAATGTGTGTGCCATTGGCAGATACAGGCACGACATAGCGGAAGCCCGCTCCGGCCACACCCCGTTCAAGACCGGATACGACCCTTTCTTCGCTGTTTGCCTCCGTTACGGTATGTCGAAATGAACTCAGGTCGTCTCCGAAGGTTTCCGGATCGTGAGCGCGAAAGAATGAGGTGGCATCCGGAAGATGAAACTGAAACTGAGCAATGCCAATCTCCCGCAGGTCCTCCATAATCGGAAGGGTCCTTGTACTGAGCTCATCCCGGTCGCGCTCGTCAAAAGCGTCGACGATTTCCGGGGAATGGCGGACGATATCCATCCCGATTCTCAGTTGTTGAAAGACGCTGTCAAGTTCCTGATTGATACTGGCTTCGATCTGTTTATCGTTTTCCTCCAGGTATGTTTCATTCAGTGAAGCGGTGGACTGCAGGTTGTACGTCTGAAGACCGGTTGTCAAAAGCAACATCAAAACGACGACGATGACGATCATCTTGAGTGAAATGCTCATCTTGCGCCACATAAAAATCCCTCCCAAAGTCATGGTACATTGTCTGAATCCAATGTACCATGACTCGGGGAGGGAGATGGTTGATCCGATAAAAATCCTCTAAATTGTCAATAACTTTGAACTTTTTTTTGATTTACTGTGAACCGGGACTCTTGTCCGATGTGAGGATCCCTTTCACCAGGATGATCATTCCGTTCAACACGAGTGAGGTCGTCATAATGAGCGTTGTCAGTTCAGCGCTTCCTTCTGCGGAGAACATTTCAAGATTCGGCAAAATTCCGAGTGAAGCAAGAAATACAACAGGGGCGATGACGAGAAAGACCGCACCTGAAAGAATCTGTTTCCAGCGGTCGCCCCTGGTCAGGCTCAGAATCAGTGCGTCTGTGGCAAACAGGATCAGAAAAAATGTCAATATCACAATCAGCATATACATACCTCCATAAAGCGAAACTAATCATAAAAACAGCGTCGAACTGCCGTTCCGTGACAGTCCCTGTCACCGGTTCGGGTACCATCAGAAGTAACGATGGAAAAAGGGGTGTGATGGCGATGGGTGAGGAGTTCACCACAGAACGGATCGATGCGTATATTGCCTATTTTGAAAAAGGGGAAGCCCTTTATTACCGGTGGCCTGACAGTGGGATCGTGAAGACCGGGGGCATTCTCGAAGTCACGGAACCGGATTATGAAGAAGGCGTACTCACATTTGTGGAGGACGTACTTGCTTCGTCCTGGTACGATCCCGGTTATCTTGCCGTTATGCAGGACATCGATCCGGGGGCTCCGGTAACGTCAGAGGAGATCCGCCGGCTCACCCGTAAGGAGACAGCGGCACTGCTTACCTTCTACATCCGTGGTGAAAAATTCGCACCCGGCACATGGGTGTCGGCCATTCAAAACGGGCTTTTTACAGCGCTGTTGTATCAGATGAAACGACTGATACGCCTCGAGAAAGGAACCTCTTCATCAGGGGAGCCGTGACCAGCCCTGGGCTTGCCAACCTGAAGGGGTTTGTTCGAGATCAAGCTGAAAGGCTGTCCCATGGGGCACTTTCCAGTCCCAGAAATCGCCGAGTTTCCCTCCGGTGAGGTGAATCATCAACACCCGGATCACGCCGCCGTGAGCGACAACGATATGCGGTTCTGACTCAAAATCCGCTCTCGATGTATAATCCTTCCACCAACCGAGGACCCGGCTTGAGAAGGCTTCCGCTCCTTCCCCTTCAGGAATCAGGCTGAGATGATAGTCATTCAGCCACGTTTCAAATGCCGGATCGCCACTCAGGTCGTTTTTTGTCTTGCCTTCCCATGTGCCGAACTGCATTTCCCGCAGACGGCTGTCGAAGTGGATGTCTTCAGGACGAAAGAGGCGTTCCGCGGTCTGCCGGCAGCGAAGCAGATCACTCGATGTAATTGAGGCATTACCGAATGCATCGACGATGGGTTGTAACTGATCGATCACAGGATAGGATTCCTCGAGGATCGGTTCATCGGTGTGGCCGAGGTATTTTCCCTCACGGTTCCAGGCGGTGACGCCGTGGCGGATTAAATAAAGTTTTACTTGTTTCAAAAGTGGTCATCCTTTCTGTACTTTGTTCAGTTGTCTACACATATCCTACCACGGATTCGCATCATGCGGGGAGTGATGATATAACTGAAACTGACAGGTGCCAACTGACGGAATCTCTGCTAGAATAAATGTGGTCAAAAAATGAGGAACGAGGGTGATGATGGTGGATTACGAAATCAAAGGGACGATGCTCAGTGAAGAGGTCATTCAGAATCGGGTAAAGGAACTGGCTTTGGAGATTGAAGAGGCGTTTCAGGGAGAGCGGATCACGCTTGTGGCGGTACTGAAAGGCTCGTTTATGTTTGCGGCGGATCTTATGCGTCACATCAGCGGCAGTGTGGAGATCGATTTTATTTCGGTGTCAAGCTACGGCAATCAGACGGAATCAACAGGGAAGGTCCGGCTGTTGAAGGATCTGGATTCCAATATTACCGGTGAGAATGTGGTCGTCGTGGAAGATATCGTGGACAGCGGCCTGACGCTGCATTTTCTGATGGATCACTTCAAGATGCACCAGCCGAAGGCGCTCAAAATCTGTGCGCTCCTGGATAAACCGGAACGCCGTGAAGTGGAAGATCTGACGCTTGACTATGTCGGCTTTCAGATACCGGATGAGTTCATTGTCGGTTACGGGATCGATTACGCCCAACAGTACCGGAACCTCCCGTATATCGCGAGTGTTGCGCCGAAAAAAGAGACGGTGTAACGCAGGAATTCTTCCTTATTATCATACAAAAGCAAAACCCGGATGCACAGCCATGGACTGGCCGTGCATCCGGGTTTTTTGTGTGGAGAATTTTGATCAGAAGCTCAGTGCAAGCTCCTTAGCTTTCTCTGTGGCAGCTTGTTTGATGGCATCCGCTTTTTCCGGTTCGGCGTTATGTCCTTCAATGGAGAGGGTCTCGTAGGAAGGAACTCCGAAGAACCCCATCATCTGACGGATATAACGGTCGCCCATTTCAAGATCCGCAGCTGGTCCTTCGGAATAAAACCCGCCGCGTGCCTGGATGTGTACGGCTTTTTTGTCCGTCAGAAGCCCGACAGGTCCTTCTTCTGTGTACTTGAATGACTTGCCTGCAACGGCTGTCGCATCGAGATAGGCTTTTACAACCGGAGGGAACCCGAGGTTCCACAGCGGAGTGACGAAGACATATTTATCTGCCTGGATAAACTGTTCATTCAGTTCAGCGAGACGACCGACCTTCTTCTGTTCGGCTTCTGTCAGGTTGTCAAAGCTTTCTCCCTGACCAAGCTTGCCCCAGCCGCTGAACACGTCGGCGTCGATATACGGGATCTCCTCTTTGAATAAATCGATATGTTCCACGGTGTCTTCCGGGTGGTGGGTCTTATATTCGTTCAGGAACGCTTCCCCCGTTGCAAGACTGAATGACTGCTCGGCAGTCAGTGGATGTGCCGTAATATACAATACGTTTGCCATGATGCATCACCTTTCCAATGTGTGTGTAGTAAAAATCGTACGAGCATTATTCTATTCGCCTCACGAAAGAAATGCAACAGGTTTGCTCACCCATTTGCATATTGATCTTGTCGGGAGATGTCTGACCTGTTGGTATGCAAATAAATATTTACATCATTAACAATGTTTACAGAACCCGAACATGTTCTTCATTCTGTCTTTACATACATCGGTTAAAGTAAACAGTGCAACGACAACATGAACTGTTGAGAACGATGCACATAAAGGGGGATACACCGTGTCACAGAATCAGGAGCAACAGGATGCTGCACAGACTGATGTGGAATTGAAGCATCTGACAAAAAGTTATGACGGTGACAGTTTCGCCGTGAAGGATGTCAACGTCACGATAAAGCAGGGTGAATTTTTCGTCCTGGTCGGTCCTTCCGGCTGCGGAAAATCAACGATGCTGAGGATGATTGCGGGTCTTGAAGAGATTACAGCAGGTGAGATGCATATCGGCGGTGATCTTGCGAACGATATGGCCCCGAGTGAACGGAAGCTGTCCATGGTTTTTCAAAACTATGCCCTCTATCCGCATTTGAGCGTGGAAGAGAATATTATTTTTGGGCTGAAAGTACGAAAGATGACAAAGGAGGAACGGACGAAGCGCTGCATGGACGCCGCAGAGATGCTCGGTTTGACCGATTACCTGAAACGAAAACCGAGGGAGCTCTCTGGCGGACAGCGGCAGCGGGTTGCACTTGCCCGTGCCGTCGTGAGCCAGATGCCGATTTGCCTGATGGATGAACCGCTCTCAAACCTGGATGCCAAACTGCGTGCGCAAATGCGCGCGGAGATCCGGGAACTGCAGCAGCGCTTAGGGATCACGATGATCTATGTTACGCACGATCAGGTGGAGGCTATGACGATGGGGGACCGGATGATGGTTCTCAATCACGGGGAAGTCCAGCAGATCGGCACCCCCCTTGAACTTTACAACAATCCTGCCAATGATTTCGTCGCAACCTTCATCGGTGCACCGCCGATGAACCTGGCAGAAGTAAGCCGGGGGGATACGAGACACTCCTTTCAGATTGACGGTTTTGTTTCCTTTTATACCGAAAATCAGGAAAAGCGCTACAAGGTTGGCGTTCGCGCAGAGAAACTGCTCCTGAATCTCCCTTCTGAAGAAGAGGAGGGTGAGTATTTAACGGTGAATACGACTGTCCGTCATGTGGAGATTCTCGGGAATGAGACGATTGTGCAGTTTCCCATTGCCGGGCAGGATTGGCGGGCCAAATTACCGGGTCAGATCCATTTGAAGCGGGATGAAGCCCTTCGTTTCTATGTCCATTGGGAAGACATTCATCTCTTTGACAGCCAGTCCGGCAAAGCGGTCTGGATTGAATCAGATCTCAATCCCTTTCAATCCGTTCCGGAAGCATCAGGGCAGGTGAAGTCATCATGAGAGCGGCGGATGTCACCCATTTGCAGGACAAAGAAAAACAGCGGTTAAGCGTCGGTGACATGACGGAACGGTATCGGATCAAGAGCCGGTCTTCCTGGTGGAAGAAGTCGGCAAACTACCGGATCGCAGCGCTGTATTTACTGCCGTCGGTTATCCTGTTTTCTGTTTTTCTGTTCTATCCGATGTTTTATTCGCTGTTTCTCAGTTTTTTCTTTACGAATGCCCAGGGAGAACCGTCCCTGTTTGTCGGGATGGAGAACTACCAATTTCTCATGCAGTCAGCCTCCTTTCGCAACAGCGTCGTGACGACCTTCGCCTTTGTGATTCTGACGGTTCCGACGAGTGTGGCGCTTTCACTTTTTCTTGCGCTCCTCGCCAATGAAAAGCTGAAAGGGATCGGGTTTTTCCGGACGATTTTTGCGTCGACGCTCGGCATGAGTGTCGCCGCATCAGCGGTGATCTGGCTGTTTATCTTTCATCCGACTGCAGGTTCCCTGAACGCGTTCATCAATCTCCTCGGCTTCTCGAACGTTGCCTGGCTGCAGGATTCCACGATGGCGCTGATCTCCGTTGCGATTACGACGGTATGGATGAATACGGGTTTCTCGTTTCTGATTATTCTCGGTGGTCTGCAAAACATCGATCAGGATCTCTATGAGAGTTCACGCATTGACGGGGCCAAGTATCTGTATCAGTTGAGACGGATTACGATACCGATGCTCTCCCCGACGCTTTTCTTTATCATTACGATCACGTTCATCAACTCCTTTCAGTCCTTTGGACAGGTGGATATCCTGACAGGAGGCGGGCCGGCAGAGGCGACGAATCTGATCATCTATGCGATTTACCGTGAAGCGTTTATTTATTACCAGTTCGGTCCGGCGAGCGCCATGGCGATGATTCTCTTCGCTGTCGTCCTCGGGATTACGCTATTGCAGTTTAAGTTCGGAGAGAAGAAGGTGCACTATCAATGATGAGAAAAATCGTGTTCTATACGCTTCTTGTGATCTCAGCCGTGGTGATGTTTTTCCCGATTCTCTATGCCGTGTCGATCAGTTTCATGCCTCCAAATGAGGTGATGAACAGACAGATGCTGCCGGGGAACCCGACGCTTGACAACTATCGGGATGTGCTGGCTTCGGTGCCGATTTTTCATTACCTCAGAAACAGTGTCATCGTCGCATCCACGGTAACGATCGGGATGCTCACCGTCAGCGCACTGGCTGCCTTTATTTTCGCATTCGTCCCGTTTCGGGGGAGGCAGGTTGTGTTCCTGATCTTTATCTCGACGCTCTTGATTCCCTGGGAAGCGACGATGATCCCGAACTTCCTGACGATCCTGAATCTCGGCTGGATGAACTCCTATCTGGCACTGACCATACCGTTTTTCGCGCTGGCGTTCGGGACGTTCCTTCTTAGGCAGCACTTTAAGACGATTCCTTTGGAGCTTTATGAAGCCGCTCAGGTCGAGGGGCTCTCCAAATTTCAGTTTTTCTACAAAGTCGTGATTCCCTATGCCAAAACAAGCTTTGTCACGCTCGGAATTTACGGATTCCTGACGACCTGGAACATGTACCTGTGGCCGCTTCTTGTTACGACGAACGATACGGTGCGTACCGTTCAGATCGGACTCCGCCGCCTGCAGGCCGACGAAGTGGCAACCAACTGGGGTATGGTCATGGCGGGCGTTGTGATCGTGATTATTCCAACTCTGCTTCTTTTGATGATCGGCCAGAAACAGCTGCAAAAAGGCCTCTCAAAAGGCGCATTAAAATAACAGAAATGCATGACTAACGGACAAACAAACTGGAGGAATGAAGAGATGAAAAAAGCAACATGGTTAGCGGGAAGCATGGCGGTATTGGCGTTAACGGCCTGTGCGGATCAAAATACGGAATCAGAAACAAATACGGGTGCTGCGGCTTCCGACGGTAACGTCAATCAGGCTGATGAAGAAAACAGCGAAGCCAATAATGAAGCAGGGGAAGAAGAAACCGTATCGGAGGATGCGTTGGAGATCGAATTCTGGCACGCCATGGGCGGCGGGCTTGGTGATACACTTGAAGAACTCGTTGCCGATTACAACGCGTCTCAGGATCAGTATGTGATTACGCCTGAATATCAGGGCTCATACGAAGAACTTCTGACGCAATACCGTACTGTGGGCGGCACAGAAACGGCCCCGGGTCTCGTGCAGATGTTTGAAGTCGGCACCAAGTACATGATCGACAGCGGCTACATCACACCGGTGCAGGAATGGATTGACAGAGAGAATTATGACATCAGTCAGCTTGAAGAAAACATCCTGACTTATTACATGGTTGACGACGAGCTGTATTCCATGCCGTTCAACTCGTCAACGCCGGTTCTGATGTACAACAAAGACATGTTCGAAGCAGCGGGTCTCGATCCGGACAATCCGCCGGAAACGTTCAGTGAAATCGCAGAAGCGGCACGTGCCCTTACGAATGAGGACACGTACGGGTTCTCCATGCTCGGTCATGGCTGGTTCTTTGAACAGATGATCTCGACGCAGGGCGTTGACTTTGTCAATAATGACAACGGGCGCTCAGATCTTGCCACAGAGGCGACGTTCGGGGGAGAAGAGGGTCTCAGGGTATTCGAATGGCTTTCTGACATGACGGAAGAAGGCACGATGAATTACTATGGCCGCGACTGGGATGATATCCGTGCGGCGTTCCAAAATGAAGATGTGGCGATGTACATGGACTCAAGTGCAGGAATCACCGGAGCCATTGACAATGCTCCGTTTGAAATTGGGGCATCCTTCGTTCCCCATGCCGATGAGATTGAACGAAACGGCGTGATTATCGGAGGCGCTTCCGTTTGGATGAGTGATGGCATCAGTGAGGAGGAACAGGCTGCCGCCTTTGATTTCATGAGATGGTTCAACGAAGCGGAAACGCAGGCAGACTGGCATATGAACACGGGTTACTTCGCGACCAATCCGGCTGCGTATGAACTTGACCGTGTCGTTGAAGCTCATGAAGATGTGCCACAGCTGACTGTACCGATCACACAGCTGCAGGAAACGATCCCTTCATCAGCTACGCAGGGTGCTTTGATCAGCGTCTTCCCTGAATCAAGAGAACAGGTCGTCACGGCCCTTGAAGCTCTCTATCAGGGGACAAGTCCTGAAGATGCGCTGAATCAGGCTGTGGAAGGAACGAACAGAGCTATCGAAGTCTCGAACCGCGCAGCCGAATAACACACCAAAACAGGCCGCCTTCCATCCGGAGGGCGGCCTGTTTGTGTTTCTTCGGTTATTGCTGTTTTCGGTTCAGGTAATGGCCGATTGCTTCAGTGAGGGCGTCGTAGACAACGCTGCCGATGGCTTTCCCGGCGGGCGTGCCGGATCCGGCGAAGGGGGTGAGCTCTCCGTGCTGCGTCGTGCCGATGGCGAGGCTGTCCGTCGGTGTACCCGTGGCAATGGTGTCGGTATAGCGGTCACGAATGCCGAGATCACTGAGGGCTTTCGTCTTTGCCTCTGTGGCGGACATCATGGCATTAACCAGGGCACCATCGGTGAAATGGGCATCGAGGAAGACCATGACATTCAGGGTACCGATTTGGCTCAGCCCGTCACGCTGATCGGCAAGGGTGATGTCCACGGCATTGCCGACACCGGCCGTGGCAATCACCATAATGTCCACATCATCAACGGTCCGTCTGATGGTTGCGGCATCGGCGAGATGGACGGCGGTCATCATCCCTACGGTACTCTCGACCGGGAGTTCGCGGTGATCGAGCCAGCGGGTCATATCGGTCACCGGTGCCACACCGTCATAATGCGGGTCGACATGGAAGTTGCAGAAGTGACGGATCCAGCGGATCCCGTCGCCTGTGACCCCGCTTGAAATCGTCCGCAGCGGCTCATCAAAAGCGAGATGAATCACGTCGTCGGAGCGGTCGATGGTGACGTCCTTCCCGAACTGAAACGAGCCTTTATGAACCGCATGTCCCGGTGTCATGAGGATTTGCGGCCTCGGGAGCACCGGATGCGATTGGGCATTGACCTTGACGTGATAAATGTCAGACAGCCGGTCCTCTTCCCGAAGGAGGTCCGGACTGCCGGTCGTCATAAGGGAGCCTTTTTGAATCAGACCGACCCTGTCTGCATACAGTGAAGCGACATTCAGGTCATGGAGGATCGCAAACACCGTCAGATCATGGCGCTTTTGCCAGTCTTTTAACAGGTCGAGAAGGGAAAAGGCGTGCCGGATATCAAGGTGGTTCGTCGGCTCATCGAGTAAAAGAAGCTTCGGTTCCTGTGCGAGAGCCTTTGCAAGAAGCACGCGCTGCTTTTCCCCGCCGGAGAGTGTCCGAAACGGATGATGTCGAAAGACGGCGGTGTCCGTCAGCTGCATGGCGTCATCAATGACGGATCGGTCCCTTGCGGACAGGGTTTTGAACAGGCCGCGCTGAAAGGCATAGCGTCCCAAACTGATGATTTCTTCAACGGTAAAGTCGAAAGAGACATTCGCCTCCTGGCTGAGAACGGCGATGGTCTGAGCCCGTTTCGTGTGGCTCATCGAATCGAGCGGTGTCCCGTCGATCATGATCCGACCCTCTTCAGGGGGAAGCGTGCCGCTGATGAGGCGAAAGAGGGTGCTTTTGCCACTGCCGTTCGGGCCCAGGAGAGTGAAGAACTCGCCCTTACGGATAGTGAGGTTCACGTCATGAATGATGGTTGTCTGTCCGTATCCGCCGGAGAGATGGTCAATCTTAAGCATGGGGCTCATTCCTTTCCGAAGCGTTTGCGAATCAGTAACAGGGCAAATACCGGGGCCCCGATAAGAGCTGTCAGAACGCCGATGGGCATTTCCTGAGGCGCGATGATCGTACGTGCAAGGAGGTCCGCGGAAACGAGAAAGCCGCTTCCGACCAACAGCGAAATCGGCAGGACGTGCTGATGGTTCGGCCCGGTCAAAAGGCGGACGAGATGCGGAATCACGAGCCCGACAAAGCCGATCGTCCCGGAGACGGCAACTGCAGCCCCGGTCAACAGCGAAGCGCCGAGCACAACGGTGATTTTCCCCCGCTGTACGTTGACGCCGAGATGTCCCGCAGCCTCCTCACCGAGGGCCATGGCGTTAAGCTCCCGGTAGTAGACGAGGAGAATGAGACTGCCCACTATGAGAAAAGGAGCCAAGAGCTGCACATAGCCCCAGCCTCTCAATGCGACGCTGCCATAGAGCCAGTAAAGGATCTGCGTCATGGCATCCTGATCTCCGAGGGCGATGAGAAGGGATATGATGGCGCCGATAAAGGCACTCATGATGATCCCGGCGAGAATGATTGTCTCCACGGCAAGACTCCGGCTTGTCAGTCGGACGAGGCCAAAGACGATCATCAGCGTGATGAATCCGAAGAGAATCGCCATGAAGGGAAGCGTATAGCCTCCGATCAACGGCAGCTGAATCCCGAAGAAGATGACAATCACGGCCCCGAGAGAGGCCCCGGAAGAGACCCCGATCGTATACGGATCGGCCAGGGGATTTCGCAACAGTCCCTGGAATGCGGCGCCGGCCAGGGCCAGTGCGGCACCGACGCCTGCGCCTAGGAGGATCCTCGGCAGGCGGATGTTCCAGATGATGCGCCGTTCCCCGTCGCTGACCGCAGGATGCGCCTCCAAGCCGAGCATGTTCTCGCCGATGATGATGGCGATATGCGACAGGGGCACATGAACGGAACTTACAGACAAGGAGAGGAGGATGGCACCAAAGACAAAGGCTGCGGCACCGATATAGATTGCTGTGATTCGTTTATTCAAAGACGTCCGGATAAATGAGTCTTGCAAGTGTCTCCACTCCCTCGACGAGTCGCGGTCCCGGTCGTGACAGGGTATCGTTATCCACATCGTGGATCTCGCCGTTTTCTACGGCAGGGACTCCCTGCCAGCCGTCGCGCTCTGCGACTTCTTCATACGCGTTCTCTACATAGTATCCGTAAGTGGTAATGATGACGTCCGGATTGAGGCTGATCATCTCTTCTTCGTTCAGCTGAACCCAGCCGTTATGATCACCTGCGGCATTGTCAGCGTTGATGGTGCTGAGCATCTCATCGAAAAAAGTGCCGGCACCGGCTGTGAAAATATCCGGAGACGGGGAAACTTCTGTCCAAACGAGCTTTCGGTCTTCTTCTGAGATGGCTTCAGCCTGTTCAGCGATGTGTCCGATATCCGCTTCCATTTGACTGACGAGGGAGTCGGCTGCTTCACGGGTGCCTGTGGCGTCTCCGATCAGTTCGATGGCTTCGTACGTGGCCTGGAAGGATTCGGCGCCCTCGATCACAAGATAGTCAATCCCGGCGTCCGAGAACTCGTCAAGGATCTCACTGTAATTGGCCAGGTGCGATTCCTGGACGAACAACAGTTCAGGTTCGAGGGAAAGAATCTGTTCGGCATCGATCTCCATTGCGCCGATCACGGCGATGTCTTCCACATCTTCAGGCGGGAAGTTACAAAACTCCGAACGTCCGATCAGACGGTCTCCGGCGTCGAGGGCAAACAGGATTTCCGTGCTGCTTGGAAGCAGGGAAG
The DNA here is from genome assembly GCF_000093085.1 of [Bacillus] selenitireducens MLS10. GTDB lineage: Bacteria > Bacillota > Bacilli > Bacillales > Salisediminibacteriaceae > Salisediminibacterium > Salisediminibacterium selenitireducens. The sequence goes on along the minus strand of NC_014219.1, from coordinate 3,133,644 downwards.
CGAGTGTTTCGGGCTCTTCTTCAATCGTCACGTCCCGGCCTGCGTCATCGGTGATGGTGACAGGGAAGGTATCTTCTGTTTCGGCTTCTTCGGTGTCTTCTTCTTCATTGTTCTCAGCCAGATTGTCCCCGGCGTTCCCGTTGTCAGGGATGTTCTCGTTCAGATTCTCTTCCGGGGTGTTGTCATTGCCGCATGCCGTTGTGATCATGGCAAGGGCAGTCAGTGAAAGCAAGGTTTTTTTCATGGTACTTTTCCTCCAGTCAAGTGATTGATTTTCGGCATTGGGTAACAAAAAAACGCCATTCCCCATGAAGGAAAAGCGTACGTGTATGGATCACAGATCAGCCGCATGATGGATGCACCTGACGACAGAGAGCCATGCCCTCTGTGCCGAACGGCATGAGCTGTGTGAAACATCCTTTTCCTCGAAGGTGTTTGCTTGGCAGAAAGGCAGGTCTCCTGACTTGCACGTCTTGCATTCCACAGCGCCTTCCCGCTTCTCCATATGGAGAGACAGTGGCACACTGCTGTGTGACTCCGTGCTTACAGTGGCGGGACCGTGCCGGATTTACACCGGCTTCCCTTTTCACCCTGCCCGCCTGGGCAGAGAACCTGACTGCGTATGATATGAAGTTGGCGTTTTTGGATCAATGACCGATACGTTCAGTATAGTCTGATGGGGGCGACTTGTAAAACGGTATTTGAAAAAAAGGCCTAAAGAGACAGGTCTTCAGCTGATCGGAACAGGCCCTGATGTCTTGGGGAAATCAAAAAAACGCGGGGCAGCCCCCGCGTTTGACATCGAATAGAATTAAGGTTTCAGGCCTCTGACAAACAGTTTCACACTGCTCTCAATAAACTGTTCGGTCGGGAGTTGGGATACTTTCTTTCCCGATATAAACTGCGAGGAGAAATGCCCGAGGTTCATCCACATGAAATTCATGACCTGAAGCTCGAGATCAAGCTCCGTTGTGACAAGCCCCTTTTTCTGCATGTTCTGCAGGTAGTCCGTCAGGTGGGCTTTCATCAGTTTCGGATTGGCGGTGAGTCCCTCTGATACTTCGTTATGCACGCCTGCTTCCTTGTAAGCGAGCAAAACGATGGCTTTGTTTTCCTCCATGAAATTCTGATACGTCTGACTCAATGTGCACAGGTCCGTTTCAAGGTCGTACGTCCACTCTTCTGCGAATACCTTTGCATTCGAGAACGCCTTCGTATAGCGCTTGGTAATGCCCTCGAGAAGAGCCTGTTTGTTTTTGAACTTCCGGAACAGCGTCATTTCCGCCACATCCGCCTTCGCGGCAATTTCCCTGACGGAGGTGGAAGAGAACCCTTTATTGCTCATGAGTGCGATGGCTGCGTCGAGAATCCGTTCTTTTGTTTCATCGACGGTCATGGTCTCATCTCCTTTCTTCGTGTGATCACGTAATCACATTCTAACGTGAATCGCTGAATAAATGCGGTTATGATTGAATCTTTCACAAAACTTTCGTATAGTGTGAACAGATACCAATGGAAAGTGTGGGGAATGGCATGGCTGAAGTCCGGAATATAAAAGCACTCAGGCCCAAACGGAAGATCCTTGAAGATGCGAAAAACACGCTGAATCTGACGATTTCGGATGAAGGACTCGTCGAAGAAATTCAGATGACCGTTGAGACCGGTGAAAAAACGGAAATCGAAGAAGGGTTCCGTTTTCACGGGCATATTCTTGATGTGATCCTCGATCCTGACTTGCGGCTCGTTCTCGATATCCGCCAACCGAGTGCCCCGATTGATATGGAGCAGCTCATTGCTGATGACGGCAATGGCCAGATCATTAAATTAAACGAGGCCTTTCCGGATCAGTTTATGTACGCAGAAGGGGAACCGGACCTCCCGGATATGCCGGTGGAAGCACTGGATTATGAGGAGCGGTTCCGTGCGATGCATAGCCAGGTCAGACAGATCGATCAGTGGCGCCGGCAGCTGTCTGAGACTGAGAGCCGTATGGATAAAGAAGTGAGCCGGTATTATCATGAAATTGAGCAGGAGCATTTTAATGCGGCACGGGGCTATAAGCTTGCCAAAGAGCTGCAGAAAACACTCCGCATGCGCCGGGTGATCAAAGTGCAGCGAACGGAGCTCGAAAGCATTTCCGACGATCTCACGTCGGTTTTGTCCGGACTTGAGCGGATCGACAGACGCCTGCAGAAATCGAATGCATTCGGTAAGGAAATGGTGGACGAGTGGAAAAAGCTTCTGAACGAAAACCACCAGGAAGATGACTGAAAAACCGGAAAGCTGGCCTGTACGGCCGCCTTCCGGTTTTTCGTGTTCGTGTCAATTGTTCGAGGACGTCGCGGCGACGGCCCCGGCCGATGCGGCGGCGACCATGGCGGCATTTTGGGCTTCAAGGATGGTGTTGAGGCTCGTATACATACTGACCGTCAGGGATTCATCGGGGTCGAGGGTCGTTTTCATCGTGAAATTCGCCGCAACCAGGCTGTTCCAGTCTTTTTCCCAGCGGAACGATTTTCGCCTGTTCAGATCTGCGGCTGTCTCAGCGATGATCTCAAAAAGCAGGCTGTCCCCGCCGGCAAGGGCGAGCAGCCCGGTGATCGGATAGTGAACCCCTTTATGTTTCATGCCGTTCTTTTTCCATTCATCTTTTGCGGCAGCCGTGCGCCGGACGAGTTCGGCAGGTTCATGATCGGTGTCGAGGCTCAGAATATGGCTCAGAAACTGCAGGTCATTGCCTTTTCTGAAGCCTGCTTTTGACAGACGGTGATAGATTTCCTCAATTCTTGTCATCAGGACAGCCGGATCGTCCACCTGATCCGCAAGAAGAGAAGCAAGTGGATAGTCGTGCTCGGACGTGATGAAGGGGTGCTCTTTTTTCATCCCTTTATGAATCGCCATCGTCCGGTCGACGTGCTGATCGAGAGAAATACTCCGGCTTGCGGCAGAGAGGATAACGAGGGCGGTCGAATACGAGGCTGAGCCCCGTTTGAATTTCTTCTGTATCAGAAGATCATAAATTTTCTTCATGTACTGATAATGCCGAAAGGGATCCTCATACTTTGATTCAAGTACGGCGGCCACCGTGACACGTTTGTCCTGTTTCAGGGGTGAGAAGAAGGAAGCATCTTTGGCGATCCGATCCGCCAGGTCTTTGAATCTCGGGGCATCGAAAGGGATGTTGTCGCCGGCAAAGGTCATGGCGGCGTGCATGAGAACTTTCTTATCCACAAAGGACCACTTGAACGATTGTTTCATTTCATCATAAATGTGCTGGTAACGCTCTGTCATATCGGTTACGGCCAAAATAATCCCTCCTGCATCGTACGAATTCTGTTCATATTGTACAAAATTACCACAAATTTGTCTACGGTATAAGAGGGAAAAGGTTCCACTATGCGGGAAAAAGTAAACGTTCTCACGTACTTGCATGAAAGGTGGAGGTGAATGGTTCGTTGACGAAGGCGTCATGTTCGCAGTATTTTCTGCAAGGCAAGGGGAAGACTCTGGATCCGTGAATGGAAGGTGTATCTGAGTGATCAGCTTCAGCCGGTATTTAGCATGCAACCGTCGGGCTGGACACTTGATGAGAACCGGATCATTCTGAAAAAGATGGAAAACGTAAACCGACGATTCGCAAATCCGGTGTGTCGAACAGGCAAGAGATTTCCCCTTAAAGAGGCCGATCAGGTAAAACAGCCTCTTTAAGGGGCTTATTTGCGTTTCAAATGAAAGGGAAGTGTGAACTCCTCATCCTTTTGTCACAAATCAGACACCGTTTTGCTACGAAATGGACACAGTTGTCACGTCTGCTGCAGTGTTTACCGTTGTATACTTAGGTCAAGCAAACAGAGAGTGAGTGATCACACACAACTAGCCATCATTTTTCTTTATCTATCCGGCTGTGGTTGATCAGGCTCACCAAATACAACTTTTCCTGAGGAGGAATGCAACATGTTTATGGACTTTTTGAGAAACAACAAAATCGCAGCGGGAATTCTGACTTTTTTACGGGTATACATCGGCTGGCAGTGGTTAACAGCTGGGTGGGGCAAGATCACAGGTGAGCCGTTTGATGCATCGGGCTATCTGAACGGCGTTGTCGCGAATGAATCCGTACAGGCCACTTATCCGACCTACCACGCCTTTATCGAGAATTTCGCTCTTCCGAATGCCGGAATCTTCAGCTTTATGGTCGCGTGGGGAGAGTTCCTTGTCGGACTCGGTCTTATCCTTGGAATCCTGACAACAGCAGCCGCATTCTTCGGCATCATGATGAACTTCGCGTTCATGTTCGCCGGCACGATTTCAAGTAACCCATGGCTCGTTCTTCTCACTGTCTTCATCCTTGCAGCAGGCCACAATGCCGGTAAATTCGGCGGCGACTACTACGTCGTGCCTTACATCCGCAGCAAGTTCTTCAAGAACAAAGACGTGTCAAAGGCTTCACAGGCCGCCTAAGAGACAAACACACACAAATGCCCTGACTGAGGATGATTCCTCACCAGGGCATTTTTTTGTTCATTTGTTAAAAACAGATACGTCCGTCACGTTCCGCAAAACGTCTGATAGCCGTCTGTGAACCGTTTTGAAGGCGGTTCGGTGAAGCGCGGAGGGATCCCGGTGCCCTCATAAGGCTGTCTCACGGCTGCCAACAGCTCGTGAAAGAGCGTCAGATCATCCTTTTGCACGGCTTGATCGAGGGCTTCTTCCACAAGGTGATTTCTCGGGATCACCGCCGGATTGACGGTGCGCATCATCGTTTGGGCTTCTACAACGGAGCGCCCTTCCGACTTGATTCGTTCCTGCCAGCGTGTGATCCAGTCATTGAGCCGGCCATCGGCCTGATCCGGCACGCTGCCGTCAGAAAGGGAGCGGAACGTGTTGGTGAAGTCTGCCTTGTTCTCCTCCATCCACTGAAGAAGTTCGGTGAACAGGGTGCTGTCGCCGTCTTTGCTCTCTTTCAGGCCAAGTTTTCGGCGCATGCCGTCAAGCCAGTAAGACTGATAGAGTTCGGCGAAGGCTTTCATATCCTCCTGAAGGATCGCAATGGCCTCATCCTGATCGTCATGAATAAGCGGGATCAGGGTCTCGGCGAGCCTCGCGAGGTTCCATGATGCGATATAAGGCTGATTGCCATAGGCATAACGGCCTTCGCGGTCAATGGAGCTGAATACGGTTGCCGGGTCATAATGATCGAGAAAGGCACACGGGCCAAAATCGATGGATTCCCCGCTGATGGTCATATTGTCCGTATTCATCACACCGTGAATAAACCCGATATGAAGCCAGTCCGCCATAAGTTTCGCCTGCCGGTCCATCACGCGCTTTAAAAAGCGGTGATAGCGGTCCGGTTCTTCGGCGAGATCCGGATCGTGACGGCGAATGGCATAGTCGGCAAGCGAGCGAACATCGTCGTCAGAACCAAATTGTGCGGCGTACTGAAAGGTTCCGACACGGAGATGGCTGTCCGCAACCCTCGTCAAGACCGCACCGGGCTGAATGGTCTGCCGGTACACCGGCGACCCGGTTGTCACGATGGCAAGGGCCCGGTTTGCCGGGATTCCCAGGGCGTGGAGGGCCTCACTGATGAGGTATTCCCGCAACATCGGCCCGAGCGCCGCGCGCCCGTCCCCGCCCCGGGAGAATTCGGTGATTCCGGAGCCTTTCAATTGCAGGTCAACACGCTTGCCGGCGGGTGTGATCTGTTCGCCGATCATGACCGCCCGTCCGTCACCGAGCATTGTGAAGTTGCCAAACTGGTGGCCCGCATATGCCTGAGAGAAGGGAAGGGCCCCTTTAGGAAAGGCATTTCCTGCGAAAATGGCGGTGATGGATGCATCGAGCTGATCCGGGTCCAGCCCGATTTCTTTGGCGAGCGTATCATTAAAGAGAAGCAGCTCAGGGTTCTGAACCTGTTGTGCATCGGTAATCCTGTAGAAGAGTTCCGGCAATTCCTTTATATAGCTTTGTTCGAGATGCCAGCCGAACGCGCTGTTCCGCTCTGTAATCGTCATCTGAAAAAACCTCCAGTCAGAGTGGTTCCCATTACGGGAGCCGTTTCTTCCATGATACAATCAAAGCACCGTGACAATCAATTATCACTGTCTGTGAAGTGGAAAGTAATCAGGAGTCAGCGGAGGCTTCGAGGATGCGGAGGAAACCGGCAATATTGGCCCCCTGATCGAGGTTTTTGCCATCGCCATATGTGTTTGCGGCATCCTGGCAGCGGCGGTAAATCTCTGTCATCTGCCGTTCAAGGTGTTCATCGGTCTTTTCGAACGTCCATGGGATCTGTTCCTTCGCCTGAGCCATTTCAAAGACCGAGGCGACAACACCCCCGGCATTGGAGGCTTTACCGGGACCGAACAGGACGTCGTTTTGCAGGAATGCCATGATGGCATCCGGGGTACACGGCATATTGGCCCCCTCTGCGACGAGAGAGATTCCGTTTGTGATGAGGGTTTTTGCATCGTCCTCTTTCAGTTCATTTTCCATGGCACAGGGGAGGGCGATATCCGCTTTGACCTGCCAGATGGCACCGGAGTCGGATTGATACGTGATGGTCTTTGTGCCGTCGGCGAGATCTTTCAGCGAGCCGCCCTTCTCCTTCGTCTTTCGGACCGCTTCGATATCGAGTCCATCGTTATTCGTGATCATGCCCGACGAATCGCTGCAGGCGACAATGATACCGCCCTTGTCCTTGGCTTTTTGCATGGCATGAAGGGAGACATTGCCTGCGCCGGAGACGGCAATCCGTTTCCCTTCAAGGCCCGTTTCCTGATGGCGAAGCATCTCCTCGACGAAATAGATCAGACCATAGCCTGTCGCTTCCTCCCGGCCCTTCAGACCGTTGCGTCCCGGCGGTTTTCCCGTGAACGTACCGGGTGACGACGTGGCATGAATGTCTTCATAGCGTCTCGCGAAATAGCTGATCTCCCGGCTTCCGACGCCGACATCGCCTGCCGGCACGTCCCGGTCTTCTCCGATGTGATGGGCGAGTTCACTGATGAAGGCTTCACTGAAGCGGCGAATCTCGTCTTCGGAGGCTTCGGACGGATCGAAATCCGCGCCGCCCTTGCCACTGCCGATGGGAAGTCCGGTGAGGGCATTTTTAAACGTCTGTTCAAAGCCGAGAAAGGAGATGACCGACGGGGTGACGGAAGGATCAAACCGGAGACCGCCTTTGTATGGGCCGAGTTCACCGTTAAACTGGATGCGGTAGCCCTGATTGATTCGTAAGGTTCCTTTGTCATCGAGCCATTTGACCTTAAAGGAAATCAGCCGTTCCGGATAGAGGAGGGCTTCTGTGAGGTTCGCATCCCGCCAGTGAGGGTGGCGGTCGAGGACCGGTGCGACGGATTCAAGAAAGGAATGGACGGCCTGAATGAACTCTTCCTGGCCGTCAAAGCGCGCATCAAAGCGTTCATAAAGGTGATTGAGATACGTTCTCGTGATTTTTTTCATCAGGGATTCCTCCAGTAGGTGGGTGATTTTGGTGATCATCGGGGTTCTTTACCTGTTTTTATGAAGATGAAAACCAAAAACCGGCCATCTGAGTCGATGACCGGCCGGGCGTATTCAGCTGATTGAATGTTTGAGGTCCCGGATCAGACCGGGGAGCCAGTTGCTCATTGGTGAAAAGGCGAATCCTGCCTCTTTTGCCCGATTCACGTCCTGGTAATAGGAGGCGGGGAAATTCATGGGTGAGGCTTCTACGGAATCGGAGGTCGGTTGAATGATGACGGATCCATCTTGCAGCTCATGTTGCATGAGCTGCATCAGTTCATGAAGGCTCACTGCATCCGGGCTGCTCGTATTGACGGGCCCTGTGAATGTTTCATGACCGGCAAAGTAAAGAAAGTCCGCGAGCTCTCCGGCATGGACGAAGGAGAGCCTGGCATCAGGCTGATCGAGCCCGATCGGTTGACGGTTTTGGATACGCTGCATGTAGTACTGAAGCCGTTTTGTATAGTCATCCGTACCGACGACGATCGGTGGTCGGACCATGGTGACAGGGAAATCGGCTTTTTGGGCGAAGACGGCTTCGGCGAGGCGCTTTCCTTCGCCGTAGCTGAAGGCTTCTTTTCGTCCTTCTTTCAGAGGATAGTGAAACGGGTCGAAATCGTCCTCTTTTTTGCAGCCCTTGTCATCAAAGTCGTAGACGCTCAACGTCGATGTGAAGACGTAGCGTCCGGTTCTGCCGCTGAAAATATCAACGGCGTCCATGGCGTCGTCCGGGGAAAAGCAGATCTGATCGTAAATCACATCCCATTCGCCGTCCTGAAAGATCTTCTCCATTGAGCCGCGGTTAAAGCGGTCAACCTTCAGGTGATGAACGGTATTGCCAAATGGGTTACCGCTTTCGCCCCGCGTGGCGAGGGTAACTTCTTTTCCTTCTTTTAACAGACGTTCCGTGAGGCGTTTCCCGAAAAAGCGGGTACCACCGAGTACGAGTACTTTTTCCATTTTACATGCCTCCAGTGAGTTGGGACGTATCCGCCAATTGAAGACGGCCGTTTTGACAGTCAATGCGCAGCCGGTGCCGGTGAGGGACAGCCTCCGGATCAAAAAGGAAGGTGAGTCTGCCGACGGTGATGCTGTGGCTCGGATCGTGATTCGGTTGAGGTGACTCGTCCAGAGTCAGCCGAAAGTCTGAGGTGCCTCAGCGCTTTCCGAAGCGGTGACCGATCCGGACATGATATTTGTGCTGCCTGTCTGCGAGCTGCGTGAGAAAGCGAAGTCCTTCATCGGTGATTTCCATGACTTTCGTCACCTCCTGCAAAGATGTTTGTGCAAGTGTAGCACAGAACCGTTGGCAGAAAAAATCATAACCCTCCGGGCAGTCAGAGTGATACAATGAGAGGCGTGAGGTGAAGCTGAATTGAGTATCCTAAAAGAAATCAAAGCCCTCGTCAGCACCATCCCCCTCGGGGAGCGAGACGACTGGGAACAGTATTTTATGTCAAAGGCGTATATTGCATCACTCAGATCCACATGCGGTTCGCGCCGGGTTGGGGCCGTGATCGTGAACAGCCTCGATAAGGACAAACGGAATATCCTTTCCACGGGCTACAACGGCTATCCATCCGGACAGCCTCACTGCGTGGACGGGGGATGCCCGAGGTTTGAAGCCAAGAAACAGGGGCTGATTCAGTCCGGTGAGTACCAGGATGAATACCCGTGCGATGCGTTTCACGCGGAGGCCAATGCGATGTTTCAGATGCAGCGAAGAGGCATCTCCACTGAGGGGTGTGTGCTTTTTTCCACGACCTTTCCGTGCCGGCAGTGTGCGGAGAAAATCAACGGAGCCGGGATCCGGAGCGTCTATTATTCGGAAGGCTACCCGGATGCGGTGTCCAAAGCGTATCTTGAACGGTACGGTATTGAGGTGATCCGGGTTGAAGACTGAGCGTCGAACCGGTAAACTGACGGTGCGGCATCTGTTGCCGCAATTTGAACAGAAGCAGGTTGATTTGCCATGACAGATAAACAGACATTTCGCGGACGGATGAAGCACATCGCTCTTCACCCGTCCTTTCAGCCCGTAATTATCGGGATCATCATTCTGAATGGCCTTGTCATCGTGGCGGAATCCTACATACAGGGGAACGACTGGCTCCTTCTGCTGGATACAATCATCGTCTGGATCTTTGTTGCCGAACTGGCCATTAAGATGATCGGGCTCGGTGTGAGGGGGTATTTCCGTGATCCGTGGAACTACTTTGACTTTACCATTGTTGTCCTGAGTCTCGCTTTTTACAATACGCCGATGGTCAGCGTCCTGCGACTGATCCGGGTGCTCCGGCTCATTCGCATGATTCCGGCGATTCCCGCGCTCAGGAAAATCATCGACTCTCTCGTCCGTTCAATTCCTGCTCTGACGGGGATCATGGGACTGACAGCACTGATTTTCTCCATCTATGCGATTATCGGGACGACCTTTTTCCGGGATGTGCTTCCGTATGAGTTCTTTGGAAGCTTCCATCATTCGCTCTTCACGCTCCTGCAGGTGGTCACGTTTGAATCCTGGGCGAGTCAGGTGGCAAGACCGGTCATCGCGGAGATTCCGTGGGCGTGGTTTTATTTTGTGACATTCATCGTCATCGGGGCCCTGGTCATCCTGAACCTCGTCGTTGCCGTCATTCTCGATTACCTCGGTCATGAGAATGAAGAGGTGCATCAGGAACAGATGGAGCGGCTGTTTCAGGAGAACAGAGAGCTGAAAGAAGATTTGAAGGAGATCAAATCCATGCTGAGAGAGAGAAACAACCCGCCATCGTAAGCGGGTTGTTTTCGTGGGGGATTTCTTTTTTCTGATGCAGCAAAATCATGTAAGATAAAAACAGCACATATTTGAAGGAGGACGTTCAATGACCACTTATGCAAAAGCACTGTTGATTACGAGCGCTGTCTTTGGCCTGATCGGGGTGATGATCGGCTCACATATGGCGGGTGCCGGCAGCTACGCCATGCGCACCTTCCATGCCCATATGCTCGTGTCCGGATTTTTGACCACGATGGGGTGGGGAATCTTTTATCAGGCGTTTAAACCGGCAACACCGATTCTGGCACGGATTCACGTCTTTTCGGCGATTATCGGATCGGTGAGTCTGAATCTCGGGATGTACCTGTATCAGGGCAACCCGTTTGGACTGCCGGAACTCGCATTACTGCTGTTTTACATCATTGGCGGCACGATTTATATGATCGCATTTATTGCGTTTTTCCTGATCGTGGTGAAGCTGAAAACAACCGATTAAAGGAGCGATGCTTACCATGAAAGCCATCACGGTGTTTTGCGGATCCCGGGAAGGATCGGATCCGGTTTATATGAGAGAAGCGTATCAGCTCGGCAAAGCCATGGCTGAGCGGGAGTTGACCCTCGTTTACGGCGGTGCAGGCATCGGCTGCATGCGCGCGATGGCGGACGGGGTTCTGGATCACGGCGGCAAGGTCATTGGGGTTATGCCGGAGAAACTTGCAAACAGGGAGCGGTCCTATCGGCGATTGACCGATCTCCGCATTGTCGCGGATATGCCCACGAGGAAGAAAGTCATGATGCAAGAGGGCGACGCCTTTATCGCGTTCCCCGGAGGTCTCGGTACCCTCGAAGAATGGTTTGAAGTATACAGTTGGGCGAAGATCGGCTATCATGACAAGCCTTGCTGTCTGCTAAACATCAATGGCTATTACGATTCTCTCCTGGCGCTTTTCGGGCATATGATCGAGGCGGATTTTGCACCTGAGGACTATCTGTCCGGGATTGTCCATGATACGGACAGTAAACGGCTCATCGACAAGATTCATCAGCGTTAATTTCGGCAAGGGGGACTTCCCCTTGCTTTTTTTATGGACATCATGTAAAATGACTGATAGTCAGTCAGTTGAAGAGAGGGGTCGCTATGGATAAAAAACAAAAGATCATTGAGGCTGCAACGGCCCTGATCAAAGAACAGGGGTATGACAAGACATCGGTCTCACAGATCGTGAAACGGGCAGGCGTCGCACAGGGCACGTATTATCTCTATTTCGGAGCCAAGAGTGATCTCGTCACAGAAATTGCCTCGTCGATTCTGCATGATCAACTGGCGCGCATTCAGAGACAGGCAGAAGGGCTGAACCTCTCAGGGACAGTCGATGTGATCATTGATGTGAGCTTTGACGTAACACGTGAGACGAGTGATCTCATTACGTTTCTTTATTCCGGCTTTGCCTTTGATGACAGCTTTGAGAAGTGGGACAGCATTTACAGACCGTATTATGAATGGTTGACGGGGCGGATCGATTCGGCAGGCCCTTATTCCGGCAAAGAAGAGCTGGCAAAGCTCATTGTCGGTGTCACGGAACACGCCGCTGAGGCCTATTACTTATCTAAGCAGCGGCAACAAGACGAAGAGACTGCAAGAAGCAACGTGAAAAAGCTTCTTCAGCGCGCAATCGGAGCTTAAAAGGAGAAATTGAACATGACAGCACAACAAAATGAAAAACGCCTTCTGACTTTTTCGGTTTACGGCGCCGTCGCTTTCGCTTTTGGCGGGATCATCGTCGGGATTCTCGTATCCTCACAGATGATTCTCTTTGACGGCCTTTATTCCCTGATCAGTGTGGCATTATCGATGCTGTCGCTATACGCGGCAGCATTTATGAGTAAAAAAGACACGAAAAACTATCCGTTTGGTAAGAGCATGATCGAACCCCTCGTCATCCTGATAAAGTACACAGCGATTACGATACTCGTGGCGGGTTCGTTTATTACCGCGCTTCTGGCGCTGTTTACCGGTGGCAGGGATATGATCCTGGGTGCAGCCATGATTTACTCAGCATTTGCAACCCTGGTCTGCCTGTTGTTCCTGCTTTGGTTCCGTCAGGCATCGAAACGTTCCAAAACAGGCCTCATCAAGGCGGAACAAAACCAGTGGATGATGGATACGCTTGTCAGTACTGGAGTATTGACCGGTTTCCTGCTTGCGGGTCTGTTGTCCCTTTCAGACACGCTTTCGTTTCTCGTCCCTTATACCGATCCGGTTATGGTCCTCCTTGTCACAGGCTATTTCATCCGGGTTCCGGTGGTGGAGATGAAGAAAGCACTGCACGAACTTCTCGAGATGCGGCTTGATCACGAACAGGCCGGTCCAATTGAGCAGAAGGTAAAAGAGATTGAGGAACGGTTCGGGATGAAAGAATCCTTCATCCGCCTCTCAAGAACCGGAAATGTCATCTGGATTGAGATCGACTATGTGATTACACCCAAATCCACGGTGGACTCAGTGAAGGTTCAGGATCAGATCCGCGGGGAGATCGCAGCGGCAGCAGGCAAAGATACGCACTGGCTCACCGTCTCCTTTACGGAGAACCGCAAATGGGCAATCTGATCATAGTGGTTCTGAAAAGATAAAAAGGAGATACCGAGAAAGGTCCCTGTCGGGGCCTTTTTCTGTTTGCATGCCGGCAGAACAGCAACGTCGGAATGCCGAATGTGACAAAAGAGCGAACAACAGGCGATTCTCTTCACAGAAAAGCCACAAATCAGAACAGCATAAAATCATCGAAAACGCAGGCCTGTCAACGTTTTGAAAGATAACAGGCTTTCACATTAGTTAACATTTAAAACTATTTTAACCAAATATTCACATATGAACAAATGTCCCGGCGAGGTTGCGTGATACAATTCAAATTGAAAGTGAGTAATCACTTATCATCAAGTCTAAACACAAAAAGAAAGCAAAACGGAGGGGTTCAACATGAAAAGAAAAGCGTTAAGTCTCGTTTCAGCAGCACTTTTGGTGTCCGTATTGGCAGCGTGCGGAGACAACAATGAGGAAACCGCAGGGAATGAAGTGAACGACAACAATGAAGAGAATGTCAATGACAATGAGAATGAAGAGGACGGTATGACCGGTGCAACGTACAATGAGGTCATGGACGAAGATTCACTTCTTTCTTACATTGGCGCAGACGGAGCCTGGATTCTCCATTTCTATGATGATGTCACGACAGATCAAGATCTTGTGATGGAAGGTGACCAGGAGAACCGTGATGAGCCGGAGCGTAAGCTTGCCCTGTATGAGCAGGACGAAGACCGCAATGTCACAGAAACACACACGCTTGAAGCACCGAGCCTGACGGTCCGTAATGAAAACGGCCGCCTGCAGTACGGTGGTTTCATCGGTGATATCTACGTGGAAGCAAACGGATTCGTATTAAACGGTATGACAGTTGAAGGTGATGTTCACTTTGCAGGAGAAGAATACTTCGAATCATCTGACATCAGTGAAGATACAGAGATTTCCGGTACGATTTATGTCGACGGTGAAGAAATGGCCATGGACGGCATGACCGGTGCAACGTACCATGAGGTTATGGATGAAGAGAGCTTGCTTTCTTACATCGGTGCAGACGGTGCGTGGATCCTCCACTTCTACGGTGACATAACGACTGACGAGGATCTCGTTATGGAAGGCGATCAGGAGAACCGTGATGAGCCGGAGCGTAAGCTTGCCCTTTATGAGCAGGATGCAGACCGCAATGTCACAGAAACGCATACCCTTGAAGCACCAAGCCTGACGGTCCGTAATGAAAACGGCCGTCTCCAGTACGGTACATTCGTTGGTGACATCTACGTGGAAGCCAATGGCTTTGTCCTGAACGGCATGACCGTTGAAGGCAATGTATACTTTGCAAGCGAAGAGTATGAAGCATCTGCGGATATCTCTGATGATACTGAAATCTCAGGATCTGTGGAAGTTCAATAAGCATGATGGCATAACAAAGAGGCGCTCCCAACTTGGGGGGCGCCTCTTCTGCTTGATTATACTTGGTTTTTACAGGTGAACGGTGATATCCGCATCACTTCGGAGATCATCCAGAAGGGTTTGGGCGAATTCCATTTCCTGTTGGTTTCTTACTTCATCTTCGATTTCAGTGCGGATTTCGTCGAGTGGTGGCAGTTCGCCGCCGCTCTGTTCCTGCTGGGCTTCAAGCTGCGCGTACATCTCTTCGACTTCCGCATCGCTTACATCGATCTCACCAGCCTCATTGGCAATCAGCTGATCGACCTTGACCTGCATTTCCACCTGATCCATCACTACATCTTCCGGTGTTCCCTGCTCTTCAAGCGCCTGGAGGAACTGATCCGAAGATTCCATCTGGTTCTGCTGGGCAAGCTCAGTCAGAAGCTGTTCAATATCTTCGTCTGTTGCTTCAATTCCTTGGCTGTCGGCTTCCTGGATTAACAGAGTGTTATTGACCATGGAATCCGCAACCATATCGCGGATCTGAGCTTCATCGACTTCTTCTCCTGTCATCTGGGACTGCATCGCCATCTGCTGGAACTGCGGCTCGTATGTGGCAAGGAATTCTTCCTGGCTGATTTCTTCGCCGTTTACTTCAGCCACGACATCAGGAATGCCGTCGAGATCCGGTTCCGGCATCTCCATTTCCATTTCGTCCTCGAGGTCACCTTCGAGCTCGCCTTCCATGGCAGCTTCATCGTTCATGTCATTATCAGGTGCTTCCTCCTGATTGTTACCGTCTAACAGGTTATTGTTATCACCGGTGTTGCCTTCATCATTTCCCCCGCATGCGGCAACGACTGCCATTGTCGCAGCGAGTGAGAGTCCGGTAAATAATTTTTTCTTCATAATTTAATTCCCCTCTTTCTATCTAATCTGTCTGTCATGCTAACATATACACAAACTGTGTAAATACCTTTTGCCTGTGAGATTGGCCATAAATGCATTCAATCTTTTCGGAAATCCCATGACAGAGGCATTCGCGGCTGATTCTCAAAGCTTACAGGAATGTGTGTGAAATCGTGTAATGATGGAGTAGAGGGGAAATGATATACTGGGCAAAAGAAAGCAGTGGAGGGAATTCAATTGAACCATACAGAGCGCAGTAGACGAAAAGAAGAAGAGCGGCTTGCTGAAACAGTCGCATATATTGAGGACGTACTGGATGCTGCAGAACAAAGTCGGATTGAATACAAACAACATATAAAACAGGCATTGATTGATCTCGATCATCTCGACAGTTCAAACAGTTACGTTAATATTTTGGCGAATGCCAATTTACTCGACACAACAGGCAACAAGTTGCATCAGTTGCGGAGCCTGAAAGAGAAACCGTATTTCGCGAGAATGGATTATAAGCCTCGAGGCCACGAGACGGCAGATGTGTTGTATATCGGCAAAACTTCGTTATCTGACAGGGAGAGTCATGAACCTGTGATCGTGGATTGGCGTTCGCCAATTGCTAATCTTTATTACGAAGGTCAGTTAGGAGATGTCTCATACGAAGCAAATGGTTACATGTATGAAGGAGAGCTCCAACTTAAGCGTCAGTTTCAGATAGAGAAGCGCACCCTGCTCGATATGCGCGACATTGATCTTACGGCACGTGATCAAATCTTGCAGGAATCATTGACGACTAGTGCAGATAACCGCTTAAAAGATATTGTTTCAACGATTCAGGCCGAACAAAACCAGGTAATCCGTGCTGAAATGAACCGACCAATGATTGTGCAAGGCGTGGCGGGAAGTGGAAAGACAACCATTGCACTTCACAGAATGGCCTATTATATATATCAGTTTGCAGAGGATTTTGATCCGTCAGAACTAATGATTCTTGCACCGAACCACTTGTTTCTTGACTATGTATCAGAAGTGCTTCCTGAGCTTGGAGTTGATCAGGTCACGCAGACGACATTCATAGCGTATGCGACATCGATTCTCGGGAATGAACTTCGTTTTGTCTCAAAAGATCAACGTCTCCAAATACTGATTGATGGACCAGATCATCATGAGCAATGGATAGCCTCATTTAAGGGCTCTAAGGCAATGAAATGTGCACTTGATCGGTACATTGGGGATGTTGTGTCAGACTGGCTTCCGGATGAGGATATCAGGTTGGACCGTTATACCTTGATGAGCCGCGACGAACTCCGCACATTATTTGTAGAGGAATATACGTATTTGCCTCCTTATCAGAGATTATCCAAAATCAAAGAAGTCTTAAAAATGACGGTAAAACAAAAAGCAGATCTACTCATAAGAGAGGTTGAGGAGATATACGATAATAAAATCGATCAGGTGAGAAATCGGATCAAAGATACAGAAGATCGTCGTAAACGTGTTGTACGCCTGTGGGACAAAAGAGAAGCACATCTTGAAAAGATGAAACTGGAAAAGAAGCGGATCGTACCGGATTTCACGAAACAGTTACCTCGAAAAAAAACGGTTTCTTTAGTTAAAGATCTCCTGACGAAAAAAGAAGTATCCAAAACGTATTTCGGGGATGATCTCAGTGAGGATAATATTTCTCAGTTGGTAACCCGTCAGAGAAAGCTGTTCAAAACGAAAGAACTGGATCTTGAAGATGCCGCCATCCTTCTCTACGTGGAACAGGCTCTATTCGGAACAGACCAGGAGAAGAAATATAAAAATATCTTTATCGATGAGGCACAGGATTATTCATATTTAGAATTATTTGTATTAAGAAAAGTCAGTCAGACCTCTCTCTTTACTATTCTCGGCGATTTGTCGCAGGGAATTCATGGGTATCGTGCGATCTCGGATTGGAATCAGGTTATTGAAGATATTTTTCCAAACGCGAACTATAAAATTTTGAAAAAGAGTTATCGGACTACGGTTGAAATCATGGAAAAGGCGAACTGTGTGATTCAGTTGGCGCCATACAAAGGCATGGTCCTTGCAGAACCGGTTGTACGCCACGATAAAGAACCTGAAGGGATTCTCTGTGACACTCAAAAGGAAGCGATGAATACGATTCTCGATATCTATTACAGGTTGACGACACAACATTATCAGTCTTTTGCCGTTATCACAAAAACGGGCCATGAAGCTGAATTAATTGCGGATTCACTTCGAAAACAGGCCAACTCACTTACAGTGGAACTTCTGGATGAGCATGCTAACTACAGTCATGCGGATCTCGTTGTCCTCCCATCTTATCTTTCAAAAGGGCTCGAATTTGATGTTGTCATGATATATACCGATCAAGAACCGTTCAAAGAGAATTCGCTCGATGTGAAACTGCTCTATGTAAGTATGACAAGAGCTCTCCACAGATTATTTGTGTTATACAATCAGGAGAATCCAGGAATCATCCAACATTCAGTGGCGAAAGGAGAATAGGAATGATCAAGTCCTCTGAATGGACAACAGGAAAAGAGATGCAGAGTCACACGATGCCGAACGGCATCCCAATCATCCATCTGATCAGGTCACAATGCATCAAGGAAAATTGCTCATTGACGCAACCTGTGCTCCTTCAGATATTGCATTCCCAACAGATCTGACCCTTTTGAATCGTTCAAGAGAGAAACTTGAAACGATGATCGACACGATGCATGAAGAACGCCTTAAACCCGCAATCAAACCCAGAACGTACCGCAAAAAAGCGCGCAAGCAATATCTGTCCGTCTCAAAGCAGAAGCGTCCTGGCAAAAAGAAAGTGTGCCGCGCCATGAAACAACAGTTGAATCATGTCAAACGTGATTTGAACCATATTGCGAAGCTTGCCGAGGAGGTGGGCCTGTCTGTTCTGAGTAGACAAGAGTACCGTGATCTCCTGGTGATTCAGGAACTGTATCGTCAGCAACTGGCGATGTATCAATCCAAACAGAATCGGATTGACAACCGGATTGTGAGCATTGAACAGCCTCATGTTCGACCTATTGTGCGAGGCAAAGCACATACCTCTGTCGAATTCGGTGCTAAAATGTCGGTTGTGATGAAGGATGGCTGGACCTTTTTGGATCGGCTTGAATGGGACAGCTATCATGAAGGACATGATCTTCAGCGTGCCGTCATGACATACCGTGATCGTTATGGTTGTTTTCCTGAAGCAGTGCTTGCGGACCGAATTTATGCGACCAGAGAGAACCGGAGGTTCTGCAAAGAAAACGGCATACGGCTGAGTGGTCCCAGACTCGGAAGACCTCCTAAACATGAATCCGTAGAAGACAAGCAAGTGGCCTACCAAGATGCCTGTGAACGAAATGCGATTGAAGCCAAGTTCGGAGAGGGCAAACGTTCTTATGGTTTAGGTCTTATTCGAGCTCGCCTAAAAGAAACAAGCGAAACGGTCATCGCATTGCAAATCCTGAACTTGAATCTTTCGAAGGTGCTTCGGGACCTTCCTTCTTTTTTCATTTTTATTTTGGGGGCCAGAATCCGAGATTATTTTACCGATTTACAATCGACAAATAACGATGAATGGGTTATTCAGTAACCCCTACGTAATGGACTTCTCACTTACCGATTGCACATAGGGATTCATTTTCAGGACATCTTGTTCTTTTTTATTGAACATTCTCTTAGTCATTTTGGATCCTCCCTAACATCTTTTTTTCATTATAAACAAAACTACCCTATAAGATGGACTTTTTTCAAGTGTCCATCTTATAGGGTACAGTTTATTGATCCCCGGATCTTTTTATGCGCGTTCATTCGCCTGTATATGAATCAGGGTTCGAGGATGACTTTCCCCGATGTTCGCCGGTTCTCAAGATCGTCGTGCGCCTGAGCCGCGTTACTGAGCGGATAAACCGGGCCGACACTGAGACTGAGGCGCTTGGTTGCCGCGAGTTCAAAGAGTTCGGCAAGACTTTTTGCGAACAGGTCCGGTTTCGCCATCATCTGGGGCAGGAAAAAGCCGATGACGCTTTTGTTGTGTTCGAGTAAGGCGAATGGATTGAGTGACGGAAGCTGTCCGCTCGCTGCCCCGAAGAACACGAGACGGCCAAAGGGAGCCAAAACGTCAAGAGTCTGATCAAAAATCTCTCCCCCGACCATTTCAAGCGCCACATCAACGCCCTTGCCATCTGTCGCGGCGAGGACCTCATCTGTCCAGTTATCTTTCGTATAATCAATCGTGACATCGGCGCCTAACGAATTGGCAAGTGCCCGTTTTTCTTCCGTACTCGCAGTGGCGATAATCGTACCGGCTTTAAAATGACGGGCAAGCTGAACCGCGAGCGTCCCGACACCGCCGGCCGCCGCGTGAATCAAAACGGATTCTCCTTCTTCAAGTCTCCCCATGGTGGAGAGGATATGATAAGCGCTCAGTCCCTGAAGGGGCAGGGAGACAGCCTCATGATCGGACATTGTCTGAGGGATCTCCACGAGCTGATCTTCCCGCACACGGACTCGCTCAGCGTAGGCGTCCGTGCCTGTCAGGGCGACGACCCGTGTACCTGCTTTGAACCGGTTGCCGTCCTCAGCGACAGTGCCGGCGATTTCTGAGCCTGGAATAAACGGCAGCGGTGTATCGACGACATAGAGGTTTTGCCGCCGCATCGTGTCTGCAAAATTGACACCGACAGCCGTGACGTCAACAAGCACCTCACCTTTACCTGGTACAGGTTCCGAAACATCTTTATACTGCAGCTGTTCGATCCCGCCAAATGTGTCGATTTGAATGGCTTTCATCACTATCACGCTCCTTGGCTTTAAGACTAGCACAAAAGAGGCCTTGATTTCGAAGAAAGACATTTAGTGGTGAACCAGATCACGACGAAACCGTGCAGAGTCTGATACACTTCATAAGGAATTGAAAATCAGTCTGGGGTGAGTGAAACATGATTCAATGGTTAGGCTATCTGGCGTTGGTTCTGATTGTGTTTAACGGAAGCTTTTACGTCCTGTTCAGGATCGTCCGGAAATCAAGGAACCGTAAAAGACAGATCCGGTACGCGAAAATCGCTAAAATCCTGATGCGCGTTCACCGTAAAACGGCAGTCGTTGCCGCGGTCTTTGCAACAGCTCACAGTATGCTGGCACTATACAGGCACGGTGTGAATCCGGAGTCACTGACGCAGCTCAGCGGTGTCTTAGCCATGCTCGCGCTGATCGTTCTCCTCAGCACGGGCTGGATACGCAATCAAAAAGCGACAGGCAGGCGAAAACGGTCGCACCGTTATACGGCTTTCGGCGCCCTCCTTGTGATCGGACTGCATATTCTGATATCGTTGTATTAAAGAGCAACATGCAATACTGTGATTGGGAGGGATCGTCATGACTGAAGAATTCCCTGAGCGGGATGAAATGATTTACGGGGAGAGCGTGCCCCTCGGTCAGAAGATTCACGAACGCAGAGTGAGCCTGAGACTGAGTCTCGGTGAAACGGCAGAAGCGACAGGGCTCAAAGAGGCGGATCTGAGGCAAATCGAGGGCGGTGACTTTACACCGGGAGATGCCCGGGTCAAGGCGCTCATCGATGCATTGAACGTAAAAACCGAAGAATGAATAAAGCGATTCCCGAGTCAGGGGAATCGCTTTATTTTTCGGGTATGAGATTGGATTGCAAGGTCAGGTTCCGTAGAGGTTGTCTCTTGCTTTCATCATCAGCATCATCAGGGTGAACATAAACCCGGTAACCACGTAAACGAAAATCGGTGAGATGAGGAACAGGAAGAACGGTTCGGCAATGAGATTGACACTGAGACCGAGCGCACCTGTGGTAAGGCCCATCACTACGATGAAGCCGAAAACGTCGGAGAACCGTGAGGCTTTAAACAGCTCATAGGACTGTCCGATCCCGTCGAAGATGCCGGTATCTTCCGCAACGATCGTGAACTCGAGGTAAATGAATAACAGCCTGATAATCAGCACTCCGATGGCCATAAGGATCAACCCTGCGATGCCAAACGGCACGATGACGATGGCACCGATGATACCAAGTCCAAGAATCAGGGCGAAAACAAGCAGGTACAAAAGAAAAAACCGGAACCAAAACTTGCTGCCTCCCTGCAAAAAGGCCTGCAGATCCGTGTATTCACCGTTCACCCCGCGCCAGATCAGATAAAAATAACCAGCCTCCGTAACGATACTGACTGCCATCCAGATCAGAAACAGGACGGCGAGAAGAGAGAGAAAGCCCACATTGGCGATGGCAGCTTCGATTTCGATCCCTGTGAAGCTGTTTATGTCGGCCAAAAGCTGATCCACCGTTGGCAAAGTCGGTCCGATTACCAATTCAACGCTCCAGATCCGTGTTAACGTGATGTCGGTCAGGATGAGTGCTGTCAGTAAAAAGAGCCAGTCGAGAATCAGCGGATAGGCGATGATCCGGGGATGGCGGTGTGTCTGTGAGAAACCTTGTTTGAACATGGAAAAATCCTTTCTGTTGTCAGATCCTTTTATACGGAGAGTGTACCATAAGGGAAATGGCATTGAAAGAAAAAAATGGTATTAAAGGATTTCGCTCGCTAATTTCTCATAGACCGTTTGACGAACCTTGTAACTGTGGGCGTTACAGACAATCATCGTTTCATCGAATCCGAATCGTTCCTGATCGTGTGCGAGTGCACGGCCAACCTGTGCCGGCGTACCGACAAGATGGAGCCTTCGCATGTCCTCGATCCGCATCCTGTCAAGCTCAGTCAGCGGATACTCTGCGGCTTCTTCCGGTGACATGGTCTTGACGATCTTGCCTTGCATCAGCATGAGGCGGGCGAGATCCTGAGGAAGCGCATGGAAGCGGGCTTCTTCTTCTGAATCGGCGACCGTCGCCATATAGCTCACATTCACCTCGGGCGCATCCATCAAAGAGGAAGGTTCAAAGTGACTGCGGTACGTATCGAGGATCTCTTTTGACAGCTCACCGTTAAAGAACTGTGCAAAGGAGTATCCGACGCCCATCCTTCCGGCCTGTTTGGCGCTGTTTCCGCTGGAGCCGAGAAGCCAGGCTTCCGGCGGGTGGATCTGATTTGGGGAGGCTGTTGCCTTTCTGTAGAGCGGATCATCAGGCGTCTGATCAGCCAGGTATTGCATGGTGACGGCAAATTTCTCATACAGATTGTGAATCATCGGCTCGCGTCCTGAGGAGAGGGCGTAAATACTTGATGAATCTCCGCCAGGCGCACGTCCGGCACCAAAGTCGATCCGGCCCGGTGCAAGGGCGGCGAGTGTTTTAAAGGTCTCGGCAAGCTTTAACGGTGAATAGTGCATCATCATCACACCACCGGTTCCGAGTCGGATTCGGTCGGTTACAGCGGCGATGTGGGAGATCGTGATTTCAGGCGCCGAACTCGCAAAGGCATCTGTGGCATGATGCTCTGCCATCCAGAAGCGGTGGTAGCCGAGTTCGTCACCGATTTTGGCCAATTCGACGGCGAATCGAAGTGCCTCCTCCGGTGAATGGCCGGAGGTGACGGGTGCCTGGTCGAGAATACTCAGTTTCATAGGTGACGCCTCCAATGTTTTAACAGATAATAGTTTGACTATCACAACGATATAAGATATATCCGTATACATACAACAACTTGAACTTATCCTTTGGGTTGGGTAGACTGTAATAACAGAATCAGGAATTGGAGTGACGGTCAGTGAAGCAGACAGCGAACGCATGGATTAACGCATTCAAGATGGAGAAACACCCGGAAGGCGGGTATTACAAACCGGTATATAAAAGCGGACTTGATGTCCGGGGGAGAGGCGGGGAAACAAGAGCCGCGTATACAAGCATTTATTTCCTTCTCGGGAGAAATGATGTTTCGAGGTTTCATAAATTAACGGCAGATGAAATCTGGTACTATCACGCCGGGGCGCCTTTGACAGTCCATATGATTGATCCGAAGGGCCGCTATGAAACGGCCAGGCTCGGATTGAACCTTGATCAGGGAGAACAGCCGCAGCTCCTTGTGCCGGCAGGGATCATCTTTGGCGCAACGCCGGATGAGGGTCATCCGGAATCGGATTTCGCTCTTGTCAGCTGTATGGTGGCGCCGGGGTTTGAGTTTTCCGATTTCACTTTGTTTGACCGTAAGGATCTGTTGGCGATCTATCCGCAGCATGAGGCGATTGTCCGGAGACTGACGCGCCCGTGATATACGGTGAGGGGTTGTTTTGGCGTCTGAATCTGAGGGAATGGGAAAAATAACCCTAATGAACAGAGGAGGCGTTTCTCCAATGAAGAAACTGCAGGCGTATTTCAAAACAGAAAACGATGCAGAAAATGCGGCGACGAGTCTGAAAGCCTTTGCGACGGAATCGGTACTCGTGGACCGCATCCCTGAAGCCGGATCAGGGTTGCTGTTTTTTCCGGTGAATGCCCTCAATATCTCCGGCATCAATGTGCAACCGGCTCCAAACGAAGAAGGAACTTCACTCAAAGAAAGACTGGAAGGGGAAACAGCCGGAGAGACTGTGCCGGACCTGAACTATGTGATTGAGTGTCACGTTGCAGAAGAGGATCTGAATAAGGCACTCGATGCACTGGCTGATGCGAACGCTTATCTGGATGAAGCGATGTCACTGTAACCCGCGCCGCGAGACAAAGAGCCCCTCATCGCATGAGGGGCTCTCTCTTTTCCGTCAGGTAACACTGGTGTCACGAAGTCTGACGGGGATCCGCGGGGGCTCGGTCCGGATTTGTCTGATTGATTCATTCAGTGTGTCGAGTTTGCCTTCAATGCGATACAATAGATAAAAGGTAATCGCCGCAGGGAACCCGATTTCACTGATGAAGGGCAGAAGCATATCCATCTCAGCCACCTCCTTCCTGTGAGTAAGTACCCGTCCGGCCAGATTGGGAGGGTTCAGGTACATAACCAAACTAATGAAGAAAGCGGGGTGATTGATTATGAAACGGTTGAAGCATGTCCAGCGCTTTCATGAAATCGTCATGGCCTTCACCAGGAACGGGTTCGGTTTTCTGATGCATAAACTCGGACTCCTTGAACAGGTGTCGGCACCGAGGAAATGGCGCGTGCTCGAAAAACAATCCAACCGATCCCTTGAAGAACGTGCCCGGTTTTTGCTTGAAGACCTTGGGGCAACGTTCATCAAGCTTGGGCAAATTGCGAGCACACGCACGAACAGTCTTCCGAAGCCTCTGTTAAAAGAGCTTGAGAAGCTGCAGGACAACGTAAAAGCCGTTCCCTTTGAGGACGTGAAGGCCCTGATTGAAGCTGAACTTGAGGCGCCCCTCGATACGCTGTTCCGCTCGTTCGATGAAGTGCCCATGGCGACGGCGTCCATCGGTCAGGTGCATGGCGCTGTTCTTCACTCCGGAGAGGAGGTTGCTGTGAAGGTGCAGCGTCCGGGCATCCGTCAGCAAATCGAGATCGATCTCGATATTCTCTTTGAGATGGCCGCCATTGCCGAAAAGCGGCTTGAGTGGGCGGAGCGTTATAAAATTTCGGATTATATTGAAGAGCTCGCGAAGAGTCTTCGCAGAGAAGTGGACTACAGCATTGAAGCGAGGAACACCGAGCGGATGCAAAAACAGCACAAACAGACGGCCTTCCTGAAGATTCCTGACGTTTACTCGTCCCACTCAACCCGTCAGATTCTGACGATGGAACGGATCAGGGGGAAGAAGCTGAATGCCGTCATTGAAGAGGAAGGGCACATTCCCGAGAAGGAGGCCCTCGCCGAACAGCTCGTCCAGACAATCACGAGACAGATTTATGTTCACGGTTTTTATCATGCGGATCCGCACCCCGGGAATCTGCTTCTCATGGAGGACGGACGGATTGCACTGATTGACTTTGGCATGGTTGGCCGGCTGAACCGGGAGATGCGAAATGAAACGGCGATGATGGTAATGGCGCTGTTAAGACAGAACACCAATGAGCTGGTTAAAGCGGTGGCCCGTGTCGGGCGGGTGCCGGCGGATATCGATCTGACGCTGTTAAAGCGTGAACTCGATGAGTTTCAGGATCTGTATTTAACCGTACACCTGAATGATATCGGGCTCGGGGAAGTGGTCAGTGATGTCCTGAGGATCATTTCGAAGCACGGCATTGAAGTGCCGCAGGATTTTCTTTTGATTGGGAAGTCTCTCATGACGATCGAAGGGATCGCGGTTAAACTCGACCCTGAACTGAGCATCATGGAAGTGGTGGAACCGCTTGGTGAAGAGCTCTTGAGTGAGTACCTCGGACCAAAAGCTGTGATGGACAGGATGATGACCCAAACGCTCGAATACGGAGAACTCTTGAAGGAACTGCCGCACATGATTCGACGGGGGGCCGCGGTGACCGAAAAGGGGCGCGTCCATGTCGAGGTCCGTTCACCGGATGTGTCACGGGCCACGGAACACTTCAGTCGCGTCGGCAATCAGATTACGCTGAGCCTGCTTCTCGTTGCCGTGAGCCTCGTGTTTTCTGCCCTGATCATTGGGGTGACCGTCGGGGGCACAATGAATGAATCGATTTTGACACTCCCGTTTTTTGAAGTCGTCTTTATCGTCTTTTTACTGCTGTTTCTCTGGCTGATTTACTCGATCTTAAAAACAAGGCGACAGTCTTGATGAAAGGAAGAGAATGTTCATGGATATCCAGACAATTCTTGTTGCATCACCGCTCCACACACATATGAAAGAGATGATTGAAAAGCGCGGGGCACTTACCGAATTCACCATGATCTACCGGGATCCGGAATCGGTCACGGAGGAAGACGTGGCCCGTGCAGATGCGTTTGTGGCGTTCACCCGACCGGCACATGTGGATCTGTCCGCCTTTCAGTGGGTCCATTCTCTTGGAGCGGGCGTGGATAAACTGATGAAGGACATCAGCTGGCCTGACGGGGTGTTTCTGACTCGGACCGTTACGACTTTTGGTGAGAAGATCAGTGAGTATGTGCTCAGCTATCTGCTCGTACATACGCAAAAGCACCGGGATTTCGAAGCGCTACAGAAGAAAAAGGAGTGGACCTTTCTTCCTCCGGAACCGCTCAACACGAAACGGGCCCTGATCTTCGGAACGGGGGAGATCGGGTCGGTTCTTGCAAGGACGCTTGCCGGTTTGGGTGTTCACGTGACGGGTGTGTCAAGGAGCGGCGAAGAAAAGCCGTCTTTTGATGAGGTCATTTTTCCGGATAAAGCAAGTACCGCTCTGACCAACCGTCTCGCAGCGGCAGATCTGATCGTCAATACGATGCCGCTAACGGAAGAGACGAAAGGCTATTTTGACGGCTGCTTTTTTGAGGCCGCTTTTGACAGCCTGTTTATCAACGTTGGCCGCGGGGAATCCGTTGTGGATGAGGATTTACTCCAGGCACTTGAGCGAGGCCAGCTGAGAGAAGCGGTTTTGGACGTCTTCAGTGAAGAACCGCTCCCAAAGAGTCATCCGTTCTGGGAGCACCCTGCCGTTCACATCACGCCGCATATCTCCGCCATTACAACAGCAGAAGAAGGGCTGGACTGTTTTCTTGATACAGTAACCAAACTGAAGGAAGGTACGCCGCTGACAAATGAAGCCGATCCGGCCAGGGGATACTGAGTGGTGCAACAAAATGAGTCAATCATGACGGATCCTCCTGCATACGAACCGAAGACGGGCTTGCTGTTAACCATATCGATCATCGCCATATCCTTTGCGGCGATTTTTGTAAAATGGTCAGAAGCACCGGCAACGGTGATCAGTATGAACCGCATGTTTCTGGCAAGCGTTCTGCTTTTGCCGGCAGTCTGGATCAAACGAAAAGATCTTCTGCTTCTGACGAGAAAAGATCTCCTGATTCTGACCGTTTCGGGCATCTTCCTTGCCCTTCATTTTGCCCTTTGGTTCGGATCGTTGAAACTGACGACAGTCGCCTCTTCGACGATTATCCTTGCCCTGCAGCCACTTGTCGCCCTTGGTGGCGGCTACCTGATCTATAAAGAACGGACGGATCTGAAGACCGTGATGACGATCAGTGTGGCGTTTATCGGGATCGTGATTATCGCTGCAGGCGATTTCGGGATCAGTACGGATCATTTTATCGGTGATGTCCTGTCATTCTTGAGCGTCATCGCCATTGTCGGTTACCTTCTCATCGGCCAGACGACCGTGAAGAAGATCTCACACTGGATTTACAGCTTCTCGGTTTTTCTGATTGCAGGTGTGGCATTGTTTCTCTACAATCTCGTTTTGCAGGTGGAGATGACGGGCTACAGCAGTATCGAATGGCAAATCTTTATCCTCCTGGCGATTTTCCCGACGCTTGCTCATGTGATTTATAACCATCTGCTTAAATATGTCAATACCACAACGGTGAGCATGAGCATTCTCGGTGAACCGGTGGGCGCTTCGATCCTGGCTGTTTTCCTTCTCGGTGAGATGATCACGCCATTACAGTTTGCCGGGGGGCTTTTCGTGCTCGGAAGCGTGTATGTGTACCTGCGAAAGTAGGTATTTTTGATAGGGAACGCCAAGCACAAAAGACTTTAGTATGATACCGATAGTGAAAATGGTATAATCGTTCCGCAGAACTGCGTATTGAATGAAAAGGAGCGATTCCATTGACGATTGAAACAAATGGGGTGCACGATGTGCATCCGAAACTGAAAGCCTAAATGGACCTGTTGCCACTCCTGGATAAAATGCTTCCGGATATGGGGATTGGTGTGACCGACCGTACGCGCTGGCTCGATTATTACCCTGGATCAAAGATCGACATCGGGGCGAAGCAGGGCAGAGCCATCGACCCGAAAGAACCGCTCACTGACTGTATTCAGCACAACCGGTTTATTAAAGATGAAGTCCCGGAGGAATTCTTCGGCGTATCTTTTACAGGACTTGCCTCACCGGTGGAAGCCGACGGTGAAGTCATCGGAGCTGTTGCCATACAGATCCAGGAGTACAATGAACGGGAGCTGCGGCGTATTTCTGATCAGATTGCCGCTTCCCTGTCGAATGCCCATGAACAGGTCGGGTTCGCTCTCTGACGGTGCAGAAGGGCTCGCAGGCATCAGTGATCAGCTCCTTGAACAGTCGCAGGAAGCGGCGGGGAGTGTGCAGAACACGGATGAAGTGCTGACCTTCATCAAAAAAATTGCCTCGCAGACGAATATCCTTGGACTCAATGCATCGATTGAAGCGGCACGTGCCGGGGAACACGGGAAAGGGTTTAACATCGTGGCCAAGGAAATCCGTAAACTGTCCCAGGATACGCTCGATTCAACGGAAAAAATCGAGGAAACCCTCGAAGAGATGAGGGCGTCCATCGAGCGGATTCAGGGCGTTGTTGAGAACGTGGTCCGCGTTGGCAAGGAACAGGCTGCCTCGTCCGGTGAACTCGAGACGTTTATCAGTGAAATCGAAGAGATGAGCCTGGATTTAAAATCGTATGCGAAAGAAATCTGATTCCGATCAGCGAAAAAGCTCCGGGACCCTTTTTTGGGGGCCCCGGAGCTTTTTTTCTTTCAGGCATCAGCAGCTTCCGCCAATGCCCGGCAGTGCTTTGATTTCTATGCCGTGGGGCATTTCCCCCACATCGATGCGGTACTCTTCTTCGAAATCGTCTGTGGCGATGACGGCGACTTCACTGCTTTCACTGAGGGTGATATAGACACGTGATTCTTCGCGGTTGA
Organism: [Bacillus] selenitireducens MLS10; assembly: GCF_000093085.1. Taxonomy (GTDB): domain Bacteria; phylum Bacillota; class Bacilli; order Bacillales; family Salisediminibacteriaceae; genus Salisediminibacterium; species Salisediminibacterium selenitireducens. Next base: position 3,104,820 of record NC_014219.1, on the reverse strand, counting down.
AGGCGAGGTGCTTGGCACCGTCGAGCCCGTCGATCTCCGCGCTCACTTCAGCGGATTCGAGATCCACTTTAACAGCCCGGCTCTCTTCAACAGATGTGACGATGGCATACTCACCGTCTTCCGAGACGACGACGTCCGTCGCGCCAAAGCCGGTCTCAATGGTTGTTGAGTCTCCGGAATCTGTATCGATGATCTCAAGTGTTCCGCTCTCGGCAGAAGCGACATAGACAGTGCCGTCATAGACCCTGACGACCCGGGGCAGCTCACCGGTCTCGATGGTGTCGGTTACTTCTTCACTGTTCGCATCCACGACGTAGATCCGGTGGTTTTCGTGATCGGTCACATAGAGGGTGTCATTATCAAGATAAACGTAATTGCTTCTAGCGCCGTCTCCGAGATCAATCTGACTCGTGATCTCCTCTTCACCTGTGTCAATCACATCGAGGTACTGATCGCCGACCGTCGCGACATACAGGGTGCTGTTATTGTCGGTAAGTGCCAGCCCGTGCGGACGGGGACCGACTTCGATTTCGGCAGTTTCTTCAAGAGACTGGGTGTTAATGACGGAGACGGTGCTGCTGTCCTGATTCGCAACGAAGGCCTGACGCATTGTGGACGCGAATGTCACGAGTGTAGGTCGCTGTCCGACATCGACAGTGCCGACGGGTTCTCCGGAGACAACATCAATAATGGAAACGAGATCCTCTTCTTCAGAAGGAACGTAAAATTGCACATTCGTCAATTCCCCCGCATCTCCTGCATTCTCTTCATTTGAGTTACTGTCGTTGCCGCTGCCGCCATTCTCGAGCGCGCATCCTGTTGTCAACAGGAGGCCTGTGAAGACCGCGGTCAGTATTGACTGTTTCATATCTGCATACTCCCTTTCCTGATCAATCTTTCATTCATCACTCATTGTTTTATTTTGGAATGATTCTTCACCCAGTATAGAAGGAAAATCGTTTAAATACAAGTAAAATTATCGGGAATAAAAACATTGTATTCTTATCGGGATTATGATAAAGTGTGAATCAACACAAAAAACAACATGAAAGCAGGGGTAATCATGAAGAAAATTCTCTCATCTATAGTCGTCTTATCGGGATTGTTGATCGCGTGCAACAACGATCCGTCGGTGGAAGAAGTGGAAGAAGCCGCAGAAGATATTACAGCAGGCGGGGTTGTGGATGCCTCTGAATATGAAAACGGTGATTTACTGGTGAGCACGGACTGGCTGGAGGAAGACAACGGTGATGTGGTCGTCGTTGATGTCAGACGCGAAGGCTACGAGGACGGTCATATTCCGGGAGCCGTATCAGTCGAACCCGGACAACTGAGTGATCCGGACAATCCGGTCGATGGTGTTCTTCCGCCTGAGGAAGGCTTTGAGGCTTTGATGCAGGAAATCGGCGTAAATGAAGAGACGACCGTCGTTGCTTATGATGACGGAGACAGCCTTTGGGCATCACGGCTGTTTTATGCCCTTGAGCTGTATGGTCATGAAGATGTCCGCATCTTAAACGGCGGGTTTACCGCCTGGCTGAATGATGGCAAAGACGTGTCCACGGAAGCACCGGAACCGGAGCGTGGGAATTTCACCGCGCAGCTGAATCCGGAGCTGCAGTCTTCAAGAGAAGATGTGGATGCCAATATCGGCAACGAAGCCACGGTGTTCCTAGATGCGCGTTCTGAAGGCGAATATACCGGGGAAGATGTCCGTGCTGAGCGCGGCGGGCATATTCCGGGGGCCCCTCATCTGGAATGGTCCGAAGCTGTTTCCGGAGACGGCGTGCCGTACTTCAAGAGCGCAGAGGAGCTTGAAGAGCAGTTCGCAGCAGCAGGCGTGGACCGGGATAAAACCATCATTCCGTATTGCCAGACAAACGTGAGAGGGGCACATTCCTATTTCTCGCTCAGACTGCTCGGATTTGATGATGTGAAGCCTTACGAAGGATCATGGGCCGAATACGGCAATGATCCGGACGCAGAGATTGAAGGATCATCGTAAAGGAGGCATGCAGACAATGAGTGAAATCAAAGAAAATGTTAAACAGCTGAGCTTTGACGAAGTGAAGGGGCTGTATGACAAAGAAGACCGGAAAGAAATCCTGATTGATGTGCGTGAGCTTGAGGAATATGAAGAGGCGCACATACCAGGTGTTCCGCTGATTCCGATGAGTGAAATCGTATCACTCGTGGATCAGTTTAAGCCGGATGAGGAATATGTACTGATTTGCCGGAGCGGCCGGCGCAGCCATGAAGTGGCAAAATTCTTTCAGGAAAACGGCATTGAGCGGGTGCATAACTACGCAGACGGCATGCTCGGCTGGGAAGCTGTGAAAACAGATGGACCGGAATGGGTCGTCAGTCAAGTCAATGAAATCTATAAATGAGGTGAAGGCAATGAGTTTAACGGATCAGGAATTAAAAGAATTGAAAGTGGACCATGAGCTTGATGGTGTCGGAGAAGTGTGCCCGCATACGCTGAACATCGCACTTGATGGACTGAAGAAAGCAGGCAGTGGTGATGTGGTCGTCGAAGTGACGGATCATTCCATCGCGACAAAGACGATCCCTGCTGCGGTGAAGATGAACAAACTTGCCGAGCATCTCGGCACGGTCACGGAAGGCGGCAATTACTACATTTATTTGAAAAAGAACTGATTGATGGGAAAAGCCTCTGAACGCTGGTGGAGGCTTTTCCTGTTTCTGAAAGGGCTGAGACGATGTTTACAATCGAGGTATTTATACTGGCTGCAGTATTTGGACTTATTTATGGATTTTTACTTCAAAAGGCGGACTTTTGTTTCGTCGCCTCTGTGCGGGATTTTGTGAGTGTGAAAGATTCCCGTGTCGGGAAAGGAATTCTCGTTCTGATGGCAACGGCGATGATCGGCTGGGGGCTCTCTCTCACGCTTGGCATTGCTTCTGTTGATCAGCTGTGGGCCGTACCCATCGGCTTTCAGAACCTTCTCGGAGGATTGCTGTTCGGGATCGGGATGACCATCGCAGGCAGCTGTGCCTCGGGTGCCCTCTACCGCAGTGGAATGGGGTATATCCAGTTCTGGATCGTCATTGCTGCGATGATTACAGGAAATCTGCTTTTTGCATTTATTTATGATCCGTGGGCGAATGATTATATGATGGAACCCCTTACGATGGCTGAAGGGTACAGTCTTTATGAGATCGGCTTGCCGTTTATGACCCTGCCGCTACTTCTGGTCGGCCTGCTTCTCTTTGTGACGATCCGTAAGTTTGGCTGGGCCGGGTTCTGGCAAGGCGTGAAGAACAGTTTCACAGACTGGAAAGGTAATCCTTTTACCCAGCAGCACTGGGATGTGCGGTTTGTTGCGCTCTTAATGGGGATCACCGCAACGGTTCAGTTTATCACGCTCTCTTCGATTTCCGTTACCGGGCCTGAAACCCGGATTGGCGGCGTGTTTCTCGCATCCATCTTCGGTGAGCAGGCGGTGTATAACAATCTTTACTTAAACAACATGTTTGCCGCGTATCCGACGGTCGGTATCGGACCGGAGGAAGTGCTTGTGATCATGATCGTCGTCGGCGCGTTTATCTCGTCCGTGTTGAGTAAGAGCTTTAAGATCCGCTTTCCAAAGGCGAAGCGTTTACCGGCAGCCATCGGCGGCGGGCTTTTGATGGGTGTTGCGTCCAGGATCGCACCGGGCTGTAACATTGCGAACGTTGTGGCAGGCGTCGGAGGGCTGTCCATTGCAAGCTTCCTTGTCATCATCGGGATGATGGTGGGCGTATTTCTTGTCACCAAGTACTATTTCAAGATGCCGATCATGCTCTTTTACAGGGAAAAAGATGCTGCATAAGAAAAAGGAGCTCTGATGATTCATATGGAATCATCCGGAGCTCCTTTTTTCAATGTCAGTATACGTGCTGAATCCTCAGATAGCCGTCGGCAAATGATGCCTCGAGTGTAAAATCGGCCACCTCGTCTGCTTCGATATTTACAGGCGTCAGCATCGCATGCTTCAGCTCAGCAAGAGGCATATCATAGGCAAACGCCATGTCGGCAAGATACTGTCTGATCAATTCGTCAGCCTGCGCGCCCCTCAGTGCATCACCGTTCGGTTCTTCGACGGTGGATGGCTCGCTTTCGCCATAAGCCATCACCATCGTTTCACCTGAGTAGAGGCGGTTTTCGAAACGGAATGCGCTCGCGTCTTCGAGACGGTCTTCACCCGAGAGGTCTTCGAAAGCGAACTCGAACCGCTCTCCCTGTGTCGTGACAAGAACGAGAGAAAAGGATTCGATGTCCCGTATATCAGTGTTTAAAGCTGATGTGACCCCGCTGACAATCCCCGTGATGGAGTGCTCTGTCGTGACGGACAGCCTGGTCAGAAGTGCTTCGACTTCTGTAAAAGCGTCATCACCGACAACCTGATCGGGTTGTGCGCCTTCTACGGTTGCCTGAAAACCGTCCGGTTCCAATTCGTAAAAGAAGTGCCAGTCATCCTCTTCTTCGAGGACGAGATCCAGTTCAAATTGCATCACAGACTGGATCTCCATACCGGCATGACCGGGCTCTTCTGTGTTTTCATCCGGATCCTCTTCTTCCTGGATAACAGACTGACTGGTACCCCCTTCATTCGGCTCATTTTCATTTGTGATGTCCGGAGCGAATGGCGAACATGCGCTCAGTAACAGAATACTGATTAGCAGTATGAGTGGATGTATCATAGATAGACAGGCCGCGCCTGTTTATGCCCCCTTTATACAGAATGGATCAAGATGTCCAAAAATGATTTGTTCATAATCTGTTTTCTATTATACTGAAAACAGGGGAAAGATGAAACGGTTCTGTCAAGGACAGATTCAGACCGGGCCTGTAAGACAATTGATGATCGGCAGGTGGCACGTCAAATGAAAGACAATCAGCTTGTATCCAAACAATACCGGCCTGAGATCGAAGGGGTGAGAGCGGTGGCTGCCCTGCTCGTGTCGGTGTATCATATCTGGTTTGGCACCGTATCCGGCGGTGTGGATGTCTTTTTTCTTGTTTCCGGATTTCTGATCACAACAACTTTGCTCGCAGGCTACATCAAACAGGGCGAGCTGCGTATCGGTCACTATTTATCGAGGCTTGCTGTGAGGCTCTTTCCTATGGCTTATCTTGTCCTTGCGGTGACAGCCGCAGGCTCGTTGATAATCTTGCCGGAGATTCGCTACGGGCAGACGGTTCAGGAGATCACTGCGGCGGCTTTGTACATGGAAAACTGGCAACTCGCGCTGAATCAGGTCGATTATCTTGCCCAAAACCTTGAAGCGAGCCCTGTTCAGCACTACTGGGCTCTGTCCATGCAAGGCCAGTTTTATCTGTTGTGGCCGGTGGTGATCATGGTTGGTATCCTCATCTACCGATTGGCAAAGCATCAGTATCCGTTGAGAAAGGTGCTGCTGGTCGTCATGGGAAGCGTATTTACGCTGTCCTTTCTTTACTCCATATGGATGACGGACAGGCTGCAGGCATGGGCTTACTTTGATACGGGAGCGCGAGTTTGGGAATTCGCCGCTGGCGGACTGCTTGCGCTTTTGTTGCCGATGTTCCGGCTGAACCGGACTGTCGCCTGATTTCTCGGGTGGACTGGTCTGATGATGATGTTGACGGTCGGCATGCTCTTTCCCGTCGAACGGGCCTTTCCGGGGTTTGCGGCGCTGTTTCCGGTTGCCGGGGCTGCCCTGATCCTGATTGCATCGAATCAGGGAGGCCGGGCCGGTGTCGGTCGCATCGTCGGATCACGACCGCTTGTCTGGTTCGGGCATTATGCGTATGCCTTTTATTTGTGGCACTGGCCGCTTTTGGTGTTCTATCTCGTACGTGTGCGTCCGGAGCATGTCCCGCTGTCTGACGGGGTGCTGCTCATCGCGGCTTCAGCCATCCTGGCTGTTGTGACAACGGAGTGGCTGGAAACGCCGCTTCGGAATCTTGCTCAAAAGAAGCGTCCGCTTGTCCGGACAATGATGGCATCGGTATTTACCCTTCCTCTCGTTGCTGTGCTTTTTTTCTGGCAGCTTGACATGCAGTCCCCTCTTGAAGAGCGCTCAGTCGATAACATGAATGCCGCTCCTGTCGATGAGAATGAACCGGATAACGAGAATCACGAGGAAGAAGAGGAGTCTGCTTTTCCTTATGTGGTTGAGGATCCCCGTTATCCTGGAGCGATGGGGCTGTTTGATGAAGTGCCGGTGCCGGAAGTGCCGGACATTATTCCCCCGGCAGTCGATGCCCGGGAGTCCCTGCCGCCTGTTTATGATGACGGGTGTCATCAGAATCAGACTTCTGAGGAGGTCATTGCATGCACGTACGGCTATGAAGGGGATGATCCTGCTTATACGATTGCCGGCGTTGGCGGTTCTCACTCGGCCCACTGGCTGCCGCCGCTTATGGCCATCAGTGAGGATGAACAGATTCTGATCCGTTCCTATACAAAGAGCAACTGCCGGTTTACGACGGATGATCTCGATGAACTGAGTGAAGGGTGTTTGCCATGGGGAGAAACACTTCTTGACATCCTGATTGAAGACCCACCTGATCTCGTTTTTACGACGTCAACGGCACAGGAGGGCAGAGAGATTCCGGGAGGTTTCCTTGAAAAATGGGCGTCCCTGAATGACCACGGCATTCAGGTGTTTGCCATCCGGGATGTACCGTGGATGGCGTTCGACGTGGCTGCCTGCGTCAGTGAAGAGGAAGACACAAGCAACTGTATCACTCCTGCAGATGAAGTGCTCTATGCGGGTGATCCGTGGGAGGATCTGCAGGATCAGCCGACAAATGTGACATATGCGGATCTGAATCCGTTTGTTTGTCCGGAAGGGGCATGTCTGCCAGTGATTGGAAACATTCTCGTTTACCGGGATTCGAATCACATTACGAAGGAGTATGCCATCTCCATGAGACCACTTCTCGAAGAACGCATCATCCCTCTGTTGGAAGGTGAATGACACGAAAAAACGCCCCCTGATCGGTGATGGCCAGGGGGCGCTGTTTATTTTTTCGTCAGTTTCTCACTGATCTCGGCCATGTCATCGGCTTTTGTTGCGACTTCAGAGGCAGCATCCTTCACGTCAGAGAACAGGCGATGCAGTTCATCGAGTTCTTTTGACGTCAGGTGACTCGTATCGAGAGCCTCATCCATCCTGTTGTTGACTTCCTGAAAGGCGCTCCGCCCTTCGTCAATGAAGGTCGTGCCTTTTGCAATTTTGTCTGCGTTTTTGTTGATGGATTTCGTTGTTTTTTTGGACTGTTTATCGATGCCGCTCGCCGCATTGCCGACTTTCTCGACGGCTTTTTTTGTCTCGTCAGCGAGTTTTCGGACTTCATCGGCTACTACCGCAAATCCGCGCCCGTGTTCGCCGGCTCTTGAGGCTTCAATGGCGGCATTGAGTGCAATGAGGTTTGTCTGATCGGCAATGTCGGCAATGAGTTTCGTGGAATCCACAATCTCATCAGTCGTTGAGGAGAGGGAAGCCATCAGCGTTTGCACATCTTCGGACTGTTTGGCGATCTCATCCATGACAGAAAGGATTTGCTGGAGGACTTTCTGGCCACCGGCCGCTGCTTCTCTTGTATGTGTGATGGTTTCCACATTGCTGTTGGCGATTTCCTTTGTGTCCAACGTCTTTGCAAGGAGATCCCGGGTTACGTGGGTTGTTTTTTGGCTGATTTGGGACAAATCCGTCAGGGCCACCTGGATATCCTTATGGATCTGGAGATTGTCTGCATTAGCCTTAAGCCGCTGATTTTCATTCTCGGATTCATAGGCATCGAGTACGATTTGCTGTTCGAGATTCAGGATTTTGGTGATGGAACTGATCATTTCCGCAGGGGTTTCCTGTCCGTACATCGCCTGCATGCGGATCAGGATGTCCTCTGTCAGCTTCTGAAAAGACCCGATGTACCACTGCGGCTCAAGTCCGATGTGGACATGCATCTTGGCCACACGCTTTCGGTTTTCAATGTAGCGGTCGTCAATTTCACCGGCGAACATTTCGAGAATATGCGGGCGCAGGTGGTCCTTCAGGCGCTCGATGGAGCTGTGGCGGTTAATGATTTCGAGGAGGTGAGGCTGTGAACCGATTTTTTCGTAGAAGGCATCGATGACGTCATATTTGGCACTGATCATCGTCGGTTCAAGCTGCTTGAGGCGACCGAGATCATCTTCAGTGAAGTTGATCAGATCAAAATGATGACGAAAATCCGCCTGATAGGCATCAGAAAGTGCGATTTTCCCCGGTGCAAATGCCGGAATTCTGGCCTGTGTGGTGGCCTGTTTCTTTTTAAACATGGTAAGAGTCCCCCCTGACGTTATATACCTTGAAGTGTATACGTTGGGGTGTATTATAGCATAAAACACCCCAAAAAAGCAGGTTTACACCTGCACTTTTTGGGAGATAAGTAAGAATTTTATTGTGCAGGGGTGATTTCTGAATCACTTCTGCCGTCAGCTGATTGTCTGTTTACGGAGGAGTTCGGGAATCGCGTCACGGATGACGGGTTTACTGAAATGAAACCCCTGGAAAACGTCGCAGCGGTGGTCTTTAAGGAACTGTTGCTGAAGGTCATTTTCGACCCCTTCGGCAACAACGCGGAGATTGAGGTTGTGAGCGAGCATGATAATCGTTTTGACAATATCCTGTTCCTCACTTCCGAGACAGATGTCATCGACAAAAGAGCGGTCGATCTTCAGATGATCGAGCGGGAACTTCTTCAGGTGATTCAGTGAACTGAATCCGGTTCCGAAGTCATCGATGGCAATTCGGACGCCCAGCTGTTTTAGCTGCTTCAGAATCGAGATGGCGGAATCGGCATGCATGGCCATGGATTCGGTGATCTCGAGTTCCAAAAGCTCAGGTGCCATACCGGACTCTTCCAGGATCTTGCCGATCACCTGTGGCAAATCAGGTTGATAAAATTGGCGGATGGAGAGGTTGACGGACATGACCATAGGCGGCAGCCCTTCATCCTGCCAGGCCTTATTCTGATGACACGCTGTGCGCATAACCCATTCCCCGATCGGGACGATCAGACCGGTTTCTTCGGCAAGGGGGATGAAGTCGGCAGGTGAGATCATGCCGAGTTCTTCATTGTCCCAGCGAATGAGCGCTTCGACACCGGAAATACGGTTCGTTTTTGCATCGTATTGGGGTTGATAGTGAAGAAGGAATTCATCGCGTTCAAGGGCTTTATAGAGAAGTGACTCGAGTTTCAGGTTCTTTGTCGAGAGCGTGTTGATTTCTTCATTGAACATCTGGACATTGTTCCGTCCCATTTTTTTTGCGAAATACATCGCGTTGTCTGATTTCTTGATGAGGGTGTTCAAATCTTTGCCGTGATCAGGGTGATGACTGATACCGATACTGACTGTGATAAAGGCATCGAAACCGCTGATATCAAAAGCCATGGAAATCGCGGACGCAATTTTGTTTCCGAGTTGAAGAGATTCTTCCGGCGTTGCATCAAGGTGAATAATGGTGAACTCGTCACCGCCGTAACGGTAAAGCTTTGCATCTTCAGATAGCAGTTCGCTGATTCTTGTCCCGACTTTCGTCAATAGTTCGTTACCGAGATCATACCCGAGATAATCATTGATGAACTTAAACCGGTCGAGATCGATCGTGAAGATGGAAAAAGGCTTCGGTTTGATGGATGACCGGGCGATTAGCGTGTTGAGATCCTGCTGGAATTTATACTGGTTTGGCAGTGTTGTCAATGTATCGTGATACGCAAGGAAACTGATCTTTTCTTCGCTTTGCTTACTTTCGGTGATGTCTTTCGCGATACAGTGGACGCCGGTGACCTCTTTGTTGATGAAGGTGGGAATGAGCGTCAGATGAACGTAACGTTTTTCCCCGCGGGTATTCGTTATGGCGGTTTCATGCTGGTGGGGAGTACCTTCAAGGGTCATTGTCATTTTTTCATGAAACGGCTCGCGTTCTTCTGCGATGATGAAAGATGAAAAGGGTTCTTTGATCAGTTCCGAACGGTCACAGCCGAAAAGCTGTTCGGCGGCGGGGTTGCTGTAATAGAGTTCGCCAGCTGTATTCAGCGTGGTGACTGCATCCACGTTGTATTGAAAAATTGATTTGTAGCGCTGTTCACTTTCGATGAGAAGGTTCTCTGTGATATTCTGCGCGGTTATATCTCTTGCAATGGAAATGACGCCTTCAACCTGGTCCTCAACGAGAATGGGGAGCGAGGTGATGTTTAAGTCAACGGGGCGTCCTGATTTTGTGCGGACTGTGGCTGTAAATGTCACGGTTTGCCCCTTGAGCGCTTTGGAGAACTGGTCGACTGTTTTGTTGATATGGGCAACGTCCAGTATCTCATCGTACGGAAGCTTCATCAGTTCCTGCTTGCTGTATTCCAGAGTGGCAGAACACGCGGGGTTCATGTTGGTGAAGTTTCCAAGCGGGTCGGTTGAAAAAATAAGATCCGGATTATGCAGATACAGGCTCTCGAATTCTTTGCTCGTCCGCTCATGAAGCATCTGGTTTGACGATCGGCCTGAAAGATCACGGACGACGCTCAGAATAAAAGACTTGCCGTGCTCGTCGGTCAGGGTGACGAGAGAACTGTTGATTTCAACAGGGATCTTTGTGCCGTCTTTCGTCCGGTGGACACTTTCAAGAAGAAGAGTGGAGTGATCCTGCAGACGGATCAGCTCTTCGGTGTAGGTTCCATGATAGCCTGGATCGACCAAATCATACGGATTCATGGTCAGGAGGACCTCTTTAGGCCATCCGACATGGGAAGTCGCTGCGTCATTCACGAAAATGAAGGTTAGCGGTTCAAAAGATTTATTTATTTCAGTGATGAACACGGGGTCGGAAATCATGTTCAAAACTGTATTCAATTGGGTTTTAGAAAGTTCGTTATTTGGCTTAAACATGGTTTCAGCTCCTAGAAGACTTCTTGAAAGCAAGTCTATTATACTAGATAATTTTGTTCAGGTATAGTCATGAGTGTTCGATGAACGATTTGGAACATGATCAGCGGATCAAACGTAGAACCCAGTAAGGACAAGACAGAATACATTGATCAGGTGTGGTGAAACAGAATGAAGGGCTATTACAGAAAAAATGTGAAACGTGCGGCGTGGGTGGTTGTGGTGTTTATCATCAGCTTTGGCAGCCTGTTGTTTGATGCGGCGGATCCCCCTTCCGGAGAAGCGGTTTCGCTCTTTGAGGGCACATCTGATGACATATTGATTGAGGCTCGGATTCTTGAAGATGCTCAAGATGCCGCGGATACCCGGCTTTCACTTATTCAGGAAGCAGAATCTGAGATTCAGATTGTCTACCACACGTTTCATGAAGGTGATTATATGGAGTCATTTTTTCGTGAGCTTTTCCGTGCTGCGGATCGGGGTGTTGAGGTGACATTGGTCGTCGACGGGATGCTGCATCAGATGAACGGGAGCATGCGGGGTCTTCCGGCTCTTATCGGCCGTCATGAACGGATGACGCTGCATGTTTATGAACCGCCGGAGGCCTCTTCACCAATGCGGTGGAATAACAGGCTGCATGACAAGTTGATGATTGTTGATGAGCGCTACGTCATGAATGGGGGACGCAACATCGGGGATAAATACATGACGGCAGATGACGCGGTGCCTGTCAGGGACCGGGATGTGCTCGTCAGAGCCACAGGAGATGCAGCGGGTGAGGCGCCGTTTATCAAAGAGGCGTCGGCATATGTGGACACATTGCTGGACGGTGAGCGTACTTTCGCTTATGAAGGAGAGTCGTCCGTCTATGTAAACAGGCAGGCGGAACGGCTGAAGGAGCGGCTGGATAAAGAAAGTGAAGGAGACGGTGTAAAAAGAGGTGATCCTCTTTCGGAATGGATTCCGGTTGAGGAGGTCGCGTTTGTCGCGAACCCCCTTGAGGGGATTCAGCGGGAACCGGTCGTCTGGGCGACGATTGCCGGCCTCCTCAATGAAGCAAGATCCTCGATTGTGGTTCAGACGCCCTACCTGATTCCAAATGAGGCGATGATGGCGAAGATCGATATCCACCATGTCTCAGACAAGGAAGTGAGTGTCGTGACGAACAGCGTGTATTCGTCCCCGAACTATCCGGCCTTCTCTGCTTACCTTTACGATCGTGATACATGGCTTGAAGCGGATGTTGAACTGAATGAGTACAGAGGAACGGGTTCCATCCACGCCAAAAGCGTGCTGATTGATGATGAAGTCTCCGTTATCGGTTCATTTAATGCAGATCCGAGAAGTGCCTATCTGAATACGGAATCGGTGCTCGTGATTAAGGGGGAGGCTTTTGCCGATGAACACCGGCGTCATCTTGAGAGCCTGAAAGATGAGAGTCTCATGGCACCAGAGGGGGATGACTGGCTTGATGCAGAGACGCCGGTTATGAAAAAACGGATCATGGAGCGACTCTCTCCCTGGTCAAACCGATTTAAACACCTGCTGTAGACTATTTTCTGATAAAATACAGGTATATTCCGAAGAATGGATGTGATCATGATGAATATTTTTTGTGCCGGCAAGAACTATGCCCTGCATGCAAAAGAGATGAACAGTGCGGTCCCTGATGAACCGATGATCTTTAGCAAAGCGACACACGCCCTTGCGATTGCGGACGGAAGCATTTTGAATATGCCGTGGGAAAAAGGCAGCGTCCATTACGAAGTGGAGCTTGTGTTCGAACTCAGACAGCCTTATGAGAAAGGCATGAAGCCTGAGGATTGTATCGGGTATATGGGAGTTGGTATTGATTTTACCCTGCGGGACGTTCAGACGGAAGCGAGAAAAAAGGGAGATCCTTGGCTGAAATCCAAGAGTTTCCCCGGCTCGGCCCTGTTGACGCAGCTCTTTTCGTTCGATAGCGTGGACGATGTGAACAACCGGACTTTTTCCCTTGAGATCAACGGTGAACGGGTGCAACACGGCAGTCCTTCGGACATGATCTTTCATTTGAGTGAACTGCTTCCATACCTCTCTGAACATTTCGGAACGGGGAAGGGAGATCTGATATTTACCGGAACACCTGAAGGGATCGGGGCGGTCCGTAAAGGCGATGAGCTGTCACTGATCTATGACGGGGAAGTAAAAGGAACTGCGGTGATTGGTTGAATGATAAACACAGTATGGCCGGGCTCTCGGGTCCGGTTTTTCTGTGGGAGTGAGAAGACATTATTTTTGCTGAATAACCGGCCGGAGGCTGCATTTTGTGCTATTATAAGTGCAATCAGATGCTTGCCGGTAAGGAGATGCCGTGAACGGTGGCAGGCGTAAGAGAACGATGTTTAAAGATTGTGCGGTGATGAGATGATACGAGTGGCAGGATTTCAATGCAAAATACCGGAACAGATGGACAAAGACGGACAAATCAGGCATGTGGACAGACTCTGCAGCAAACTGCGGAACGAACTGAAGGGTCAGGATGGGGATCTGGTTGTGCTTCCTGAGCTGTCGGCCATGACTTACAGCAGGGACTGTTTTGACAAGCTTCACGAATTTGCTGAAGATGAATCAGGCCCCATTTTCAGCAAGTTCAGCGAACTCGCAAGAGAACTCGGCATGTGGATCGTGTATGGACATGCGTCCATACAGGAGTCGGGCTATGCGATCTCCCAGTATGTAATCAGATCCGACGGCGATCTCGAAGGGCGGTATGATAAAATTCATATCGCGCAGTTCGATTCGTCTTTTGAGCGGGAGTATTTTGAAGAAGGACGTGAACCGTTATCCTTTCAGGTGAAAGATATCAAGATCGGGCTGATGATCTGTTATGACATTCGTTTCCCGCAGTTCGCCGAGCGGTACAATTACGACCATGAAGTGGACCTGATCTTGCATCCTGTGGCTTTTTACCGGGATGAGACCTTTCCGAGTTGGCATCATTTTGTCATTACCAGGGCTCTCGAAAATCAGCTTTACCTGCTGAGCCTGAATCAGGCAGGTGACGGGTTTGGCGAATCCCTATTCAGTTACCCGTGGCTTGATTCGAAAAGCCAGGCGATCTATATGAATAATGACGAACAGATCCGGATCTACGACGTCCATAAAGAAACCGTCGCGTATTACCGGAATCATTATCCTATTCGGGAGGACAACCGCTTTCGGAAATGACAAGTGCAGGAGGAGGGGGAACAGTGGAGCTGATACTCGGAAGAACGAAAATGATCAGCCTGGTGCTCGTAATGATTATTCTGGTGATCACCTTCATCAGTTTCTATTTCCCGATGAAAAGTGAACTCGAACAGAGTTACATCAGCAATTTTGACAACAGTGCAGAGACAACTTACACGGCTGTGGAAGCATTTATCAACCGGAGTATCGAGACGACCGAAGGCATTACGAGCCGAACGGCGATCCGTGAGGCGATGTATGACTATCATTCAGGCATTCATTCATTCGCTGAGGTGCAGTCGTTCGTGGAACCCCGCTACCTGGAAGGTCTGTCACATGTAAGCAGAATGGTGGAGGCGCAGCGCGTCATGGATCAGCAGGTCCTTGCCGGCTCCAATCAGGATCGGTCGGACCCGTTCAGCTTCAGGGAGTCCGGTACGTTGGAGATCTCGTTTTTATTCAACCTGGATCCGGTATTGCTTCAGATCGTATCGCCGATTATCGAGCAGCAACAAACAGTGGGGTATGATGTCATCCGGTTTAATCTCGGTCAGTATGTGGCGTCCATTGCAAACTCGGATCTGTCCATTGAGATGCTGACGCCGGAGATGACGCACAGCCTTCAAAGCATGCTGACTCCTCACGAGACGACAGCCGGTATTTACCTGTCGGATGAGACGATTTACCGCTTCTACGATCTTCCGGAGTCATCCTATTCCATGTATGTGGCCAAGCCCAAATCCGTGCTGTTCGAGACCGTCGACCGTGTGATCCGGATCAGCTTTATTGCGTTCTTTCTCGGCATATCGGCTCTGTTTATCGTGTTGAACTATCTCATCTCGAGAAATGCGAAACAGATGGTGGATCAGGCGGAAACGAGCAGAGATCAGTACAGGGAAAAGGCGTATACGGATGAATTGACCGGTGCGGGTTCAAGAACGTACCTTAATCGCTGGATCGATAAGGAAATCAAGGCAATGGCGTCCGGTCAGGATCATTACTACTCGTTTGTCATGGTGGATGCAAATAAATTTAAGGACATTAATGACGAATACGGGCATATTGTCGGTGACCGTGTGTTGAAAGAAATGGCCGAAGCAATGATGGAGGCCGTGAGGGATGATGATCTCGTTATCCGGTACGGGGGCGATGAATTCCTTGTGATTCTCCGGAATACAAGGAAGATTCACGCGGGTATGATCATGGAGCGGATCAAGGAAAAGCTTAAGAATACCAGCATCGTCTCAGACCCTGTCAGCTTTACGTACGGGATTTCGGAAGTCCGGAAGAAAGAGGAATTAAAGCATGCCATTCGGGATGCGGACGAAATGATGTATGAAATGAAGAAGAAAGAGGAAGATTCGTAAATCAGGACCGTTTCGGTACGGCGTACAGGAAACCGGACTGTTCTCGCAGCAAAAAGAGTGTGCTTCCTTGGACCGATTTGTGTGAAATAACTGCGAATTATCGGTGAATCCCCTCAAAAACTCCTATTTAATATCATTAATGGAATTAAAAGCCGGTACAAGACGTGTTTAATTTGTTATAATATAGGTGAGAATTGTTTAATACTGTTGAGATAGGGTAAACTATATGCAAATAATGAATCAGAGGGGGCTGCTTCTATGCTAAATGAAGCGTATTTGGTACCTGGTTCGGTCGGGATTTCTGTATTTATGGCCGCATTTCTTGTCGGTCACGCAATCGGTTTTATCAATCCCTTCATGGCAGCACTGTTCATGGGATTCATCGCTTTTGAAATTGTCTTCTTTTCAAGAAAGAGAATTGGACGGAAGCCTAAACTCCGGGTGGTGTCGGCGCCGAAACAGAAGCCGCAGAACGTTTCTAAAGGTTCCTGAAACAGGCACTCTGCTCATTTTTGAGGAGAGTGCTTTTTTGTGCTTGATTCCTTCGTGTGACGAAATATATAATAAGAGACTGAAGCATCAATCGTACGCATATCGTCGAAGCACAGAAAGGAATCAGAAGCATGATAGCTCAGACAAACTGGAAACGTAATCTGTATATACTGATGGGCAGCCAATTTCTCGTCATGTCTGCGATGACAATGATCATCCCCTTTTTGCCGCTGTATCTGCAGGAACTTGGGGTTACAGACCCTGATGCAGTCAGTGTCTGGTCGGGGCTGATTTTTGCAGCGAATTTTGTGACGGCGTTTATTTTTGCCCCGATCTGGGGAAGGCTGGCGGATAAATACGGCAGAAAATCGATGATTCTCCGTTCCGGTTTCGGGATGGCCGTCGTCTTGACGTTGACGGGCTTTGCCACAGGGCCGTGGACGCTTTTGCTCTTAAGGCTGATGAATGGGATGATATCGGGGTTTATTCCTGCCGCTATTGGGCTGATGTCGATGAGCACCCCGAAAAAGCAGATGGGCTATTCCCTTGGCATGCTTCAGGCAGGGGCCGTAGCAGGGAGTATTTCCGGACCGCTATTCGGCGGGGTGATGGCCGATATTATGGGTTTCAGAATGATTTTCTATATCACCGGCGCCAGTATTCTGGTTGCGGCGTTTGTTGTTCTGTTTTTCGTTAAAGAGCAATTTGAACCTGTGGAACAAAAAGAGAAGACAAGCACGATCGATGATTTCAGGACCATCACAGCAATTAAGCCGATTATGGCTCTTTATATGGTCTTTTTTATCGTGCAGGCCGCACTGATTGGCATCAACCCCCTGCTGTCGATTTTTGTGCAGGAGCTGAGACCGGGCGGGAATGTGGCCTTTTTTGCAGGCCTTGCGATGTCGGTGATGGGTTTTGCCAACATGGGGGCGAGTCCGATACTCGGACGGTTCAGTGACAGGAAGGGGCATCAGTATGTCCTGTTGTTCTCGCTGTTGTTCGTTGCCCTTGTCAGCTTTCCACAGGCGTTTGTCACAAGCTATTGGCAGCTGCTCGTTCTCCGGTTTCTCCTGGGACTCGGTCTCGGCGGCCTTTTGCCCATGATCAATTCTCTTCTTCGTAATCATGCACCCGTGGGGATGGAGTCGAGGACGTACGGCTTCTCAAACAGCTTTATGTACCTTGGCTCGATGATTGGTCCTGCCCTTGGCGGCTTGATATCAGGCGTCTTTGGGATCCGGAGTCTGTTTCTCTTCTCAGGGGTGCTATTGATGCTGAACGTGTGGATCGTCTATTCGAAAGTCATTCCCCGTCTCGAAGCCCGCAGGCAAAGTGCCGTAGGGGTCTCGAAATAAACAAGAGCCACGTCATCCGGAAACAGCCAACCGGTTCGGGCTTAATAAAGACCGGGCGCTTGTTCCAAGTGACAAGAGTCGTCGTGTAAGCGTTTCATAAATCTGTATTATTCGTTAAAAGATATCTGTATTGTAACAAAAGGGCCGTGAGAGAGGGTTCTTTTGCTATTTTGATTGCTGTTTCACAAAACAAGAGATATAAATTAAACAGTCTCAGGATTTCGCATTACCATAATGAATATGGTAGAATTAAAGGAGTAAGAATTTTTTTATTATTCTTTAAAAGGAGGTACGACAAACAGATGAGAAAATCAATTGAATGGATGGTCGGCGGCCAGCAGGGGGAAGGGATTGATTCCACCGGTGAGCTGTTTGCCAGAACACTTGTCAAGCACGGGTATTCCGTATCGACGTACAAACAGTTCATGTCGAGAATTAAAGGCGGTCATTCCAACTTCAAACTGAAAGCGACCAAAGAACGGAACTACTATGCAGGTGACGATGTCGAGATACTGCTTTGTTTGGATAAAGAATCTCTTGAAAAGAATGAGGATAAGCTCGTCGAGAACGCGATTGTCATTATGGAGGGGAAAGAAACGGCGGTTGAGAGACCGGAAGGGAAGAACTACAACATTCTCTATGTACCGTTAAAGAAGATCGCAACGGATCTCGGGAATCCGCTCTATAAGAACATGATCGCGATTGGGATCAGTTCAGCTCTCCTTGATTTGCCTCAGGACATCCTCGGTGACATCATTGGAGACATCTTCTCAAGAAAAGGCGACGACGTCGTGAAGGCGAATATCGAAGCCGTAGAGAAAGGATATGCGATTACGAAAGAATATTTGCCTGAACACGTTGCAGTTCTCGAAGGAACGGGCAATGAGGATCTTCTCTTTATTTCAGGAAATGAAGCGACCGGTTTCGGAAGCCTGATGGCAGGGTGCCGTTACCTTAGTGCATATCCGATTACACCGGCGAGTGAAGTGATGGAGTGGCTCGCAAAAGAGCTCCCTGCAGTCGGAGGAACCGTTATGCAGGTTGAGGACGAAATTGCGGGTATTGCCTTTGCCATTGGTGCCAACTACAGTGGTGTGCGCGCCATGACCAGTACATCAGGACCAGGCCTCAGCTTAAAAACAGAAGCACTGGGTATGGCGGGTATGGCCGAAGTGCCGATTGTCATCGTGAACTCACAGCGTGGCGGCCCTTCAACAGGACTGCCGACAAAGCATGAACAAAGTGATTTGCAGCATATGATCTATGCGACACACGGTGAAATTCCACGAATTGTGCTCTACCCATCAACGATTGAAGATGCGTTCTATCTTGCTGCTGAATCGTTCAACCTTGCTGAAATCTATCAATGTCCGGTCATCGTGGCTCTTGACCTTGGTCTGTCCATGAATAAAATGACGATTCCGTCGTTTGACTCGAAGCGTGTCGGCATTGACCGAGGCAAGCTGCTCACAGAAGAGCAGGTCGGGGAATACGATGAAGCATTCTTCAAGCGTTACCGCGTGACGGAAGACGGCATTTCACCCCGACCAAAGCCGGGTATGAAGAATGGTATTCATCTGACGAGCTCCAATGAACACGGTGAAGACGGCTATATCAATGAAGATACCGATGTTCGGATCAAGATGATGAAAAAGCGTCTTGAAAAGGTCAAAGGAGCGATGATTCAGGAGCCGTATAAGCTGCAGAGCACAGGAGACATCGATCCGAAATCCACGGATGTCCTGCTTCTCGGAATGGGATCCACTTACGGCGCCATTGAAGAAGCGATGACAGAACTGAACAATGAGGGTACTCAGACTTACGCGCATCTGCATCTTCAGCAGCTCTATCCACTGCCGATTGATGAGCTGAAGGATCTGTTTGCAAACAAGAAAATCATTACGATTGAGAATAACTATACAGGTCAGCTGAGACTGCTTCTGCAGCAGTATCTGCCTGTCCACGATCAGATAGAATCCATCGTGCAGTATGATGGGGATCCGTTTATGGTCCGTTCGATTCTGAATCAAATGAAGGAGGTCGTATAACGATGGCAACAATGAAGGATTTGCGAGGAGATGTATCGACCTGGTGTCCGGGTTGCGGTCACTTCAGTGTTATGGCCGGCATCCAGAAGGCAATCGTTGAGCTCGGATACGAGCCTCATGAATTTGCGATTATATCCGGGATCGGCTGTTCCGGTAAAGTATCGGAATATATCCGCAGTAACGGTTTTCACACCATTCACGGGCGCTCTTTGCCGGTAGCTCAGGGTGTGAAAATGGGGAACCCGGATCTGAAGGTCATTGCCTCCGGTGGTGACGGTGACGGGTACGGGATCGGACTCGGTCACTTTGTCCATGCATCAAGACGGAATATTGACATGTCCTATATCGTAATGGATAACAATATCTACGGCCTCACAAAAGGCCAGACGTCACCGAGAAGTATGCACGGTTTTGAGACGAAGAGTGCCGCAGCCAGTAACAAAGAATACCCTGTTGATCCGATCACGACATCGATTGTAAACGGTGCAACATTTGTCGCCCAGGGCTATTCCGGGAACATCAAAGAGCTCAGCACGATTTTAAAGCGTGCCATTGAGCACCGCGGTTTTTCTCACGTGAACATCTACAGCCCTTGTGTCACGTTCAATAAAATCAACACGTACGATTACTACAAAGAGAACCTGGTTTCCATTGAAGCCCCGTTTGAAACCCGTGACGAAGCCATCTCGGCGATCCGGGAGAATAACGGACTCGTCACAGGGATCCTCTATGAAGAGTCCCGTGACGATTTCCAGACGAAGCTCGGAACCAAGTTTGACATGCAGTCCCTTGAGTCCGGCCCGATGGACGAAGAGCTTCTGAAGAAAGTCCAGAAGAAATTCGAATAGATCTTGTCTGATCATAACAAAACGGATCATATGCCTTATGGCATATGATCCGTTTTTCGTTTGGTCAATTAAATCAGTCGATCAGGTGATCGAGGATCGCTTCGGTTTCTGCGGCTGCCTGCTGCATTACTTCATCAATGACGCCGCCAAACGGCTTTGCCATTAACGAGGAGTTCATACGTGAGATATAGGTATTCCCGTCACTTTTTTCATAAAATGAAATCCGGCATGGCATAAGCGGGGATACGAACCGCTCGTCATCAAGCTTCAGGATTTCCGCTGAATACTTGGAAGAACACAGTTCGTAAATTTTGATGTCGATCACATCATGACCATGACCGTCGAGAATTTCTTTCATGTCATGCATGCCTGCGACGCTCCAGCCGGCTTCGGCAACCTGCTGTTCAAAGACTTCGATCGTCTCATCAAAATCATATTTACTCTGATCCTCGTGCATCATCATTCCCGGACCAGCCTGAAATGCCACTAACAAAAACAATCCTGCAGACAATACGGCACCGATTACGATGCCAATGATTAAATTCTTCTTCATTCGATGTAACCCCCTTGTGTGTTGGTGTTGCTTATAAACTGATTATACAAGGGCAAAGGCGAAACTTCTGTGACTAAGTCACGAACCTGAAAGCCGGCGCAGTTTTTCGTAATCATGAATGCGGATTTTGCCTCTCCCGCCTGTCAGAATGGATGCAAAAAGAGGCTTTTTCAGAGCTCTGGAGACGACTTCCCTTGAACTGCCGATCTCGACTGCGAGCTGTTCGTGGGTGAAATAGACCGTCGGAGGGAACCCTGTTTCTGACGCACGCTGATAAACGGCAGTCGCAATCCGCTGATGAAGGGAATCGAACGTGATCCGGCTGAAGGCATCCATCACATCCTGAAAGCGGCTGAACGTATTGCCAAAGAGAAACTGCATAAACGAAAAATCCTGAAACAGATGGGTCTGCAAAAAGCGGTGCGGAACAGAGAGGGCCCTGACGGCGGTCTCTGTCTCGGCAACGGCATTAAATGGCTGGCCATGCAGCATACAGGATGCAGTGATGAGGCAGGTCTCGCCTCGCGTCATCCGGTACAGGGTAACCTCCCGGCCGTCAGGTGACAGTTTATACACACGGATCGTCCCTTCGAGAATGAAAAACAGGTTGCGGCAAACATGCCCTTCTTCAAGCAGAATGATGCCCGGTTCGTACGATACGGTTGTCAGTTCCTGCTTCGAAGCCGTTTGCGCTTCTTGAGACAGGCCGGTGAAAAAAGGGAATTGTTCTGTAGCCTTGCTGTATTCTGAATCCTTCATGATGATCACCTCTGTTATCAGTATATGAAAAAGATGTGAAAAAACGCAGTGGAACTCGAAAGAAAAAAACGATTTTATCATGAGTTTGTTCACTACACCTCATCCGTTTGTAAATATGCAAACGATATGATATATTGTTTATAAAAAAAGAGGTGGCTGTATGAAAGACTATATGCATATTGGAATCAGTGATCTGATCCGGGGCTATGAAGAACGAGAGGATGTGTTTCACTGTGCTTTTTGTCCGGCCGGTTTTGAAGAAGGCATGATTTATACCGTCAGCGGTCGTCAAATGGATGCGAAAAGAGCCGTAAAGGAACATATCATAGAGAAGCATGGGTCGGTGCTTGACGTATTGTTACAGGAGGATAAAAAGGAAACCGGTCTTTCCGACAGTCAAAAGGAGATTTTGCGAAAGATGAGCGAAGGAAAGTCGGACAAGGATATTTCCCGGGAAATAGGCATTACGCCATCGACGGTGCGTAATCATCGATTTAAGCTCCGGGAAAAGGAGAAACAGGCGAAACTGTTTTTGGCTTTGATGGCGAATCTGAAGATACCGAAAGAAGGACCAGATAAGCTGATTCCGGTTCACAAGGGGGCGAAAATGATGGATGAGCGGTATGCGATCACGGAAGAAGAACGTGAGAAGGCAGTGGAGACTTATTTTATTGGTGGGAAAGAAGGATCTCTTCGTCAATTTCCTTCGAAAGAGAAACGGAAAATCATTATTTTACAAACTCTTCTGATGCGTTTTGACCCCGATCGTGTGTATACTGAACGGGAAGTGAATGATATCCTTCGTGAGGCACATGATGATTTCGTCACGATCAGACGGTACATGATTGAGTACGGACTGATGACGAGAAGCCGTGACGGATCCGAATACAGGCTGAGCGGGGAGTAATTTTTTTGTTGAGGTGACGATGATGAACGAATTATATGTCTTTGTTTATGGCACATTAATGGAAGGGGAGAGTAATCACCATCTCCTTGCTCATGCAAAGAAAACCGAGAAGCGGGCGGCGACAAACGGATTTCTCGTCGATACGGGAAACGGTTATCCGGCTTTGGTGGAGACCGGTGAAACGGCCACATACGGGGAAGTCTATCAGATTGAGGAATCTGATCTCCCGAGCCTGGATCAGCTTGAAGGGTATTCCGGCCCCGGCAATTTGACAAACCTATATGAGCGCAAGGTACAGCTTGTCAAAGGAGAGTCGGGGAGGGAATATGCCGCGATTGTGTACGTCTTTCAGACCGACCGTGGCATGGTGCCGATTCCCGGGAACGATTGGCGCAAGCGGCAATAAGGAAGCGTCCATCATTTTGCCTTGATCCTGTAACCTTCCTGTCATTTTTGTCTGTTATACTGTGGGGACGGAGGGGATCTTATGCGAAAAATGGCC
Organism: [Bacillus] selenitireducens MLS10; assembly: GCF_000093085.1. Taxonomy (GTDB): domain Bacteria; phylum Bacillota; class Bacilli; order Bacillales; family Salisediminibacteriaceae; genus Salisediminibacterium; species Salisediminibacterium selenitireducens. Next base: position 3,081,860 of record NC_014219.1, on the reverse strand, counting down.
TGTCAAACCTTATTATTACTGAGTATTCTGCTGGTTTTGCCTGCGGTCATGCATGCAGGGACCGCCGAACTTGAAGAACAGCAGGATGATCTTGCAACGGAGATTGCGATCCTTGAAGATGATTTTCTGGCCCTGCTTGATGAACTGATCGAGGTGGAGAGCGAGATGGAAGCCTTGGAGAACCATATTGAAGAGAACGAGCGCGTTTTACATAGTATCGAAGAAGACATCGATCGTGAAGAGGAGCGGCAGGATGAGCTTGATGAACAGATCACCCGCCTTGAGCTTGATATCGAAGAGCGGATTGCACTGCTTGGAGAGCGGGCGGCTTCCTTTCAACGAAACGGGGGAACCACAACCTCATTTCTTGAGGTGATTTTCGGTGCAGAGGATTTCGGGGATCTCGTGTCGAGGGTCGTGGCCCTTTCACAGATCGTCCAGGCCGATTATCATGTCATTGATCAGCTTGAAGAGAGCCAGAGGAATCTCGCGGATGCCGAGGCGGAGGTAGAGGCAAGCCTCGTGAGCCTTGAGGAGGCACAGGCATCCAGGGCGAGAGAAGCCGATGAGCTCGAGGGGCGCAAACAGGAGCTGGCCAGTCTGACACGCTATATCGAAAGTCAGGAACAACAGCTGCAGGCCATGATCAGCCGGCTTGAAGAGGAGAAGAGTGACCTTGCCGATCAGGAAGCGGCCCTTAGAGCTCAGATAGCAGAAGAGCGTGAACAGGAGCGTCTTGAAGAACAGCGCAGGGCCGAGGAACAGGCCGAAGAGGCAAGGGCGGAAGAGGAACGTCGTGCCGCTGAAGAGGCGCGTAATGACAGTCAGGCGGCCACAGGCGGCGCAAATGCCTCTGATGAGCACGCAGAAGCTTCTTCACCTTCTGAATCGTCAGGAGACGGTGCGACCTCTTCAGGCGATTGGCAACCGTTCCGGGCAACGGCTTATACGGCTTACTGCGCGGGATGCTCCGGTGTCACCTATACAGGTGTCGACCTTAGAGCGAATCCAAACGCAAAAGTGATCGCCGTTGATCCTTCTGTCATCCCGCTTGGCTCGAGGGTTGAGGTCAGAGGCTTTGGCACGTTCACCGCAGCGGATATTGGCGGTGCGATCCAGGGCGAGAAGATTGATATCTTTATGCCAAGCCGTGATGATGTCCTGCGGTTTGGCCGACAAACGGTAGAGATACGGGTATTGGAGTGATCGTGTGATGAAACAGACAGCGACGTGGTTGAAGACAGCGGACTCTGTCGTCGTATTGACCGGCGCCGGGATGTCCACAGAAAGCAATATTCCGGATTTCCGTTCACGGTCCGGCTGGTGGCAACAGGTGGATCCGATGACGATCGCGACACCGGAAGCGCTCGAGGGAAATCCGGAACAGTTCAAGGCGTTTTATAAAGCGAGACTTGAGGCACTCGAAGAAGCAGAACCGAATCGCGGGCATCAAATCATCGCCCGCTGGGAAGAGCGCGGGCTTGTCGACCGGGTTGCCACACAAAATGTCGACGGCCTTCATCAGAGAGCGGGAAGCAGGAACGTGGATGCGCTGCACGGGACGATTCATGCGATTCGCTGCCATCGCTGCGACAGGCCTCATGAGTTGGATGCTTTTCTCAGGGACGAAGCATGCGTGTCATGCGGCGGTGTCCTAAGACCCGGCGTCGTCCTGTTTGGCGAGATGCTGCCGCAGGATGCCTGGCAGCGTGCATTGAAAGCCATCGAAAAAGCAGACGTTGTTCTTGTCATTGGAACGAGCCTTGATGTGTATCCGGTCAATCAGCTGCCCTCGGTAACCGGCGGTAAAACCGTCTACATCAATCGCGACATTGATCAGTCAATCCACGCCTTTGATGCAGTCCATCAGGGCAGTGCAGGTGAGATCTTAGAGGAACTGGACAGACTGATGGAAGCATAAAAACGACCACCCTCCTGTGTACGGGAGGGTGGTCGTTTGTCTTTCTGTATTAAACAAATAACAGATAGGTCATGAAGACCGATACGATCAGGAACAGAATACTCATGATGCTTCCTGCCTTGAGATAATCCGCATTGCGGTACCCGCCGGGTCCCATAATAAAGGCGTTCACCTGGTGCGTCGGAAGCAGGAATGAGTTGGATGCAGATACGGCGACGAGCATGGCAAGGCCGCGCGGGTCGATCCCGAAGCTCTCACCCATCATAATGACGAGCGGAACGAGCAGGACTGTGGCTGCGACGTTCGACATAAAGAGCGAGAACAGCATCGTAATGATACCGATAATAAAGAGAATGGCGATCGTTCCCCAGTCCCCGGCAACGCCGATGATGGCATTGGCCGTCAGTTCCGCGGCGCCGCTCTGTTCAAAAGCGGCCCCCATCGGAATCAGACCGGCAAGGAGGAAGACCGTTTTCCAGTCGATGGCCGGATAGATTTCCTTCTTTGGAATGACGCCGAGTAAAATCATCAGCATCGCCCCGGTGAAGAAACTGAGGGAGAGCTGAAAACCGAGCAAGACGAGAGTCAATGAGACGGCAAGTGAAAAGAGTGCCGGCAATTTCTTGTCTTTCTGGTGATCCGGAAGTGGCGGCACCACTTCTGTGACAACAGCAAACTCTCTTGAGGCTTTCAGGCGTTCAATATCTTCCCACCGACCGAAGACGATCATGGTTGTACCGGCCTCAAGCGGATCTTCATTGACATCTTCCCGGTCCCCGTCAGGAGACACGAAGGAGACGGGTTCAATTTTGTATGTTTTACGAAAGCCGATGTCTCTCAGTGCTTTCCCGATCAGGGGCGACTTCGGCGGAATAATCAGTTCTGCAAAGCCCGCGAGTTCCTCATTTTCGAGATTGGCAAACCGGTCGAGTCCCCCTTTTTCCTGAAGTTGATACGCTTCCGTAAAGGCCTTGACCTGATCGTCACTGCCCAGGATCGCCACAGACTGTCCGGCCCGAAACTGCGTCTTACGCCACGGACTGTAAATCTTGCTTCCATCTTCTTCAAGGGCAAGCACGTTCAGATCAAACTGTTTCCACAGATCCGCCTCTTCAATGGATTTTCCGATTAACGGGCTCCCTTCAGGGACGGACACTTCCGTCATGTCCCCGGTCAGTTCATAAGTTGCTTTGACTTCCTGCGAAGGAGACAGGCTTTCTGTACCTTTTGCTTTTGGAAGCACGAATCGTCCGAAGAAATAGAAATAGAGAATCCCTGTAGCGAGGAGCGCGAGCCCGATCGGTGTGACACTGAACAGATGAAAGGCTTCCGCGCCACTGTCAACAAGAAGGTCATTTAAGATAATGAGCGGCCCGGATGCGACCATTGTCAGGGTTCCCCCGAGAATGGCTGCAAAACCCATCGGCATGAAGAGCTTGGAGGCCGGTATGTTCGCCCGTTTTCCGATGTTTCGAAGGGCAGGCAGGAACAGGGCGGCTGCCCCGATGTTTTGCATGAAGGAGGAGATGACCCCGACGGCACCGGATGTGGCGGCGCGGATATTCTGTTCCTTTCGCCCGACTTTCTCCATAATGAATTTGGCGACGATGGTCATGACACCGGCACGGTCAACACCGTATCCGATCAGCATGACTGCCATAACGGAGATGACCGCATTGGAGGCGAAGCCTGAGAAGGCCTGGTCCACGGAAATAACCCCGGTCCAGGGCAGGATGACCATGATGAGCACGGCAACCAGGTCCGTGCGCAGTTTTTCAGTTACAAACAGGGTGATGGCCAAAAGCAGCACCCCGTAGGTGAGTAGGATTTCGACTGTCATGAGTATGTCCCCTTTCACGTTGTCAGCCGGATTCAGTTAACAACATAGCTACAGTAAGTATGATCTTATACCCCCTACGGTACACGAAGGGGCAAAAAAACACAATAGATTTGTTCACATTTTAGACATCTTTTTTGAAAGATGCTTGACGGACGGTGTCTTTTTTGTGAGAAAACAAAAACAGAACCGGCCGCTTAGGGACCGGTTCTGTTTGACTGTGCGTTATTTGAACACTTTTCGGCCGGTTAAAATCCCGATAATCAGGGAACCGACAAAGAGAATGACAAAAATCCAAAACAGAAACTGTGCAATGCCGGCAGCAGCATCGGCAATCCCGCCAAAACCGAACAGGGCGGCGATGATCGCGACAATGAAGAATCCAAGTGCCCAACTCAGCATAATGTAAGGGCCTCCTTTTTCAATTCGTTATTGTAAAGATGGACTAGAGGATGGATAATAGCAGTGAACCTAAAAACAGGATGATAAAAATGAAAAAGATCGTTTTGGCAATTCCTGCTGCTGCGTTGGCGATGCCGCTGAATCCAAAAATGGCAGCCACGATGCCGACAACAAGAAAAATGAGTGCCCAGCCGAGCATGGGAAGCCTCCTTTCGATAACCTGGTTTATGAATCGGTTATAATTCATTAAGTACCCAAGTCGGCTGCAGTGAAAACATTTTTAGCAATGTAAGGAATTTAGTCCTGTTTTATTTTGAATTGTTCTGAAAAAAGAAGTTCTGTGATAAGAAAAAAGGAGGATAAATCTATGGTGAAGAGTGAAGATCGAATCGTTGCCATGCTGATATATGCGATCAGTTATTTTACGGCATTTGTGGGACCGCTGGTGTTGTGGGTCCTATTTAAGGGGAAATCGGATTTTGTGGACTTTCACGGGAGGCAGTATTTAAACCTGCTGATCTCGTTTACGTTTTATATGATCATCAGCTATATCCTGATGATCGTCGGCATTGGCTTTCTGCTCATTGCCATCGTGCCGCTCATCTCGCTCGCCCTTGTGATCATTGCCGCAGTCAAAGCGTTTTTCGGCGAGTATTACCGGGTACCGGGGATTTTCAGACTGATTCGACAGTAAGAGACCGTAAAGAGCCGGGGAGATCATGACTCTACCCGGCTTGGATTATCTGTATACCCTCAGGACGTGTCCGCCGCACCCGCACTGATCGATGTAATCGATAATCAGGCTGTTTGGAAAATGGTCGTGAAGAACAGCGGTCAGATACTCATCCGGATTGCCGAATTCGTGAGGCGTTACGATGTTTACGTAAATCCCTTCGGACGTCTCATCAACGGCTTCAATGGCGTGCCGGATCACGAGATCCCGGTCTTCGGCGTACTCGCCGTGCTCAAGACTTGCAGACCAGCTCGTCAGCATTTTTTCCATGTGGATCATGCTCCTTTCTGAGTGATTCTGACTTCAGTATAGGGGATTACAGCTGTTCGCACAGTGATCTGTATCATCATCAGGAGGTGTTTTTCATTGTGATGCCAGTGATGTCTTTATATGAACGGTTAAAGGAAACTTATGGCCATCAGAACTGGTGGCCTGCCGACTCCCCGTTTGAAATGATGGCCGGGGCGATTTTGGTTCAGAATACGAATTGGAACAATGTCGGGAAAGCCCTCGCGCGTCTTCAGCCGGACCTGAGTCCCGAACGGATCAGAGCAATGACGGATGAGGAACTTGAGGAGCGGATTCGGCCGTCAGGGTTCTTCCGCATGAAAGCGCAGCGACTCCGTGCTTTCCTTGAGTGGTTTGAAAGCCACGGGGATGACGTTCGGGCCCTGCAGCAAGTGGAGACGGATGTCCTAAGAGAGGAACTCCTTCAAGTAAAGGGGATCGGGGCTGAAACCGCCGACTCGATCCTTCTCTATGCGCTTTACAGACCGGTTTTTGTCATTGATGCCTACACACACCGGATTATGAATCGGATCGGATATCAGTTCCCGAAGAAATATAATCAGGCTCAGGCCTTTTTTGAAGAGGCTTTGCCAAAAGATGAAGCCCTTTACAATGATTTTCATGCCCAGTTTGTCCGGCATGCGAAAGAACACTGTAAGAAGAAACCGGTTTGCGAGGGATGCCCGCTGGAGCCGGAATGTGAAAAACAGATATGATCTGCCAACCGCCCGGTTTTCGGGCGGTTTTTGTATGGTTAAAGAAACGAACAGCAAGATGTCTTCGGCCGGCAACTATTATGTGAATATTCAATCAATATTGACAGAGTAAAAATGTAAGCGCTATACTGAATGAAATACCGACCGGTCGGTATGTCCGGTGATCAAGGGGAGTGTTGCGATGAAGGAAAGGATTACAGCAAAGGCTCTCGAACTGTTCGAACAAAAAGGATTTGCTGAAACGTCGATCCGCGAGATCGTGGATGCACTCGGCATTTCCAAAGGCGCTTTCTATCACTATTTTGCAGCGAAAGATGAGATTCTCAGTCATCTTCACATGGCTTATATTGATACCCTCGTCAAGGAACAGGCAGACACGCTCCGGGATGCATCACTGTCGAGTGAAGAGAAGCTGAGGCGGATTATCGATCTGCTGATTCGGAATATTGAGCCGAACGGGGCAAATGCCCGGGTGTTTTTCAGGGAGATGCGTCATTTGTCCGAAGATCATCTCGCGGCGATTATTCCGAAGCGGGATCAGTTTTTAAAGCAGCTTCACGAAGTGCTGGATGAAGGGGTCAGGCGCGGGGTGTTTCGCAGCGGCATGAACACGGAACTTCAGGCCCTTGCAATTATCGGGGCGTGTAACTGGAGCTATCAATGGTTTCGCCCTGATGGTCCGATTCCGGCGCATGCCGTCACAGCGTCCTTTTATGATTTGTTTGTGCACGGTCTGAAGAACGGTTAACTTCATGCACTATACATCAGGACTTACAGACAGGATCAGGCGTGATCACACTATGATGGAAGGTGGAGATGCAAGATGATGAAAGGTGATTTGTTAATCCCGTCGCTGATTGAACGGGCGGAGAAATTCTTTCCGAAAAAAGAGGTCATTTCCCGAACCGGCTCCGGTGTACAACGGTTCACGTATGGAGAGATCGGCAGACGGACAAGGCAACTCGCAGACAAGCTGACGCAGTTCGGTATTCCGAGAGGGGGCAGAGTCGGGACTCTTGCCTGGAACCATCACCGGCATCTGGAACTGTATTTCGCTCTCCCTGGTATCGGTGCGGTCGTGCATACGATCAATATCCGTCTCTCCCCGGAGCATATCGTCTACATCATTAATCACGCAGAGGACGAGATGATCTTTGTCGATGAGGATGTGTTTCCCCTCGTCGAGGCCGTGTATGACAAACTGAAGACGGTGAAGGCGTTCGTCGTGATGACCGACGGGGAACTGCCGGACACGAAGGTGCCGAATGTGTACTCGTATGAAGAGTGGATCAAAGACGGAGATCCGTCCTTTCAGTATCCGGATGATCTGACGGAAGATATGCCTGCCGGGATGTGCTTTACATCCGCGACAACGGGCAATCCGAAAGGCGTTGTCTACACGCATCGGTCCACGGTGCTTCACAGCATGGGACTCAGTATGGCGGACAGCGTGGCTTTAAGCGAATATGATACGATCATGCCGGTAGTGCCGATGTTTCATGTCAATGCCTGGGGCATGCCATACGCCTCCACGATGCTTGGGACGAACCAGGTCATGCCGGGGCCGCGTTTTACTCCGGAAATACTCGCCGGATTCATTGAATCCGAGAAGGTCACGATCACGGCGGGTGTGCCGACGATTTGGATGGCGCTGCTTAAGGAACTCGAAGCGAAGTCCTACGATGTCTCGAGCCTCCGTGCCGTGGTATGCGGCGGATCTGCGGCACCGATGGGGATGATCAAGACCTTTGAACAAACGTACAACGTCCCGTTCCTCCACGCATACGGCATGACAGAAACGTCGCCGCTTGCGACGGTGTCGAGACTGAAGAGCTATGAACTCGACCTCCCTGAAGAAGAGCGCTTTAAAAAACGGGCGAAGCAGGGGATCCTCGTACCGGGCCTCGAAATGAAAGTCGTCGGCGGTGGCGGGGAGGTGGCCTGGAATGATGAAGATATGGGCGAACTTCTGTTAAGGGGACCGTGGATTGCCGATGATTATTATAAGGATGACCGGGGAGAGGAAGCATTCGTCGATGGCTGGCTTCATACCGGTGATGTTTGTACCGTGGATGAAGAAGGGGTCATCAAGATCGTGGACCGCACGAAGGATCTCATCAAGAGCGGCGGTGAATGGATCTCATCCGTCGACCTTGAGAATGCACTGATGGCCCATGAAGCCGTCTTTGAGGCCTCCGTCGTGTCAATTCCCGATCCGGAATGGCAGGAGCGTCCGGTTGCCTGCGTCGTCCTTCATGAAGGAAAGATGTCGACAAAAGAGGAGATCCTTGACTTTCTCAGACCGCAGTTTGCCAAATGGTGGCTGCCTGATGATGTGATCTTTATGGAAGAGATTCCGAAAACGTCTGTCGGGAAATTCCTAAAACGGGCCCTTCGCGATCAGGTGAAAGCCCATTACGAAAAGCAGTAATCAAAAAAAGGTCCTCCATCAGGGGGACCTTTCCTTTTTATGATTGGACAGGCTGAACATGGAGAAAGCTCTTCTTTGAAGCGATCATCACAAGCCAGGCGAGGCCACTGATCCCGACGAAGCTGATGAGCGGCGGAAACAGATAGAGAACGGTGAGAAATCCCGCCACTGCCGTCACCGTCAAAGCGGTGGTCCACAGGTTCCGAAACGGAATCATCGCCGTAACCTTCAGGGCATCGCTCCATTTGAGATCGAAGTGTACATAAACCGGAAACCAAAACAAAAGCAAAAGGAGGAGCACCGCACCGAAGAGACTGTTTGAGACCATCATCGCAAGCTGCATACCGCCCTCTGTAACGGGCATAATCATGAGGTTGATGCCCCAGATGAGGAGGAGCGAATAAAAGCCCGTTGCAAAGAGGTTTGCTCTGACAAATTCAGCTTTCCATGTCCGGTAAAAGGACGACATCAGGCCGTACAGCTGAACACTTTCGTCCTGTTTCCAGGTCATCCGTCTCAACTGGGTAAACAATGCCACCGTTGCAGGAGCGAGGCCGAAGACAATCAGTCCCAGAAGGGTAAAGACTGCCCAGAGAAAGTTCAGGAGCACGAGTTTCGTAAACAGATCGGCAGCCAGGTACAGCGGGTTCGACAGCCAGCGCATTTTCATGGCGTGGGCCTCCTTTTCACGTTACTTTTTTTCGTATTTGAAATAATCAAAATCACACGGCTTTCGTGTGCCGCTCAAGTCCTGTGTGGCCATGCCGACAAAGGTGCCGGTAAAGCGGACATCAGGGGCACTGTCGTCGGACATATGTGTGACGTCAAGTGCCGGGCCGATGGCGACCCAGTCAGGGGTATCCTGATCCATGTAATAGAACTGCACGTGGTCGATGTCGATGATGCCTTTCAGCTTCACCGTGCCACTCGGGGTAATCGTTTGTGGCGAGAGAAGGACTTCATCGTACTCACCGTCAGTCATTTGCATGATCTGCAAAACCCGTCCCTTGACGGGGTGTGCGGTAATGTGCAGATACAGAAAGTCCGTCGTGTCATAAAAGACCGTCATGCCGCCCATGTGCTGAAAGTGCTCAGGCTGATAATCAAGGGCTGTTTCAATGGTGCACTGAAAATCCGTCTGTCGTCTGGCAATCAAAGCCTGGCTGTGAAGCGAGGTCATTGATTCCATGCCCTTGAGACGGAGATGGCCGGGCCGCTCTGTGAGACTGACCCAATCCGGAGTCATCGGGATCCGTAAAGAATTCCACCAACCCGGAAAGAGGCTGTCGTCATCAAAATCATCAATCACAGGTTCCGCTTCAAAAGGGTGATCAGGCAGCGTCGGGCCTTCAACTTCGAGAGACGGTGACTGGCTGCCGTCGGCGAGGCGGATCCAGTCATCGTCTGTCCAAACGGCTTTCTGGATAAACGTTTCTCTGCCCAGGGTGCAGTACTTGCCATTGACCGGGCGTCCCCCGAGATGGACGAAATACCATTCGCCCTCCGGTGTATCGACGAGACTGCCGTGACCGCTTTTTTGAATCGGCAGATGCGGCTTTTTCCAGGCGGTGATAAACGGGTAGTGCGGATCCGTCTCGTAAGGGCCGTCGATCGCTTTGGATCTGGCGACGGTCTCAGCGTGCTCATACTGGGTTCCGCCTTCTGCGACAAACAGGTAGTAATAGCCGTTTCGCTTGTACAGGTGAGGCCCTTCCGTCAGTTTGATCTCCGTTCCTTCGTAGATCATCTTGACAGGACCGGTCAGTTTCTGTTCGAGAGGGCTGTATTCCTGAAGCACGATCCCGGCGAACGGGTGGCGGTCTTTACGGAAATCCCAGAGCATGTTCACGAGCCATTTGCGTCCGTCATCATCGTGGAACAGAGACGGATCAAAGCCGTTTGAGTTCAGGTAAATCGGTTCAGACCACGGGCCCTCGATGGACGGGGCCGTGACCAGGTAGTTATGCGTGTCTTTAAACGCACCGTGCCACTGTTTGACGTCGGTATAAATGAGGTAAAAGAGCCCGTCGCTGTAGCTCAGGCAAGGTGCCCAGACCCCGCCGGAGTTCATGTTTCCTTTCAGATCGAGCAAGGACACGCGGTCGAGCGGACTCGCAATGTGCCGCCAGTGCTTTAAGTCACGGGAGTGATGAATTCTCACGCCCGGGAACCAGTCGAAGGTGGAGGTGGCAATGTAAAAATCATCGCCAACCCGGCAAATGGATGGATCGGCATGAAAGCCTGGTAAAATCGGATTTGTAATCATGGTCATGAAAATCAGCTCCTTCAATCAATTGGGATCAGCCTTTGACAGATCCTGCGGTAATGCCTTCGACGATCCGGTTACTGAGGAAGACGAATGCGATTAACAGGGGAAGCACACTGATGACAAGTGTCGCCCCGATGGCACCCCAGTCTGTCGAGTATTGGCCGATAAAGTTCTGAATGCCGACGGTCAGGGTTTTCAGGGAATCCGAACTGATAAACGTGTTCACAAAGACGAACTCATTCCAGTTGTAGATCATGTTGATGATGGCAGTTGTTGCGACGACAGGTGCCGTGAGCGGCAGGATGATCTGGAAAAACATTCTGTGAATCGAACAGCCATCCACAATCGCCGCTTCCTCAAGCTCGCGCGGAATGGTGTAATAAAAGCCAAGCAGGATCATGATGGTCAACGGCAGGTTAAAGGCCGTGTAGGTGAGAATGATGGCCGGATGGGTGTTCATGAGCCCGATATTCAAAAAGAAGCTGAAGAGCGGGATAAGCGTGGAGTGTACAGGAATCATCAGCCCGATCATAAAGAGCGCAAGCACGATTTTATTCAGTTTCCAGTTCATCCGTGTGATGGCAAAGGTGACGAAGCTTGCAAGCAGAATCGTCAGAATCACGGCAGAGCCTGTCACGATAATGCTGTTAAAGAAGTAAAGCCCGATATTGCCATCTGTCCACACACGCAGATAGTTCCCCCAGTTTGGATCTTGCGGAAGCGCGAGAGGCGGCAGATTGAACACTTCCTGATTGTCCTTGAGTGAGAAGAGAACAAGCCAGATCAGAGGAAGAATCTGCACCACGGCGATCAGGCCGAGTATGACGTACAAGATGCTCTTCAGCAGCTTGCCTTTCAGTTTGCCTGCAGCAGACATCGTTTCGGCTGCAGGTTCAGCGGCAGTTGTTGTTGTAGCCATTTAGATAACCTCCTCTGTATCAGTATTGAACCTCGTCGTCTTTGGACGCGGTGAGTTTTCGGATGAAATACGTCACAACCATAATCAGAACGAGCAGGAAGAAGCCGATGGCACTGCCGTATCCGAAGTCGTTAGTCCGAAAAGCGAGCTTGTACATATAGGACGCCATCACTTCACTGGCTCCGTTCGGACCACCGTCCGTCATGACGTAAATCAGGTCGAAGTACTTGAGGGACCCGATGACAGCGAGGACGATTGTGACTTTGATGATGCCTGAGATCAGTGGAATTTTGATCTTGTAGGCAATTTGAAAAGGTGTTGCCCCGTCAATTCTGGCGGCTTCCATCAGCTCATTCGGAATGTTTCGGAGGGCCGCATAATAAATGATGATATAAAAGCCGGCATACTGCCACAGGATCGGGATAAAGATCGCGAACAGGACGATGTTCGTATCCGAGAGCCAAAGGGGCGGATTTTCCATTCCAATCCATGCAAGAAACCGGTTCATAACCCCGTTGGACGGATGATAGATCCGCATCCAGAGCTGAGCGATGGCAACGGAAGACAGGAGCATCGGGATCAGATAGACTTTCCTGAAGAAGTCAGCTCCCTTAATATTGGATGACAAAACAACGGAAATGGCGAGATAAATGACGAGACTCGCTACAGAAAAGACTGCGAGCAACAGGGAATGCCAGGCACTCTGCCAGAATAACGAATCGGAAATGAGGGTCTGGTAGTTCTCCAGGCCGATGAAGGTCATGGCACCGATGCCGTCCCAGTCCATCAGGCCGTAATAGCCGGTGAGGACGATCGGGACATAGATCAGGACGATGATCAACAGCAGGGCCGGGAGCGTGTACATGGCGATGATGCGTTTATCGGACATGATTCGATTCATGTTAAGCTCTCCTTCCTTTGATGAAGAAAGGGCATACGCCGCATGTGCGGCGTCATGCCCCTAGAATCCGGATTGACTGGTCAGCCGTTGACGTGATCAGTCTTCGTCAGACAAAGCTTCTTCGTGTTCCCGGGCAAAATCTTCCGGTGTCACAGCTTCACCAAACAGTGCCTGAATCTGATTCAGGTGTGTCTCAGCAACGCCTGCGCTCATCTGCACGTCAGCAAACAGGGTGATGTTCGACGCATTGTTCAGTTCATCGAGGACTTCCACGAACAGATCCGGGAGGTCAACTGCATCGGTATCCACCTGCGTGCCCGGGATCACCCCTGCATCTTCAACGGAATACTTGCCCCACTCTTCAGCAAAGTACTTGACGAACGCTTTGGCTTCTTCCTGAATGTCGGAGTTCTCTGCCACGAACAGGCCTACACCCGGTCCGCCAACCCAGCTGTTGATGTCGCCATCTCCGCCGTCAACTTCAGGGAACTTAAAGAAGCCGATGTTGTCGCGGAATTCCTGTGGCACTTCTTCATTGGTTGTGTAGTTCGGCAGATCCCATGATCCGATCAGGTACATGGCTGCATTGCTGTTCATAAATTCGGATTTCGCTTCCTGGTCGGACAGACCGTTAAATCCGCGGATAAAGGCATCACTCTGGACCATGTCGACGGTACGTTCTGCCGCTTCAATGAGTCGCTCGTCTTCGAAGGAGCCGCTTCGGTCAATGGCTGCATTCAGTGCATCCGGTCCACCGATGCGGTCTGCGAGATACATGTACCAGAGCGATCCTGTCCAGCGGTCGCGGTTACCGAGTGCGATCGGTGCCATATCGTTTTCAACGAAGGTATCAATGGCATCCATAAAGTCATCAAAGGTTTCCGGTACGTCCACGCCGTATTCGTCAAAAATCGCTTTGTTGTAGAAAACCGGTGCGATGTTCAGTTCCAATGGTAGTGCGTAGGAATCGCCGTTCATTTCATAAGCTTCGAGGGTACCTGCGACGAAATCGTCCCGGAGTCCGTCTTCATCAAGAATGTCATCAAGAGGCGCGAACATGTTGCCGTTTACGTAAGGCTCCATGTAACCGGCCGGCCAGGTCATGCCCACGTCAGGAAGCTGATTGGACGATGAAATGACCTGCATCTTGTTTTTATACTGCTCATTTTCCAGAACTTCGAGTTCAACGGTCACGTGAGGGTGCATGTCTTCGAATTCTTCAATGATCTGACTGACGATTCTGTAGTGGTCCGGTGAGCTGCCCTGTGGCCAGAGGTGCATGAAATCGAGCGTCACATCCTCTTTATCGGCGTCGCCGTTTTCAGCGGTGTCTGTGTTTCCTGCGTCATTTACGCCGGCTGCGCCTGCATCTTCCGAGGTGTTGTCCGTGCCGCATGCAGCGAGCGTAACCAGTGAAGCCATTGACAGTGCCGTTAATCCTTTAAGCGCTTTCTTTTCCATTGATGAATCCCCCTTGACTTAGTTTATTGAGTGAATCTACGGTAAGTATACCGTGAAGAAAGCGCTGTCATAAGGTCATGATCATCACATGAAATACCACTTTTATCAGGTTATGACGATGACCGGTTGGCTTTTCTGAACTGGCTCGGTGTCATCTTCTCGTATTCTTTGAAGATCTTGACGAAATACTTGGCTGTCTGGTAGCCCGACTTGTCTGCGATATCCGCCACGGTCGAAGACGAGTTCAAAAGCAGCGATTTGGCGTACTGGAGCCGCTTTCGGGTCAGGTACTCAGAGAAGGTCATGCCGACCTGTTCTTTGAAATGGGCGCTTAAATAGTTCGGGTTCAGGTGAACCGTTGCCGCAACGTCTTTTATGCCGATCTTGTCCGAAAGGTGATCGTCGATAAAGTGCAGCGCTTCGAGGATCGGTTCAGAATAGGTATCGGGATTCTCACGAAAAGAGGGGAGCGAGGGATCGATCATCTTCGTGACCCGACCCATTTGCCTGTGATCCTGGATTTTCTTCGCGGCTTTCTGAACGGCGTCGAGCAGCTTTTGCTTTTGGACGGGCTTCAGTAAATACTGGATGACACCGAGTTCGAGGGCACGCTGGGCATAGTCGAATTCCGAGTAGGCGGATATGACAATGAACAAGAGCTCGCCGGACTGTTCCTGAAGGGCATCGATCAGTTCGAGTCCTGTCATGACGGGCATCCGGATATCGGTGATGACGAGATCCACGTGACTCGTGCGAATGTGGTCCATGGCGTCGTGAGGGTTTGCAGCGGTCCGGATTTCGGAGAGTTCCATGAGATTGGCTTCAAGGGTCCGTTTGACACCGTTTCGTGAACGGGGTTCATCATCGACAATCAGAATCGAGAGCGGTTTTGCGGTCATGAGGCGGTGCCTCCTTTCTCCGGGATACAGAGGGTCACAGTCGTTCCTTGACCCGGTTCACTGACGACTTGAATGGCGTCGCCCATCTCGTGATCCGGGTAATTACGGATGAGACGCTCGAGACAGTTGATCATCGCGATCCGTTTACCCGTCTGGCCGACATGACTGTTTGTATGCCGGTTTTCATGAAAGAGTGCTTCCTTCGTCGCTTCAGTCATTCCGACGCCGTCATCGGTGACGGTGACGGCAATCCGTTTTGGTGATTCATTCATCCGCTGCACGGTAATGGCAATGTGACCGCGCTCGGATTTTTGACTGATACCGTGAAGCACCGCATTCTCGACGATGGGCTGAATCAAGAGTTTCGGAACCGGGAGGTGTGCCAATTCTGTTGGCAGATCGATGGTCCACGTCATCTCATCGCCGAAGCGCAGCTGCATAATCCGGAGGTAGTCTTCAATATGTGCAGCTTCCTCTTCCAACGTCACCCAGTCCGTTGAGGAAGCGGAGTCACTGATGGTGTAGCGGAATAAATCGGACATCGTAATGATCATTTCCGCACTCTCCGGGTCTTTTTCATCAATGGACCAGTAGAGGGCTTCGAGTGTATTAAAGAGAAAATGAGGATTGATCTGAGCCTGAAGGGCTTTCAGTTCGGCCTGATTTTGCATCAGTTCTTTCTCGTACACTTCACGGATGAGATGGTTCGTCCGTTCGACCATGTCATTATAGGAATGGTTCAGTTCATTCATCTCCGTCGTGGAAGAGATGTCGGGTGTTGTCTCGAGCTCGCCCTGACGGGCCCGCTTCATTGCTGCGGTGAGTCTCTCCAACGGGGCGGTGATGATCTGGGAAATATGAAAACTGGTGACAGTGAATACCATCAGCCCGACGGAACCTGCGATGAGAATGGCCGTACCGATACCGGTGATGCCGGCAAGCAGGTTGTTCAACGGTGTGTAAAGAGACAGCATAAAGCCGGTCTGTGCGCTCTCGACCTGTACCTGCAAATATTCAGCACCTTCGATTTGGACCGTCCGCTCGGATTCGGCGACGTTCAGACCGGCGAGGACGTCTTCTTCGAGGTTCGATGTGATGTAGCTGCCTGTCTGATCAAAGAGAATCGCCAGGTTGTCCGTCTCTTCATAGGCCTGAAGGCGGCTTTCGAGGTTGAAATAATTCCGGTCAATTTTCGTAACAAGGTACCCGCCTCTCGAGAAATCGCGGTCGATCAGGTTAATTTGCCGGATCGTGAGGTAGGCGTTTTCGTCGAGGGGGTCGGAGCCGGCCCAGATAATCCGTCCGTTTTCTTCCTCCGCCAACTCGACCCACGTGCTGTCCATCCGGATCGGAAGCTGCAGCTCATTCAACGGATAGAGCCGGGCATAATTCGGGAAATACATTTCAAAGGAAGGCATGCCGGATGTATAGGCCTGGTAGTTGTTGACGATTTCCTGCATGGACTGCCTTTGTGTGAACGTCGGGATCAGGCCGTCCTGCCGGCTCGTAAGGATCGATTGGACGGAAGGGTTGGTAGCGATCTGCGTGGTGATCAGGTCGATGGTCTCGAACTGGGAATCAATCCTGTTCAGCTGTTCCTGCGCCGTCTGCTCGAGCTGGTTTTCAGCATTCTCCTTTAAAATATCCGTCACGAGATTATACGTCAGAAGTCCTGCGGTCAGAAGCACCACGACCATCACCGACGAAAAGAGGATCAAGATCTGGTTGCGGAGCGTGTTTGGTATTTTCAGCGGTCCTCTCATCGGCTTTTCTCCTTTTTACTGCCATAGGAATGATTCACTCCGTTACAGAATGATCGTATACGTGCAACGAAGGCTTTACGACATGCCAAGTTTTCTTTTAGAACAATGTTATCAGTATCAGTAAACCACGAATGGCTTTGTTTGTCGACGCGGGAAGGGAATGGAGGAAGCGGTTGACGCCTTCTTAGTTTAATGATTAAATTAAGGTGATTTCATCATACAGTCTGTAAGCGTTTACGTCAATGCGGAGCAACACCGGTCTGAGAGAGGAGAATGATATGTCACAAGTGATCATCGCACACATCGAACAGCCCGATGCACGAAAACTCGGCGATTTTTTGTCAGACGCAGGGGTGAACGGGTACCGGTTTCTTCAATCGGGCAGTGGTAAAGAAATCATCGACACCCTGAAATCCGCAGAAGTGCATGTGTTGATTACAGGAACAAATCTGGTGAAAGAAGGACAGGTGCGGACGGTGCTGGAGGCTTCGGCCTGTCCGTCATTCAGAATCGTACTGGTGGCGGATCAAAAGAGAGAGGACCTGATCCGGGAAGGATTGGCAGAGGGCGCCTCGGCTGTCATTCGGACACCGATCGACGTTCGCGACGTACGAAAAGCACTTGATCCCCTAAAAACTCCGGGGACGATTCATCAGATTAAGACGTATATTGACGAGCACTATGATCAGCCCCTGACACTGAAGGCCATCGCCGGCCGTTTCTACCTCAATCACGTTTACCTGGGTCAGCTGTTTAAAGACACGTTCGGGGTCCTTTACAAAGATTATCTGGTGACGGTCCGGGTGCAACATGCCAGAAGATTGCTCAGTCAGACCGACTGCAGGATTGAGGAGATTGCCGAACGAACGGGTTTTGGCAGTCCGGAGTATTTCACTGAGCGTTTTGACAAGGTAACGGGCATGACGCCTGCCCGCTACCGAAAGCAGTTCCGGGAAAGGACGGGCTGAGAACGGAGGAGACAATCATTAACAAAAAAGCCGGGCACCTCCGATCATGGAAGGCGTCCGGCTTTCGTATTCTGTCATTTCATGAGATACGTCCACCGGAAACCCCCGAATTCATTCATGGGGAGGAATGTGGACGGTTTCACTCCTTTCAACAAGCCACGACGTGGCTTTTTCTTTTAACGCTATTTTTTTATAACTTTTCCCCCTGCTGATAACTGTGCCATCGAGCAATCGCAAATCAAACGACCCTGTTTTTCGTCGCCCGAAAATGAAGCAGGGTTGCCCTTCGCAAAGCACCTTATCGAATAATTGGAAACCTTTCACGAAACGTTCCGCTTTGTTTGCCTTGCGAATCCCGCCTTTTAAAATCGTCGTCTTGTGTAATTGCCGGTTGTTCTTGCGAACCTGCTTGTACTGATACGTGGCTTCGCTTGGTTTTGCCGTCGGATGACCACTGATACAACGGGCATCGACAGCATGAGATTTCTCTAAGCTGTGTTCTATGCGGGTATTCTTCGTCAGATAACCATACGTCAGCTTCGCATCAGGATAGCGGGCTTTCAGCCCGTTGTAGATAAACCAACGCATGACCGCCATCTGCGAAGCATCACGAAAGGGTTTTTTCTTTCGCTGAAAGAGGTGTTCCAATCCTTCACGGTGAATCTTCTTGTGGCACGTTTCGCATAACGTTAAGAGGTTGTCAGGGCTGTCACCGCCTGTCTTACGGCTTTCGATGTGATGAACATTCAGTATCTTGTCTTTCGACTTCCCTTTGCAGTGCTGACAACGATGGTTGTCTCTGAAAAACACGTACTCCCTGACGTTCCAAAACCCAAACTGATCGCCTTGTTGATAGCCTTCCCCTTCGATTTCAGGCTTTTTGATTTTCTGAATATCAAACTGTGCCACTTCAACTGTTATTGTTGTGATCGGCAACAACGCATGGACTTTTTCAACAAAACGGATATGCGAATCCACTTTATGTTGCACGGAAGGGGCAAGCCATCCTTTTTCTTTCTTTCGATTGTCGAATCTCGGTTGTCTGTACCTTGTTTTTCGGCTTCTTCTTGATCGTCGGTACTGCCGTCTTGTTGCCAGTTTATCCTGAATGTCCGTTCTCAGTTGAACGTCACCTTCAAATAACACGTCTTTCTCCGTCGGTGCGCTGAATCCGATGTGCTTGGTTCCGGCATCCACACCCAATGAAACAGGCTGTTTGTAGCCACTTGAACCGTAAAGCAGTTGGATCGTAAAAGGGGTTTGCTTCACAACTTTTGCTTTCTTTTCGTTCAACAATAATCGTGCTTTTCTCGGTTTGCACGGCATTAAAGGTTGGCCGTTTTTGTTTAATACGTACACGAACATAACGTGTACCTCCTTTCAGGAGTCAGGTATTCTTCGCCAATGTTGGAAAGGCTTTTACGCTTGCAACACCGCCCACAACCCGTTCGGGCTTTTAATCACAAGCGACAGGGCTTACAGCTAGAATCCGCACCGTAAGGTGTCGTGACCAATCCAACGTAGTCCTCGAAAGACTTAGGCTAGTCAACAGGGGCTTTTACAAGCCCACGACTTTAGTCGTTGGGTTGTTGACGATAATCAGGTGCTGAACTCGCGGTCAAAGAAGCGTTCGATGGAGAACGCAGACAGACCGAGTACCGTTGCGAGCTGATCGGTGTTGTTAAAATGGATCCCGACGCCCTTTGCAATCGGGGAGATCGCTGTTTCGGCGATCACCTCTTCAATCACCGGCAGCATATACTGCTCTGCCTGGGTGAGGCGGTTGCCGACGATGATTTTTTCCGGGTTGAAGCTGTTGATGATGTTCGTCAGACCGATGGCGAAGTGCCTTGCCGCACGGTGAAAAATGGCCCGGACGTCTTCATCTGCAGCGGCTTCTGTTACAGCCTCTTCAAGGGTGAGCTGATGCCACGGCATCCCTTTCAGCTTCTCATACTCTTTGAGAATATAGAGTTCAGACGCATACCGCTCCCAGCATCCTTTTTTTCCACAGCTGCATGTCAGGCCGTCCATTTGAATAATCGTGTGGCCGAGTTCCCCTGTAAAGCCGTTCCGTCCTCTGTAGAGAACCCCGTCAAAAATCAGACCGACGCCGATGCCGATTCCGCCGGAAATATAGATGAAGTGGTCTGATGAGATCCCTTCACCGAATGACTTCTCTCCAAAAGCGCCGGCATTGGCTTCATTTTCGACAATGACGTGCACGTCAAAGGCTGCTTCAAACCGTTTTCGGATATCGGATTCCTGCCAGTCCAGATTCGGTGTGGAGATAACGGTCCCGTCGGAATCGACAAGCCCCGGGACACCAAACCCGATGCCGACGAGTCCGAACGGTGCGTCATCCATGTCATTGATGAGGTTGTTGACCATTGTTTCAATGTAGCGCATCGTGTCCTCATACACATTTGTATCCGTCGTCTCCACGGCTTTCTTCATAATGCCGCCCTTCAGGTCGGTTAAAATGGAGCGGATATAGTTGACGCCGATGTCCACGCTGATCGTGTAACCGGCCTTTTCATTGATCTTCAGCATGAGCGGTCTTCTCCCGCCGCTCGATTTTCCGAGTCCGACCTGTTCGAGGTAATGCTCCTGCACGAGTTCATCAACGAGATTGGAGACCGTGGCTTTCGTTAATGAGAGGACTTTTGCTAAGTCTGCCCGTGAGATCGGTTCAAGCTGATAGACGGTTTTCAGGATGAGCTTTTTATTTTGCTGTTTCACTTCCAATTGATATGAGGCCATGTCGATGTCTCCCTTTTTCTGAACGTTCCATTTCTGAATCAGCATCTATTGTACCTGTCACGGCGGAAAATGGCAATTTCACCGGCAGACAGGTAAACATGAAAGCGTTTCAACTTTTTTCGGTAAACTTAGTTAATTCAATAGACAAACTAAGTATAACCTGTTAGACTGGGTTTATCAAATACTTGTTTTATGGAGGGAATACACACATGAGCTATTTTGATCAGGTTTCAAAAGTAACGTACGAAGGCAGAGAATCGAACAATCCGTACGCGTTTAAATTTTATAATCCGGAAGAGAAAATCGGCGGCAAGACGATGGAAGATATCCTCCGTTACGGTGTTGCCTACTGGCACACTTTCACCGGAGACGGCAGTGATCCGTTCGGTGCAGGAACGGCGAAACGCCCTTGGGATCATCTCACCGGGATGGATCAGGCGAAAGCGAGAGTGGAGGCCGCATTTGAATTCTTTGAGAAAATCGATGCTCCGTTCTTCTGTTTCCACGACATCGACATCGCCCCTGAAGGCACTACGATGCGCGAGACGAATAAGAACCTTGATGAAATCACGGCGATGATCCAGTCTTACATGAAGACGAGCAAGACGAAGCTTCTCTGGAACACGGCGAATAACTTTACAAACCCGCGCTTTACTCACGGAGCCGGCACTTCAAGTCACGCGGATGTGTATGCGATTGCAGCGGCGAAGATCAAGAAAGGTCTTGAAATCGGAAAAGAGCTCGGTGCCGAGAACTACGTCTTTTGGGGTGGACGGGAAGGCTATGAAACCCTCCTGAACACGAATATGAAGCTTGAACTCGATAACCTGGCCCGCCTTTATCATATGGCGATCGATTACGCCAGGGAAATCGGCTTTGATGCCCAGTTCCTGATTGAGCCAAAGCCGAAAGAACCGACGACACACCAGTATGATTTCGATGTGGCGACGGCGACGTCATTCCTTTATCAGTACGGCCTTCAGGATCACTTTAAGTTTAACATTGAAGCGAATCATGCGACCCTTGCCGGTCATTCGTTTGAACATGAACTCCGTACCGCCCGCGAGTCCGGCATGCTCGGATCCGTCGACGCGAATCAGGGTGACCTTCTTCTCGGCTGGGATACCGATGAGTTCCCGACGGATCTGTACGCGACGACCCTCGCGATGTATGAGATTCTGAAGAACGGCGGACTCGGTCGCGGCGGACTGAACTTTGACGCGAAGGTCCGACGCGGTTCGTTTGAAACCGACGACCTCTTCCACGCGCATATTGCCGGCATGGATGCCTTTGCCGTAGGCCTTAAGGTCGCTCAGAAAATGATCGATGACAAGTTCTTTGAATCGATTGTCGACAAGCGCTATGAGACGTTCACAACCGGAATCGGTGAAAAAATCGTATCAGGGAAGACGAGCCTGAAAGAGCTTGAAGCCCATGCCCTCGATATCGACAACGTCGATCTTCAGTCCGGGCAGCTTGAGAAGATCAAAGCCCGCATGAATCAGTATCTCCTGTCCGTGTAAGATTTAATAGTAACCCCCTTTTGAACATGCGGATCCGTGTATACACTGTCCGCATGTTTTTCTGACAGATCAGGGCAATGAAAAGAAGACATGGTTATGCAAAATTTATAATAAGGAGCGTGGATCAGATGAACAGTGTTTTAGGTGTGGATTTAGGAACAAGCGCGGTCAAAGTGCTGCTTGTCGCAAAAGACGGTACGGTAAGAGACGAGGCGTCGGTGTCTTATCCAATTTATCACGACAGCCCCGGCTACAGTGAACAGGACCCGGATGATTGGGTGAACGCATCAAAAGAAGCAATCAAGACGGTGATGGACCGTCTTCCTGAAGGGGATACGGTTGAGGGGATCAGCTTTTCAGGTCAGATGCACGGCCTCGTGCTCCTCGATAACGAGCACCGTCCAATCAGACGGGCCATTCTCTGGAATGACACGAGAACGACGGCAGAGTGCCGGGAGATCGAAGCCAATGTGGGACTCGACCGTCTTCACGCCATTACGAAGAATCCAGCCCTTGAGGGCTTCACCCTCCCGAAACTGATGTGGGTCAAGAAGCATGAACCGTCGCATTTCAAAGAGGCGGCGGTGTTTGTCCTGCCGAAAGATTACGTCCGCCTGCAGCTCACAGGTGAGCTGCATATGGATTATTCAGATGCCGCAGGCACGCTTTTGTTGGATGTGGCCAAAAAAGAGTGGAGCACGGAAATGGCAGAGAAAAACGGGATACCGCTGTCACTTTTGCCTCCGCTGATTGCTTCTCATGGTCAGACGGGCACGGTCACCGAACAGACCGCAAAAGAAACCGGACTGCCCGTTACGTGCAGGGTCTTTGCCGGGGGTGCCGATAATGCCTGCGGGGCAATCGGATCCGGTATTCTCGAAGAGGGGGTCACCCTCTGTTCAACGGGAACGAGCGGGGTTGTCCTGTCCTATGAAGCGTCCGGTGACAAAGATTTCGCCGGCAGTGTGCATTATTTCAATCACGGGGCGCCGGATGTGTTTTATACCATGGGTGTGACACTTGCCGCCGGTTACAGCCTCAGCTGGTACAAGGACACATTCAGTCCGGATACGCCGTTTGGGGCACTGATTGAAGAAGCGGTCTCGTCTCCTGCAGGAGCGAAAGGACTATTGTTCACCCCGTATATTGTCGGGGAACGCACCCCGCATCCGGACAGTGAAATCCGCGGCACGTTCACAGGCATTCAGGCGAGCCATACCCGCGGTGATTTCACAAGAGCCGTGATCGAGGGCATTACCTTTTCACTGAATGAAACCGTTGAGACGTTCCGCGAGAAGGGCAAGGTCATCTCAAAGATCATCTCGATTGGCGGTGGGGCAAAGAGCGCGCTTTGGCTGCAAATTCAGGCAGACATTTTCGACGCGGAAGTGGTAACATTAAAGAGTGAACAAGGCCCGGGAATGGGAGCAGCCATGCTTGCCGCATACGGCGTCGGCTGGTTTGAGAATCTGAAGGACTGCGCGGCGGTGTTTGTGGACGAACAGGACCACTATCAACCGGTCGCAGAAAACCGGGCGCTCTACCGTGACCTGTTCACGCAGTATCAGCAGGTGTACGGGGCAACGAAGGCGATCAATCACAGCCTGAAACCTTTCCGCGCCTGAATAATCCGGAGGTGGTTCTATGCATGCATCAGACAACAGCGTAATCATTGAAAACAAGAGTGGAACGATGAAGATGCGGGTGATTCCGACAGGGGCCTGTGTCACGGATCTCTGGCTGACCGACGGCAACGGCAAAAAGCGAAACGTCGTCGTATCCTATGAAGATGAGGAACGGTATAAAACGAATCCGTACTATCTCGGTGCGGCTGTCGGGCGCTCAGCGGGCAGGCAGAAAGAAGGGATCATTACAATGCCGGACGGATCGGTGATCACGGTGCCGGCGAATGAAGGAAAGCATCATTTGCACGGCGGCGAAGCCGGTTTATCCAAGCAGGAATGGACGCTGCATCAGTCAGCTCCGGACAAAGTCGTCTGCACGATCCTGAGTCCGGACGGTGATGGCGGGTATCCAGGGGATGTAAGAGTGTCCGTGACGTATGAGGTGACCGATGAGAACCGCTGGATCATCAGCTATTCGGCCGAGTCTAGTGCCGATACACCGCTGAATCTCACGCAGCATACGTATTTCAATCTGTCCGGAGCGCCGCGGCCAGTGACAGACCACAGGCTCAGCATTGACGCCGATCGGGTGCTGTTTCTCGATGAGGAGGATATTCCGGAGCGGATTGTTCAGGTGGACGATGAACCGGATTTCGACTTTCGCTCAAAGAGAGACCTGTCGTTTTTACCGGAGGCCGCACATCCGCAGATGACGCAGGTTGGCGGGGGCGTGGATCATCCGTTCCTCCTCAATAAAGCCGTCACACCGGAGATTGTGCTTGAGTCTCCTGACCTTCGGCTTGAGGTCACGACCGATGACGAGGCCGTTGTCATTTATACGGGGAACAAATTTGACAGAGAAGAGTATGTGAAGTACCAGGGCATCTGCATCGAGACCCAGTACCGTCCGAATGCCCTTGGTGATGCGATCTTGCGAAAAGGCGATATCTATCAGAAAGAAACGGTCTTTCAGTTCAAAACCGTATAAACAGGAGGGAATGCAGCATGTCTGTGAAGATCAGAGAAACGGAACCTGAAGATGCAGGGATGCTGCTTGCCTACTTGAAGCAGGTCGGCTCGGAAACGGATCATCTCCTCATCGACGGAAACGGTGTGCCGATGACGGAGAATGAGGAAGCGACTTTTCTGTCGAGGATCAAGGCAGACCCCGGTGCGTGCATGCTTGCCGGTTTTCTGGGGGAAGAGCTGGTGGCGGTGGCGAGCTATCAGGCCTCGGACAATCAGCGGATCGCGCATCATGCCGAGCTTGCGGTATCGGTGAAGAAGGCCTGCTGGGGCAAGGGTGTCGGGAACGCGATGATCGAGGCTTTGATCAGTGAAGCGAAGGAGTCCGGTCAGATTCGGCATCTTCATCTGAAGGTAAAGGCCGATAATGAGCGGGCGATCAGCCTCTACAGGAAGCTCGGATTTGTGGAAACGGGCCGTTATCCTGACTTCTTTTTGATTAATGGCGTTTATGAGGACGCGCTTCTGATGCATCTTGCATTGTCTGTATGAGGTGACGTCCGCAGACGAATCCGGGCCTTTTAAATAAGAAGTTTTTTATGAAAATATCGCAAAATACAAGATTTATCATGCCTCCTCGCGTATAATGGTGAACGTGAGCTTTATATGCTCGGCTGAAAATCGTAATGGGGAGGATCAGATATTATGTATGATTTAAAAGATCAGGAGATGATTTTTGTCTTCACAGGTCCCGATGGTTCAGGGCGAAAGACAATTGCGAACCTCGTGGCTCAAAGCACACTTCAAATGAAAGGCGTTATCTCTTATACAACGAGACCAAAGCGTTCATATGAAGTGGAGGGAAGAGATTATTACTTCATCACCGATGACGAATTTCGTGCGGCCAAAGAGGAAGGGGAATTCCTTGAGAGCGTGCGGATCAACGGATATCAGTATGGCATTAAAGAAATGGAAGTCAAAAAACGTTTCCAGGAGAAGGGCTGTATTTATCTTGTATTAAATACCGAAGGAGCCCAGATTCTGAAGGACCTCTACGGCAGTAAAGTTGTGCGGCTGTTTATTTATGCAGACCGTCAAACGCTGAGAGAACGGCAGGTTGAGCGGGGAGATGCTTCTTCCGTCATCGCCAAACACCTGGCTCACTATGATGAGGACATGGCGTATAAAGCCAAATGTGAGCATGCATTCGAAAATTCTAAGCTCGATCACACCGCCTACGAAGTAACACAGGCTGTGGAATCCTACTTAAACTGAAACATTCCCGGTGGCCATTGGCCACCGGGATTTTCTCATTTCAGACCGTCTTTTACCTGATTGATCATTTCCGATACCGATGTCAGGCCACCGGCAGAGATATACCAGTATTCCGGATGAAGTTCGATAACCTGATCCTTTTGATAAGCGGTCGTGTTCATCACGAGATCATTGGCCAGGGTCTCCTGGGCGGTCTCGCCTTCCCCCGGTGCGACCACGGCACCGCGGTCCATGACAAAGATATAGTCCGGATTGGTCTCGAGCACATACTCGAAGGAAACATTCATTCCGTGATTCGCTTCATCGATGCCCGGATCCGCGGCGGGGATGCCGAAATCGTCATGGATAATACCGAATCGAGAGCCGGGTCCGTAGGCGCTCAGCTGACCTTCAGAGGTCATCAGAATCAGGGCCTGTTCTTCCATGCCGTCTGTTAATGCCTTGACGTCTTCAAGGGCCATCTGAATGTCCTGAAGCCGATCGCTGACGGTTTCCGTTTCGTTGAACACGTCACCGATCAGGCGGGCGTTTTCTTCAAAGCTGTTCATGTAATCCGACGTATCGACGGAGACAAACAGGGTCGGGGCAATCTCGGACAGATCATCATACGCATCAGCCGCACGGCCGGAAATAATGATCAGATCCGGATCCATGCCGTAAATCGCCTCAAAGTCCGGCTCGAAAAGTGTTCCGGCATCTTCAATGTCGTCGCCTTCAAGGGCATCGAGATACGACGGGATATTGCCCTGTGGCACACCGGTTGGCATCACGCCGATTTCAAGCATGATATCCGCGACACCGTAGTCAAAGACAACAACCGCTTCAGGGCGTTCCCCGATCACGGTTTCCCCGAGCTCGTGGGTGATAGTCATCGGGTAGGCGGATCCGGATTCTTCGTCGTTTTGGACGTTTTCTTCGTTTGATGTATTCGTTTCTTCACTGTTTCCGGCATCGGCAGCCTGTTCGTCATTGGCGCATCCCATCATGGTGATCGTCAGACCGCCGAGAATGGCTTTAAGCAATTTCGTTTGTTTCATTGTAAATCCCTCCAAAGGTTTGATGGTTTATGGTTGATGAGCAGTATTATGAAAAATAGACGCAGATTTGCTGGTTATTGATTTCCTGGACGTGAAAATCGAGATCATAGATTCGCTTTAGTATTCCGCTTTGAATCACATCGCATTTATAGCCTTCCTTCATCACTTCTCCGTCTTTCATCGCGACGATGTAATCCGAATAGCAGGAGGCAAAGTTGATGTCATGGATGACCATGACGACGGTTTTTCCCAGTTCGTCGACCATTTTCCGAAGAACCTTCATGATTTGCACCGAATGCTTCATATCGAGATTGTTCAGCGGTTCATCGAGGAGGATATAGTCCGTATCCTGGGCGAGGACCATGGCAATGAACGCACGCTGCCGCTGTCCGCCGCTCAGTTCATCGAGATACTGATCCTCAAGGTCTTCAAGTTCGAGATAATGAATGGCTTCGTCGACCTTCTGCCAGTCCTGATCGTTTAAATAGCCCTGTGAGTAGGGAAAGCGGCCGAAGGAGACGAGATCCCGGACGGAAAGCCGGACATTCATGAAGTTCGACTGCTTTAAAATGGCAACCTTTTTGGCGAAGTCCCGGTCTTTATAGGATGAGCTGGAGGTGCCGTCGATGGACACCTGACCGGCGTCAGAGGTGATGAGCCGGCTGACCATGGACAACAGCGTACTTTTCCCTGCTCCGTTTGGGCCGATGAAGGTGGTGATGGTCCCTTTTTGAATCGAAACGGATACGTCTTTCACGACTTCTTTGTTCCGGTAACGCTTGAAGAGATTCATTGCTTGCATCATTTACGTTCGCTCCTTTAGTAACAGGTATAGAAAATAAACGCCGCCGATGAAGTTGATAATGACACTGAGTGTCGTATTGAACGTGAAGACATGCTGCACGATCAGCTGGTCTAGCACGAGTGAAAGCACACCGACGAGCATACTCGCCGGCAGGAGAATCCGGTGCTCGAACGTCTGAAACATCTGATAGGTCACGTTGGCCACAAGCAGTCCGAGAAAGGTAATCGGTCCGACGAGAGCGGTGGCGAGGGAGATCAGGACAGCAACAAGGACCAACAGCCGTTTTACAACACGGTTATAGGATACGCCGAGATTCACGGCATGATCTTTCCCGAGTAAAAGGACGTCGAGGGTCTTCATTTCCTTTCGGATGGGCAGAAGCAGTACGAGAAACAGAACCGCCGACAGCCCGAGAAGATCCCGGTTGATATTGTTAAAGCTTGCAAACATCTGACCCTGAATCGCCTGGAACTCATTCGGGTCAATCATCACCTGCATGAAGGTCGTCAGGCTCGAAAAGAACGTACCGAGCACGAGGCCGATCAGAAGCAGAAAATACAGTTTGTTGCCTTCCCCTCTGAATAAGAGGCGGTAGAAGACGAAAGAAAAGGCGACCATGATCCCGGCAGACAGGCCAAAATTGACAGACGCCGTTGTCATGAAGACACTCATGGAACCAAAGGTGAAGATCATAAACGTCTGAATCAGCATATACAATGAATCGAGGCCGATGATGGACGGCGTCAGAATCTTATTGTTCGTAATCGTCTGGAAGATCACCGTTGCATAAGCAATGGCAGATCCGGTCAGGATCATGGCGAGAAGGGACCTTCCGCGTCTTGGCAGGATGTATTCCCAATGCCCGCCGGATGAAATCGTCATAAAGAGAACAGACAGCACCGTGACGGACACGATCAGAAGAATGAATTTTGTTTTAGTTCCCATAGTGAGCCCTCCTTATCAACAAAAACAGGAAGAGCCCGCTGCCGATGACGCCTACTGTAAGGCCGATGGGAATCTCATAGGGATAAATAATCAGCCGTCCGATCATGTCACAGATTAAGACGAAGATGGCACCCGCCATCGCGGTGACGGGTAATGTACGGCGAACGTGATCGCCCATGAAAATGGCTATGATATTCGGTACAACAAGACCGAGAAACGGAATCATCCCGACGGTTACGACAACGACGGACGTAATGACAGCGACTGTGATGAGACCCGTGTTCACGATGAACCCGTGATTCACTCCGAGATTCCGTGAGAAGTCTTCGCCCATGCCTGCGACGGTAAACCGGTTCGCGAAGAAATAGGCAAAGGCGACGAGGGGCGCGACGAGAAACAGAAGCTCATAGGAGCCGGTCATCATCGTGGCGAAGTTCCCCTGAAGCCAGGAGGTCATATTCTGAATCAGGTCATTGCTGTAGGCGATAAAGGTCGTGATCGATCCGATGATATTGCCAAACATTAACCCGACAAGGGGAATGAATATCGGATCTTTCTGTTTCACACGCTTCAGGATCTGCATAAACAGAAGCGTACCGATAATGGCAAAGGTCACGGCAACACCCATCTGAATCAAAGGTGAATGGCTGTTGAAGTAAAGGATGGCGACCAGGATCCCAAACCGGGCCGCATCCATCGTGCCTGCCGTTGTCGGTGAGACGAACTTGTTCTGTGTCAGCTGTTGCATGATTAATCCGCCGATGGCCATGCCTGCGCCAGCAAGAAGGATGCTGAGCATGCGGGGCACACGGCTGGTCCAGAAAATCTGGGCCTGTTGCTCGGACATGGTGAAAAGATCCGTAATGGACAGACTGCCAACCCCGATGAAAAGGGAGGTGAAAGCCAGTCCGATCAGGATCAGGGAAAGAAAAAGTGATCGCATGATGCTCCCCCAGATTGAAATGGTACCGCGCGGTGAAGATGATAATGATTCTCATATAGAATCGATTCTTACTAATTGATAATGAGATTCATTATCAATTAGACGTCTTGATATTCATACTATCATTTTAAAAATGAATTGCAAGTGGTTTTGAAACAAATATGTATAAAAACAAAAATGTTCAAAAAGTTGTCATAATGAAAGGTGCGATTCGAGGGACAAACCCTTTAATCGGTCCCAATGGGGCAAATGTCAATCAAACGTGCATGAAATCATCAATGATCGATATCCGAGTCAACGCGAAAAAAACCGGCCCGTTAGGGAGCCGGTTTTGTGTCATTCGGTTTCGATGGAGAATGGGAATCAAAAAAAACTCAATCGCGCCATCTGGCAAAGCCGCCTTCGGAATGGATCACCTGTCCGGTGATCCAGTGAGCTTCATCGGTGACGAGCCATGCGATGAGGCGTGCAGGGTCTTTGGGTTCTCCAAAACGCCCGAAAGGGAATTTGCGTCTGACTGTTTGCCAGTCCTCCTCAGAGAGGTATCCGGTGTCGACAGGACCCGGATTCACGGTATTGACGGTGATCCCTTGACGACTGAGCTGATCAGAGAGTGTGAGGGTGATGCCTGCGAGTGCCCCTTTCGACAGACTGTAGGCAACTTCACCAGGCATCGGTCCCATTCCCTGGCCCGATGTCATCATCACAACACGGCCGTTGCCGCTCTGACCGAAATGCCTGACGTAGTGTTGAATTAACAGCATCGTCGCCCGGGTATTGATCGCGTAATGCCTGTCGAGCATCTCTGCCGTGAGATCGCCAATGGCGCCGTCAGATCCGCTCAGGGCATGGTTCAGAATGATCCCGTCCACATGAACACCGAGGGACAGTATGGTGTCAAAGAAGCGATCAGGCTCTGAGGGATCCTGAAGGTCGCCGAATGAGTCATGCAGGGTTGCGTTTTCTGTCAAATAGCCCCGGATGTCTTTTTTTACAGCGTCAATGTCGTCTCCGCCCCAGGGCTGCTCTTCATCGTGGGTGCCATAGTGGTGCAGAATCACAGAGCCGCCCCAAGCGGCAATTTGCCTTGCAATTGCTGCCCCTATGCCAATCCTCCGGCTGACGCCGGTGATGATGTAGCGCCGGCCTTTCAGTGGGAGAGGATCCCGGTATATGTCATCTCTCATAAACAATCACCCCTTTGTCTCAGTATACCCCAAAAATGAAAGACCCGGTGAGGGAACCGGGTCTTTCAGGCACGAATTTATAGGGTCTTGCGGTTTAGCGGGACTTGGTGATGCGCTCGGAATCGAGGACAGATTTTTCGCCGAATATATGCAGCGTAAGCGGCTTGCGGTCCTCGCTTTTGTTTGTGATCGTGATCTGTTCTTTCGTTACGTCCACTTCCAGGGTCTGTCCTTTGACGATGGCTTTAAACGTGTAACCGTCCCATGCGTCAGGAAGACGGGGACTCAGGTGAATGTCATCACCGTGGACAGACAGACCGCCAAAGCCGTTGACGACCATCTGCCAGGAGGCGCCGTTTGCGGCGGTGTGGATGCCGCCGATGAACGTGCCGCCACTGACGGCCTCGTTCGTGTTTAACAGATCGATCATGACGGACTTGCGGAAATTGCGGTAGGCTTCTTCCACTTTGTCAATCTGAGCTGCGACGATGGCGTAGCTTGACGGACTGAGAGAAGAAAAGTGAAGCGTCCGCGGCTCGTAGAACTCATAGTTCAGTTCAACCGTCTTTCGGTCGTACAGATGCGGATGCAGGACGAACAGCTGAATGACATCCGCCTGTTTGATGCACTGCGTTCTGACGGTGACACCGTTTGGATAGCCGTAATACTCGTCTTCTTTGATGAGACGTTCGGTGACTTTTTTGGCCGGAATGATCGTTTCGAGATCGTAGTAGCCGTCAAACTGTTCAATGATGCCGTGCTTGTCCGGTTTTGGCACATACGTGTTGGCAAGCATGTCCCGCCAGAGACTGATCTCGTCGTCCGAGAGCCCGATCTTCTCTTTGACAGCGCTGAGCGTTTTCTCATCGAGGGTCTGAAGAAGCTCGTCCGCCGCCTGCAGAGTGAACATGGCCTGATGGTTCGTAAAGGCGTTGTTATCGACGTTCTCATGGTATTCATCAGGACCCTGAACCCGCATAAACTCATAGCGTCCGCGCATCGGCTTGTAGACGGCATGGGAAGCGAGGAAGCGGGCAATTTCAAAAATCATCTCGGCTCCGTAATCACGGATGAAGGCATCGTCCCCGGTCACCTGATGGTATTTCTTCACGGCATAGGCGATGTCTGGAGAAATATGAATCTGCCAGTCGTTGAAATGATTACGGATGTCACGGCCGCTTAAGACGTCTTTAAAGAAGAAGTCCGGACAGAGTTCATCACCGGTCTTGCCGCTGATCCATGCATAATAGGCACCTTCATAGCCAAGGCGCTTCGCCTTTCTCCTTGCGCCGTCGAGGGTGCGGTGACGGTACTTGAGAATGTTCCGGGCAATCTCCGGGTTACTGTAGAGATACATGGGCATATTATAGATTTCCTGATCCCAGAACGCTGCGCCCTGATAGGCCTGACAGCTGAGGCCGCGGGCTCCGATTGGCAGGCTCTTGTGAACAGGCGTCGCGATAATGGCATGATAAATGTTGAAGCGGAGTGCCACCTGATCGATGATATTGTTTTGGATCGTTACATCGTAATGCGACCAGAGGTTGTCCCATTCCAATCGATTTGCCGCTTTCTCCTCCTCATAGCTTTGCATATGTTTGGCTTCCAGGAGCGCTTCATCCTGCGGATTGTCCACGTCATTGGATGAATAAATAATCATGGCCTTCTCAAGGGTGACCGGTTTTCCGGCTTCCAGGCTTAATGAGAAGGTTCTCCCGGATCCGTCCGGGTTCTGATAGTCTTCCTCAGAGGCGTCCGCATCAAGGCTGCACGTTTCCACAACGGTAACCGTATCTTCATAGGAGACCGTTTTGGCCGTGACACCGTCACCTGTTGGATGCGAGAAGTAATGATGCCCCTGCAGATGATCCCCGTTAATGCTCCAGACGTCGTAGTCAATGCCTGTATCGAGCACAGCATCGGTATCCTGATCGCTCTCAACGGTGTATTTCATGAGTACGGCATGCTTTTTCCTGTAGCTCGCGAATTTCTCTTCATGAATGGTGATGGTGGCCCCGTTTTTCATCCTCTGGGAAACCTTGCGGGACGTGACGCCCTGCGAGAGGTCGAGTGTCCGCTCAAAGGATGCCGCCTCTTCAGACATGATGAAAGGTTCGCCGTCAACGTGAAGCAATGTCAAAAGGGCATTAGGCACGGTACTCAGCTCTTCCCATTTGCCGTCGGCTTTATCCCACGTATCGGTGACGATACAGGCGGCGTAGGCATCTTTCCCGTCCTCGGCAAACGTGCCCCGGTAACCCATAAAGCCGTTTCCGATCATAAAATTACTGCCTTCTGTGATGGCTTGCGCTGCCTCATAGCGGTTCTTGATAATGTCCCAGCCAGTGTTCGTCGTCAGATGTTCTCCAATTTCATGCATGGTATTGCCTCCTTCATGTAGTGTCGGTATTTTAAGATGATGCCACAACCGAATCCCGTTTGATGAGCGTCGGTTTGATCCGCACATGCTGAAAAGGCGGATTTTTGCCGGACATCTGTTCCAAAAGAAGCCTGCAGGCGGTTTCGACCATCGGTCTTACAGGCTGTTCAATCGTGGTGAGATGGGGTTTGAAATAGCTGCCGATCTCAATATTGTCGTAACCGACGACGGCGATCTCTTCAGGAACACGGACCCCCATATCCTTCATGGCCTCAATGGCTGCAAGGGCAATGATATCCGTCTGTGCGAACAGGCCGTCGATCTCCCGTTTTGCGATTGCAGGCGTCATTGAGACGGTCTCATAAGCCGCATGGAATGAGAGAGCTGTTTTGAGGACAACAGGATCCGGCGCCCGATGCGTCTTGAGTGCGTGCAAAAAACCGTCGGTCCGCTCCGTGTACTCGATGCTGACGCCGTCTTTGGCGGTGAGGGACATGAGCCGCCTCCGGTTATTTTCCAGGAGATGTTCCCCTGCAAGAAAGCCACCCGTATGATGATCTGTCTTGACGAGATACACTTCATCGGGGGTGAACTGTTCCGGTTCGTAGTGCAAGAAGACAACCGGCATCTGTTCAAACTTGAGAAACGCTGCATCCGATTTTGGAAGATCCTTGTCGATGATGATGAGCCCGTCGACATTCCTGCCTCGGGAGAGCTTTCTTACACGGCCGTTTTCAGCACCGCCGTACTCCATTTTGATCAGATACCCCTCATCCTGCAGGGCGCGGATCAGCTGATCGGTTAAAGATGCGAAAAAAAGCTCGCTCTTCATATCACCGAAGAAGGGAGGTGTGACAATGCCGATGACGTTACTGACCCGTCTGTTCAGAGAACGTGCGGCATGGTTCACTTCAAAATCCATTTCCGAAGCCAACTGGCGGATTTTTTCTTTCGTTCCTTCAGCGATGAGCGGTGAATCATTCAACGCCCTCGATACGGTGGAATGGCTGACGCCTGCAGCCCGGGCAATTTCTTTGATTGTCGCCAACGGATCACCTCCATTTATCTGCGATTACGGGTTTTGCACACGTGTGCAAAACGATTTATGTAAACGATATCATACGAAGAAAATGAAAGTCAAGCTCAAACGGTTACCCGATCCGGTGAAATGTATGCTACGATCAAACGGGCGATCTGAAAGAACGCTGAGTGTGAGAAATCAAGGAAACGGAGTTGAGGCGTACATGAACGTGCAAGGAGAAAAGCCGGTCTTTTTTTACGGCTGGTATATCGTTGTGATCGGCGGCCTGAGTCTCTTTTTTTCCGGGGCAGGACAGACGTATTCCAATGCAATCTTTATTGATTATTACATAGAAGACTTTAACTGGGGACGCTCGCTTGTCTCGGGGATTTATTCGACAGCGACGTTTTTTGCCGGGATGCTGCTTTATAAAGTCGGGGCAAGTATCGATAAATACGGAACCCGGAACGTATCCCTTGCTGTGAGTATTTTGCTGGCACTGGCCGCCTTTTGGAACAGTTTTGTCGTGGCTCCCTGGATGCTCTTTATCGGTTTTTTTCTGATCCGGCTCTTGGGTCAGGGATCGATGACACTCGTTGGAAACACGCTCGTTCCACAGTGGTTCATTCAAAAGAGAGGCCGTGCGCTCAGTCTGATGATGATCGGTGGTTTTGCCGGTTCGACCCTGTTCCCGCCCATGGTGGCCTGGCTGATTGAAGGGTTTGGCTGGGAGTGGGCCTGGCGGGTTCTCGGCCTGATGATTCTCGTTATTTTTGTGCCGATTGTGTATTTCTTTATGAAGGATAAGCCTGAAGACATCGGACTCTTACCGGATAATCGCGCCTCTGTGGCGGAACTCTCGACCCCTGAACCGGGGAAGAAGGCCGTATCGGATATTTCCTGGACCTTGCAGGAGGCGAAGAAAACAAGGGCCTTTTGGCTGTTGCTCCTCTGTGTCGGGATTCCATCGATGCTGAACACGGGGCTGACCTTTCACCTCATCTCCATTCTCGGAGGCAGCGGTCTTACTCCGACGCAGGGGGCATTTATTCTCAGTCTGATGGCCGCAGTCGGCTTTCCTGTGACAATGGCTGCCGGTTTTGTTCTGGAGAAGATGCGGGCAAATGTCGTGTTCGCCTTTGTTTTTGCCGGACAGGTCCTGTTTCTGACGGTTCTGCTCCTTACCGATTCCCTGCTGATGGCGGTGGTGTTCGGGGTTATCTGGGGCATGGTCGGCGGCATTGAACGGATTGTCATCTCCTATATCTTCCCTGACTACTTTGGACGCGGACATATCGGCAGCATCAAAGGGATTGCACAGACGATGACGGTCATCGGTTCTGCCTTCGGGCCTCTGCCGTTTGGATTTGCGTATGATCTGTTTGGCGGGTACACGGAGATCATCTTGCTGATGTATCTGTTTCCTGTCCTTGGTTTGATTGCAAGTCTTTTGGCCCGTAAACCTGTCAAAGAGGAATGATTGCTTTCAAAATCTTCAGAAAATGATACAATATGCGTAATCAGCAGACGGAAGAGGGGATGAGCGATGACTGAATGGGTCTTATTGTCAGTGATGTCTGTGCTCCTGTTAACAGTCATCCTCCACGGATGGCTGAATCGCCGTGCGCTGCGTGCGACCCTGGATTCCTATGAACAGGACCGGGAACGGTTTATGGATATGGCGGCCAACAGTCGTTCCTATATATGGGAAATGAACCTGGACGGTATGCATACGTATATCAGCCAGAGTGTCAAAAACGTACTCGGCTATGAGCCGGAAGAGATTATCGGAAAGAAAATGATCTACGACATGTGCGTTGAAAATGAAAGGGATGAGGCAAAGGCGTTCACCACAGAACTTCTTGCAGAGGGCAGGGAGATCGGGAATATGGAGATGCGGCAGGCGGCCAAAGACGGACGGGTCATCTGGGTGCTCATCAACGGACGGCCCACATATGATCAGGCGGGTAACCGAACCGGCTTTCGGGGGCTTGATATCGATATAACGGAACGAAAGCATGCGGAATTTTCGTCCAGGGCGATCAAAGAACGTTATCACTCGATCATGAAAATCTCCAACACCGGGGTGTGGGAATATGATCACCGGTCTGAAAAGCTCTGGTGCAGTGAAGAGTACTTCTCCATGCTCGGTTATGATACAACGGCGTTTCGAAATGACGTTCCCGGAAATCTTGAAGAAGCCTGGGGCGATCTGATCTGTCCGGAGGATCAGGCTGTTGCAAGGCAACAGTTCAGCGATTATTTCCATTCAGATACAGAGAGTCTGTATGAGAACGTCTTCCGCATGAAGCGAAAGGGCGGCACCTATTCGTGGATCTGGTCGAGAGGCAAGATGCTCCGGGATACAGACGGCCGACCTTCAGGGATGATTATCGGTTTGCACATTGATATTACGGAGATGAAGAAACTCGAGTCAGCGCTGTACCTTGAGAAAGAACAGTTCAAAACCACGCTCCTCTCGATTGGGGAAGGCGTGATCTCGACGAATAAATCCGGTGAGATCGAAGTCATGAATCAGGTGGCGGAAGAGCTGACGGGCTGGACGCAGGAGGAAGCGAAGGGCCGCTCCCTTGCCCAAGTCTATGTCATCAAAGACGAATTGACGGGAGAGCCTGTAACCGACCTTGCGGACCGGGTTATTTCAAGCGGCGAAACCCTTGAGATGAGCGGGGGAAAAACCCTCCGCTCAAGAAACGGGACGGAATATCCGATTGAAGATCAGGTAACGCCGATCCGAAACCGGAGAGGTATCCCTTCCGGTGTTGTGATTGTCTTCAGGGATTTTTCTGAACAGAAGAGACGCAATCTTGAGATCGAGTATTTAAGCTACCACGATCAGCTGACCGGGCTCTACAACCGGCGCTTTTTTGAAGAGGAACTCATAAGGACTGATTCGCATCGGAATTTGCCTTTTACCATCGTCATGCTTGATGTAAACGGGTTGAAGCTGATTAATGACGCCTTTGGTCATCATGCCGGGGATGCCCTGTTACTGAAGGCGACGGAAGCGTTGAAGAACACTTTCCGTGATCACGATGTGATTGCGAGAATCGGCGGTGATGAGTTTGCGGTGCTGTTACCCGGAATTTCGCCTGAAGTTGCGGAAAATCGACTGAACCGGTTAAAGAATGATCTTGCCATGAAGATGATCAAGGGTGTGAATGTTTCCATCTCCACCGGTTTTGCGACAAAGCAGAATGAAACAGAGGATATTTATGAGATTCTTCGAAAAGCGGATCACCAAATGTATCAGGACAAGGTGTCCAATCGTCCGGTGATCCGAAAAGAGATGATCGAACAGCTCCTCGACCACTTTTTCGACAGGTATCCGGATGAGAAAGATCATGCGACTGCCGTCGGGAAACTGGCTGTTGAAATTGGTGAGCTCCTTGGGCTCTCCTATGAGGAGCGGCAGACGATTTATAAAGCGGCGATCTTTCATGACATCGGGAAGGTTGCCATCAATGAAGCGATCATGAAGAAAGAGGGACTGTTTACGCCCCAGGAACGCGAAGAAGTTGAGCGTCATCCGGAAATCGGGTACAGTATACTCAGTGCCGCCTCGGAATATGCCCCCATCGCGGAAGACGTCCTTGCACATCATGAACGGTGGGACGGGAACGGGTATCCAAATGGGCTGAAAGCCCACGATATCCCGCTCCGTGCACGGATTTTGCAGGCTGCGGAAGTGATGGATGAACTGATGAGGCATGTCTCGTACCGGGAACAGCGGACCCGTGAGGAAGCACTCGAAGAAATCAAGCGGCATGCCGGTGAACAGTTTGATCCGAGGATCGTGAAAAAACTGACGGCGATTATGATGGAGGAAAAAACCTATGAATAATGGAACGAAAAGAAGTGCCATTCAACCCGGAACGAAGGTGCGCGTTGTTCAGAAGCCGCATCAACGAACCGGTCAGTTGACAGAAGGCACGGTGATGAGTCTTCTGACGAAATCCGCCACTCACCCGCACGGCATCAAAGTGAAGCTGACGGACGGGACGGTTGGCAGGGTGAAAGACATTCTTGACGAGTAAAAGGGGACGTGCAGATTGTTTACAATCAGACAGGCAAAAATGACAGATGTGTCCGGCGTGACAAAAGTGCAGGTCGAAAACTGGAAACACACGTATGAGGGGATATTCCCGCAGGATTTTCTTGATACGTTTACGTATAAATCAAGACTTGAACGCTGGGAACTGACCTTTCAGAAAGCCATTGAAGGCGGCTCGATGACGCATGTTGCCGTGAACGGTTCTGACGAGATCATCGGGTTCTCCCTTGCCGGGACAATGCGTGATGCGACCCTCAGAATGCGGTATACGAGTGAACTATACGGGCTTTACGTCCATCCCGTGTATCAGGGACAGGGCGTCGGCAAAGCTCTCTTGGCCGCATCGGCATCGTATATGCGGTCATTGCACCACGAGCGTATGGGGCTGTGGGTCTTAAAGGAGAACCCGTATCATCCATTCTTTCTGAACCTCGGTGCCGAACAGATGTATAACAAATCCGTTGAGATCGGCGGGGCGGCTTTTGAGAATCTGGCCTTCGGGTTTGAAGATCTCGACAGCCTGATTGAGAAGCTTACGGATACCGCGAGCCGTTGAGGCTGATGTAACAGAATTGTCGGAAAAAAAGGCGCATTCCTTTGTGAATGTGCTTTTTTCGATGGGTATTCACGGTATAATATAAAGAGTGATTTTAAAAAAGGGAGCGATGCTGCTGTGTTTATTCTCGATGAACCACTCGTGCTGCTATTCGTCATTATCGCTCTCGGTATGCTGATCGGTCAGTGGTCCATCAAGGGCGTTGGCCTCGGATCCAGTGCGGTCCTGTTTGTGGCGATGGTATTCGGCCATTACGGATATGAAATCTCTTCGGTTGTGCAGAACCTCGGCCTCAGCCTATTTATTGTTGCTGTCGGTCTGCAGGCCGGGCCCCGTTTCTTTAAAATGATCAAAACCTCGGGGATCATATTCGGGATCATCGGGGTTGTGATCGTGGCTTTAGCGGGATTTACGACACTGATTGTCGCGTCTGTCATGGACCTCTCCCCGGCCCTCAGTGCCGGGATCATGACAGGTGCGATGACGAGTACCCCGGGTCTCGCCGCGGCTCTTGAAGCGACGGGTGACCCGATTGCCTCTGTCGGGTACGGGATTGCCTATCCCTTCGGTGTTCTTGCTGTTGTCCTCTTTGTTCAGCTGTTTCCAAAAGTGCTGAAGGTCGATCTGATGAAGGATTTAAACCGTAAATCCAGTCCGATCCGCAGAACCTCATCCCCTGACGTCATGACGATTGAAGTGACGAATGATGCGGTACATAAACGAACCTTGAAAGAACTCCGCCTTGCCGAAGGGACTTCCGCCGTCATCAGCCGGGTCATCCGCGGGGACCGGACGATCATCAGCCTCAGTGATACGGTGATTATGAAAGGAGACCGGCTTGTGGCCGTCGGCAACAAACGGGATCTCGCTCATCTTCGTGATGAAGTGGGTAAAGAGGTGCCGACAAATTTCAGTAATCATGACAACATCAAACTGAGAAAAGTGACGGTTGAATCCGAGGCCGTTGTCGGGAAGAGTCTCCGTGAGCTCGCCCTTCGCAGGACATACGGCGTCACTGTGACCCGGATTGAACGGGTTGGCTTTGAATTTAATCAGAACCCGGGCTGGCGTCTCGAGCAGGGGGATATCCTGACCGTCGTCAGCAGTGAAGGGCGCCTCGACGAGCTCGAAAGCCTCCTCAGTACAAAGAAGCTTGAGGTGACAAACATCCACCTCTTCAGCCTCGCGCTCATTCTGTTAATCGGGATTCTCATCGGGATGATCCCGCTCTATATTCCGTGGCTCGGTACCATTACGCTCGGGATCGCAGGCGGGCCGCTGCTCGTTGCCCTTGTTATCGGTCATTACGGCAAGCTTGGCCCGATCAGGGCCCGGTTCTTCCAGCCGTCCAATCAGGTGATCGGCGACATTGGTCTGGCACTGTTTCTCGCCGGTGCCGGTACGACTGCCGGCGCCGGCATTGTGGAGATTATCCAGCAGGAAGGGGCCCGCATCCTTCTCGCAGGAGCGATCATCACCGCCGTTCCGCTCATTGGCGGCTTTTTCATTGCCAAGAAGCTCTTTCACCTCAGCATGGTCCATTCCCTCGGGGCCCTTTGCGGCGGGATGACCAGTACGCCGGGACTCGGGGCTTTGAACAGCCTCGTGGAGACCGACGATCCCGCCATTGCCTATGCAGCGGCCTATCCTTTTGCCCTGATATTCGTTGCGCTGATGTCCCAGCTCATCGTCCTGTTTCTCTGATGAATGCCCCTGTTTGCCTTTTTGGCTGCGGGGGCATCGCTGTTTGATGGTGAACGTCGACGGATTATGCTAAAATGAAAACGTTCTTACATAATGAAAAGTGGCAAAGGAGGACTGCGGATTGGAGTGGCACTGTAAAGCGTTTCAGGATTTATCAGCTGCGGAGCTTTACCGGATCCTTGACGCAAGGGTTCAGGTCTTTGTGGTTGAACAGAACTGTCCATATCCGGAAATTGACGGAAAAGACCCCGAATCCGTTCACCTCTATGCAACGGAGAACGGGGAAGTCGTCGCTTATGCAAGGCTTCTTCCTGCCGGCTTGAGCTACACGGAACCGTCCATCGGCCGCGTTCTTGTAAAAGAGGAGCTCAGGAAAACCGGGCTTGGGAAGACCTTGATGAACAGAAGCATGGCGTCCATGCAAGAGCTTTGGGAAGTGGATGTGATTAAGATTCAGGCGCAGGACTATGCAAGGCCGTTTTATGCATCATTTGGTTTTGAACCGATTTCTGACGTGTACCCCGAAGACGGGATTCCGCATGTGGACATGCTCTGGCACCGTCAATAATCAGCTGAAAGGATGGATGTACCAATGATCGATCTCGGATTAAGAGGAAAGAATGTACTCGTGTTTGCATCCAGTAAAGGATTGGGGAAAGCTGCCGCACAGGCCTATGCGCAGGCAGGGGCCAATGTGATGCTCACAAGCCGCTCTCTGGAGAACGTGAAAGAAGCGGCGAAGGAACTGCAAAAGGATGCGGAGGGGAAGGTGCTCTTTACGATCTGTGATGTATCGAAAAAAGAGCAGATCGAGGCTGCCGTCAAGGAGACGGTTGAGCAGTTCGGGGGGATCGACGTCCTCGTCTCCAATGCCGGCGGCCCGCCACCGGGAACGTTTGAGACCGTCACGGAAGAGGATTTTGAGTGGGCGTATCAGCTAACTCTGATGAGTGTCGTCCGGTCGATCAAGGCCGCACATCCGCATTTGAAAGCGTCAAAAGGCAAGGTTGTCCTCATTACTTCCTCTTCGATGAAAGAGCCGGTGGATGGCCTGTTACTGTCCAATATTTACCGGATGGGCCTTGTCGGGCTGAATAAGACTCTTGCCAAGGAGTTCGCGCCGGACGGCATTCTGATCAACGCCATTGGCCCCGGGCGTATTGATACGGAGCGAGTAAGAACCCTTGACGCCATCAAGGCGGAGAAGCAGGACAAATCGCCGGAAGAGATGAAAGCGGCAAGTGAAGCGATGATTCCGATGGGCCGCTACGGCGAACCCCATGAATTCGGCAACGCAGTGCTCTTTTTGGGCTCCGGGCTGAATTCCTATATCACGGGCCAGCATTTCCTTGCGGATGGAGCACTGACAAGCGCCTATTAACGGCGCATGCATCAGACATCATTCAACAGGGCGAAAGGGCTGAACACGGACTGGTTCCGATTCAGATGGCCAATGAACAACAAACAGGGTAAAGGTTCAAATCACATCGGATTTGAACCTTTACCCTGTATTTTTTTCCGTATCTTCAAAACGTACTGCCATGGCTTTACTTGGCCTGTTGCAACAGCCGTTTCTCTGCCTGATAGGCTTTGAATTTCGAAATGCTGTAGAGAATCAGCCCGGTCCAGATGAAGACGAAGGAGAAGGCGTGGTAGACCGTAAACGCTTCGCCGTATAAGAGAACCCCGAGGAGAAGCATTGATGTCGGTGCGATATACTGCAGGAACCCGATTAAAGAAAGGGAGATATTCCGCGCGCCAAAGCCAAAGAGCAAGAGAGGCACGGCTGTCGCAGCCCCGGTGCCGATCAGCAGAAGCGGGGTAAAGGCGACGTCGGATCCGGTATGCAGGATGCCGCTTACGTTCCCGTGGGTGTAAAACAAAAAGGCGACGGCGATCGGGAACATCATCAGAGTCTCAATGGACAGCCCGGTCATCGACCCGACCTGGGTCTGTTTTTTCACTAGACCGTAAAGGCCGAAGCTGAAGGCGAGCGTCAATGCGATATAAGGGACCTGACCGAAGGAAAGGGTCATGATCAGGACCCCGATAAACGCGAGTCCCACTGCGGAACGCTGCTTCGTACTGAGCGTCTCTTTGAAGAAGATGACACCGAGAATGACGTTGATGAGCGGGTTGATATAATAGCCGAGGCTCACCTCGACAATCCGTTCATTGGCAACGGCCCAAATAAAGAGGATCCAGTTGGCGCTGATCAGGATCGAGGAGAGCAGAATATTGACGATGATTTTCGGATGCGTCTTTAAGTAGCGGAGATCTTCAAGGAGGTACGGGAGTTTCCTTGTGGCAACGAACAGAATCAGAAGAAAGAAAAACGACCAGACAATCCGGTGAGCCAGGATTTCCGTAGCGGGGATATGATCAACGGTCTTCCAATAGATTGGGAGGAATCCCCATAATAAATAGGCGCCGATCCCGGCCATTACCCCTTTTTTGAAATCAGGTACATGCGTCATGTCAATTCACCTTCCGTTTCCTGAACAGCTCAATTCTTTTATTTTACTTCGGGGCCCGAAAAAAGTAAACAGAAAAAAACCTGCGGCATGCGTGCCGCAGGGGATGACTGTTATTTGGCCAGGAGGTAGACGCGGGCCTCGTAGGGTGCCAGGGTAATGATCGTGCCGCTTTCCTGCATGTTTGCATCGGTGCCGTTCGTAAGCACCGGTGTCTCTTCATGGATCCCAATGTCCTTCATGTTCAGCTGCGCTGCGTCGGGTTTCAGATTGGAGACCACAACGGCCCGCTCTGTTTCGTCTGCACGTTCATAGACAAACAGACTCTCGTCCTCGGGCAGAAGAAGGTCGTAGGAACCGTACGTAAAGACCGGATGATCTTTCTTCAGGCGGATCAGCGCTTTGTAAAACTGCAGGATGGATGTCGGATCCTGTTCCTGCGTGTCGACGTTGATCGTTTTGTGATTCGGATTCACCTTCATCCAGGGTGTGCCGCTCGTGAATCCCGCCTGATGACCCGCGTCCCACTGCATCGGTGTCCGGCTGTTGTCTCTGGACGTGTGTGCGAGCATGTCCATGACGGTCTCAGGGTCCTTCCCGTCAGCCAATGCGCCGTTGTAGAGATTCTTTGCCGCCACATCGTCATAGTCGGCGATGTCATCAAAGTAGATGTTTGTCATGCCGATTTCCTGTCCCTGATAAATATAGGGCGTGCCCTTCATCAGGAAGTACATGGCTGCGAGTGCCGTGGCACTTTCTTTCCATAGCTCGCCGTCGTTGCCCCACGTTGAGACAACCCGGGCCTTGTCGTGATTTTCGATAAAGAGGGCGTTCCAGCCGTCGTGTTCGAGCCCTTTTTGCCAGCGAGTGAGGATCTTTTTCAGGTTCACCACATCCAGCTCTGTGTCCACTTCATAATCCCAGAGATCGAGGTGTTCAAACTGAAAGACCATGTCCATCTTGCCGTTTTTGCCGACCCAATCGTGAGCCTGCTCAATGCTCACACCGTTCGCTTCGCCGACGGTCATGGCATCCGGATAACGGCCGTACGTCTTGTTTTTCAGCTCTGTAAGGAAGTCGTGTATACCGTCCTGGTTCATGTGCATATCAAAGGATGGGACATACGTTTTGTGATCCGGATTGGGCATATCCGGGAATCCGGGGCGTTTTTTGATATGCGAGAGGGCATCGATGCGAAAGCCGTCAACGCCTTTTTCGAGCCACCAGTTAATCATGTCGTACAGCGCTTCTCGGACGTCGGGATTCTCCCAGTTTAAGTCCGGCTGCCGTCTGGAGAAGACGTGCAGGAAATACTGATCCGTCGCCTCGTCATACTCCCAGGCGCTTCCGCCGAAAATACTCTCCCAGTTGTTCGGCTCCTTGCCGTCTTTCCCGTCTCGCCAGATATACCAGTCGCGCTTGGAGGAGGTTTTCGATTTCCGTGATTCCACAAACCACGGGTGCTCGTCACTCGTATGGTTTGGCACGAGGTCGATGATCAGCTTCATTCCCCGTTCGTGAACGCCATTCAGCAGGTCGTTAAAGTCGTCCATATTGCCGAAGTCCTCGAGAATATCCTGATAGTCGGAAATGTCATAACCGTTGTCATCGAGCGGGGATTTGTACATCGGGCAGATCCAGATAAAATCAATCCCGAGATCCTTCAGGTAATCCAGTCGTGCAAGGATCCCCTGCAGATCACCAATCCCGTCTCCGTTACTGTCCTGAAAACTTCTCGGATATATTTGATAGCCGATGGCTTCT
The DNA here is from genome assembly GCF_000093085.1 of [Bacillus] selenitireducens MLS10. Taxonomy (GTDB): domain Bacteria; phylum Bacillota; class Bacilli; order Bacillales; family Salisediminibacteriaceae; genus Salisediminibacterium; species Salisediminibacterium selenitireducens. The sequence continues at coordinate 3,037,309 of NC_014219.1, read as the reverse complement.
TTCCACCATGCGTTTGTCATTATCGTCACCTCATATTTTCAAAATAAAGCCCACCGATTCACCGTTCCCTGTCAGATCAGGAAGGAAGTGCAAACGGTTGCGTTTTTCATCTTTATCATCATACCGAATCAGCGGGGAAGTTTCAATCCTGTATTTTTCGTCAGCAACCATCAGTCAGAAAAAAAGAGGGCTCCCGAAAAAAGCAACAATACTTGAGGTGGTTCGAAGGAACGTGGATAATGAGAGTGAGAATCCGTTTTGAATGGAGGAATTCCCATGAAAATCATGCTTGCCCCTGATTCATTCAAAGGGTCCATGACCAGTATAGAAGCGGCGGAGGCGATGCGAAAAGGCATTCACCGCTATGATGAACTGATTGAGGTTGTCTCCTTCCCGCTCGCAGACGGGGGAGAAGGAACACTCGAAGCCCTGACGTACGGCACGGAAATGAAGAAGGTCGAGGCGGATACCATCGATCCGCTCGGACGGCCGATGACAGGCTGGTATGCCTACGACGCTGACCGCAGCCTTGCCGTTATCGAAACAGCAATTGCCTCGGGGCTGACCCTCCTTGAGGAAGAAGAACGAAATCCGCTGCTCGCATCCACGGAAGGAACGGGCATCCTGTTTAAAGACGCCGTGGAACGGGGCGCGACAGAGATTGTCATCGGGATCGGCGGAAGCGCCACCGTTGACGGCGGAACCGGTTTTTTACAGGGGATCGGGATCCGGTTCTATGATGAAAACGATCAGCTTTTGCACCGGGTAGGCGGTCAGTTGAACCGGATCCGCCGGATGGATCTGTCAGGCATGATTCCGCTCCCTGAAGGGCTTACCGTCAAGGTGGCATCTGATGTGACGAACCGCCTTCTTGGCAAAGAAGGGGCCGTGTATGTGTTTGGTCCGCAAAAAGGACTTGAGCAGGACGAGCTTCCTGAATTTGAGGCGGGGATGGCAGGTTTTGCCGACCTCGCGGCGAAGACCCTCGGCACCGATCACCGGGAAAGCCCCGGAAGCGGGGCTGCAGGGGGACTCGGGTTTGCCCTGCAGGCCTTTCTCGGGGCTGAACTGCGCCGGGGGTTCGATATGATTGCCGAATCCGTTGGCATCATTGAAGCCATTCACAATGCCGATCTGATTATGAGCGGTGAGGGGAAACTCGATGAACAAACGCTCTTTGGCAAGGGGCCGATCGGGGTCGCGACGATTGCCGCAGATGCAGGAAAACCCGTTCTCCTGTTCGGCGGCATGCGGACCCGCAGCTTTGACGAGAAGATCCGCGATTGGGACCATGTTGTGTCCTACTCGCTTATCAGTGAAAACGGCAACGTTACGGAGCTGATGGCAGAAGGGGCTGCCCGCCTCGAAGATGAAGTGTACCGGGTTATGAAGACGATCGACATCGGCAGAGGCTGGGGCTCCTGAGCACTCAGACTGCTTTATCCAATACTGAACGATCCATTACAGAAAGAAGCGATTTCTCATGAAGCATGTGTTCACGCATTTATTTACGTATAAACTGGCGGTCGGCGTTGCGCTCACGCTCACACTCATTGAGCTTGGCGTGGAGCTCATTCAGCCGCTCCTGATGGCACGGATTATCGATCACGGGATCATCGAACAGGATTTGTCCACGGTGGTGTTTTGGGGAAGCATCATGATCGGGCTCTCCTTTGTTTCTTTTGCCGCAGGCATAATCAATTCCTTTTACGCGTCGTATGCCTCCCAGCATACCGGTTATGATCTGAGAAGCTCACTCTTTGACAAGGTACAGTCTTTTGCCTTTTCGAATTTCAGTCAGTTTCCGACGTCATCATTAATGACCCGGATGACAAACGACGTCAATCAGCTGCAGAATACGATCTTTATGAGCCTGAGGATTATGCTGAGGGCACCGCTCCTCGTGATCGGCTCCGTGATAATGGCGCTGGTTGTCAATTGGCAGCTTGCCCTGATTCTTGTGGTGACCATCCCTGTTCTGGTCGCCTTTCTTCTGTTTCTGATGCGAAAAGCCGGCGAACTTTTTAAACGGGTGCAACGAAGCGTGGATCAGGTGAACAGTGTCGTGCAGGAAAACCTGACGGCGATCCGGCTCGTGAAGTCCTTTACACGTAGAGAATATGAGGGGGAACGTTTTGACGGTGCGGCGGACGAGCTGAAAAACCGCACGGTGAAAACGATGCGTCTCATTGAAATCACGATGCCGGTGATCCTTCTCGTCATGAATGCCTCGATCATGGCCGTTCTTTGGTTTGGCACGATCGGGGTCGGTACGAACGGCGCGAGCGTCGGCGAAGTGGTCGCGATTATCAACTACGTCACCCGGATGACCGGGGCCCTCTCCATTTTTTCGATGATCATCATGATTTTCTCGAGGGCGAAGGCTTCGGTGGAACGGACAGGTGAGGTCCTCGATGCAAACGCGGATATTCTTGAGCCGGAGGAAGCGGTTTCCATGAAACAGGGAGACGGCACCATCACGTTTGAAGGTGTTACGTTCAGCTACCCCGGAACCCGGCTTCCGGTGATCAGGGACTGGGACAAAGTCATTCCCGGCAGAAGCCGGATTGCTGTCATGGGAGCGACGGGCTCAGGGAAGACGTCGCTGTTTCAGCTGATTCCGAGGCTCTATGAGGCAGACCGGGGATCGGTCCGGATCGATGGTCAGGACATTCGCAAACTCTCGTCAAAGGAACTCAGGCAGCGGATCGGCTATGTCCCGCAGGAAGTCATGCTCTTTACCGGCACGATCAGTGACAATTTGCGCTGGGGACGTGAGAACGCGACGGAACGTGAAATGATTCAGGCTTTGAAGGATGCCCAGATCTGGGCACATATCGAGGCACTCCCGGAAGGGCTGAAAACGCGGATCGGCCAGAAAGGGGTCAACCTCTCAGGCGGACAGAAGCAGCGGCTTTCCATTGCCAGAGCCCTTTTACGAAAGCCGCAGATCCTCCTCCTTGATGACTGCACCAGTGCCCTCGATGCCCGGACAGAACGTAATTTGTTGGACGCTCTCAGCGACTATCCGTGCACGACGCTCATGATCACCCAGAAGATCAGCTCGACGAAGCGCATGGATGAAGTGCTTTTGATGGAGAACGGGGTGCTCCATGCGAGCGGCACGCATGACGAACTGTTACAGTCATCACCGCTGTACCGGAAAATGTATGAATCGCAATACGGAGAAGAGGTGCATGAATCATGGGGCAACTGACGGATCCGTTTCGCCAGGAACGGATCGATCTTGACCAGGAGATGGAGAACGATGCCGATGTCGGACAAGTGAAGCGCGCGGAGGATTGGAAAGGCACGATCCGGCGGGTGTGGGCCTACCTCTCAGAAGGGAAACGGGCCCTTTATTTTGTCATCGTCATGATTATGGCAAGCTCTGCCCTCGCCCTTGCAGGTCCTTTTGTCGTGGGGATGACCATTGACAACGTCGTCTATGACGGGGATATGAGCGGCCTCGTGCCGGTACTCGTGTTGCTCTCGGTGATTTATCTGTTTCATTCGCTTTCGGTCTTCCTTCAGCACTTCGTGATGGTCAAAGTGGCCCAGAAGACCGTCTACCGGATGCGGACGGATCTGTTTGCTCATTTGCACAAATTGCCACTGACGTTCTTTGACCGACGCCGGCACGGGGAACTGATGAGCCGGGTGACCAATGACATGGACAACGTCAGCAACACCCTGAACAGCTCGGTCATTCAGATCTTTGCCAGCGTATTGACTTTGAGCGGCACACTGATCGTCATGCTCTATCTGAGTCCCCTTTTGACTGCAATATCCCTCGTGATCGTGCCGATGATGTATATCGGGATGAAGTGGATTACGAAACGGACCGGGAAGCTTTTTAAGCTCCAACAGCGTAACCTCGGTGAGCTGAACGGCTACATCCAGGAGAGCATGTCCGGCCAGAAGATGATCAAGAGCTTTTCTCAGGAAGAACAGGTGACCCGGGGCTTTATGGCGCGGAACCGGACGCTCCGGCATGCGGGTTTTTGGGCACAAACGATATCCGGCTTTATTCCGAAACTGATGAACATGCTCAACAATTTCAGTTTTGCCATCGTCGCAGGTGTCGGGGGCATCCTTGCCCTGCAAAACATGATTACGATCGGAGTAATCGTGATCTTCGCCGAATACATCCGGCAGTTTACGAGACCGCTCAATGATCTGGCCAATCAGTTTAATACGGTACTCTCGGCCATCGCAGGCGCTGAACGGGTGTTTAAAATCATGGATGAGGAAGATGAGGTCTCTGATGACAGGGACAAACAGACGGCAGGGGAGATCCGCGGCGAGGTGACGTTTGAATCGGTCTCTTTTGAATATGGCGATGATGAAGACACCCTTCAGGACATCACATTCACGGCCCAACCGGGCGAAACCGTCGCTATCGTCGGTCCGACAGGGGCCGGAAAGACGACGCTGATCAGTCTTCTGTCACGCTTTTACAGCCCGGTCAAGGGCCGGATTCTCGTCGACGGCAGGGACGTCGACACCATCAGAAAAGAATCTCTCCGCGAAGAGATGGCCTTTGTTCTGCAGGATTCGTTTTTGTTTGAAGGAACCATTATGGAGAATATCCGTTACGGCGAGCTTGATGCGACGGATCAGGACGTCGTTCAGGCGGCCAAAGCGGCGAATGCCGACGGTTTCATAACGGCGTTTCCAGACGGGTATGAGACAATGATCGCTCCCGACGGGGGCGGGATCAGCCAGGGTCAAAAGCAGCTGTTGTCCATCGCGAGAGCGCTCCTCCGTGATCCGGCGATCCTGATTCTCGATGAGGCCACAAGCAGTATTGATACGGTGACGGAAATTCATATTCAGGAAGCCCTCGGAAGACTCATGGAAGGAAGAACGAGCTTTGTGATTGCCCACCGCCTGAATACGATCCGTCAGGCAGATCAGATTCTTGTCCTGAATGAAGGGTCCCTGATTGAGCAGGGGTCCCACCAAATGCTTCTGCGTCAGGACGGTTTCTATGCGGACCTCGTCCGGGCGCAGCGTGAAAAACAGATCGTCTGATTCAGGTTCAAAAAAAGAAGGGGATATTTGCTGACAAAATAGGTCAGACCTCTTCTTTTTTCGGTCACGCTCCATTATACTGAATGGAATGAATCAATTAGAGTAAATTACCTTGAATTCGAAGAGGAGTGATCGATATGAATGAGCAGGACAACCTGAAAAGACGGATCGACGTGGCATCGGGCAGGGAAAAGGCCGACCTGGTAATCAAAAATGCCAATGTCGTCAATGTGTTCTCCCTCGAGGTTGAACGATGCGACGTGGCAGTTCAGGACGGCATCATTGCCGGGACTGGCATGTATGAAGGAAAGACGGAAATCGATGTGCAGGGGCAATATATGGTGCCGGGCCTGATCGACGGGCATGTGCATATTGAGTCTTCCATGGTCCAGCCGCGGCGGTTCTCTGAAGTGGTCGTTCCCCACGGGGTGACGACGATTGTGACGGACCCTCATGAAATTGCCAACGTCAGTGGCAGTGAAGGCGTGCAGTTTATGATTGATGATTCAGAGAATATCCCTCTCGACGTGGCGTTTATGCTGCCGAGCTGTGTACCGGCGACGCCTTTTGAGAACGCCGGTGCGAGACTGACCGCAGGGGATCTGAAGCCGTTTTACCAACACCCGAGGGTGCTCGGATTGGCAGAGGTCATGGACTACCCGTCCGTCGAACAGACCGATGAGGATATGCTGACAAAGCTTAGTGATGCCAGTGCGCATACCGGGCACATCGATGGTCACGGTGCCGGCTTGCCGGATGCGAGTTTGAACGTCTACCGCAGTGCCGGCGTCAAAACCGATCATGAATGCACCACGGCTGAAGAGGCGCTGGCCCGGATCCGTTCAGGCTTTTATGTCATGATCAGACAGGGCTCTGCCGCGAAGGATCTCCCGGCATTGCTTCCTGCCGTCAATGACCGGAATGCGCGTAAATTCATGTTCTGCACCGATGACAAGCATATTGATGAACTCCTCGAACGGGGTTCGATTGATGACCATATCCGCCTGGCCGTTGATCGGGGCATGGATGCGGTTCAGGCGGTTCAGATCGCGTCTTTGAATGCGGCTGAATGCTACGGATTCACGGATAAAGGGGCGATTTCCCCGGGTTATCGAGCCGATTTCATCCTTCTTGACGATCTTGAACGCTTTGAGATCGATGCGGTTTGGAAGGATGGCGAGATGGTGGCAAGAAAAGGCAAGATGCTGACGGGTGATGAACGGACAGAGACCGGTTACCCAAAAGCCGTTCAAAACACCGTACAGATTCCTGCCGTTACGGAGAAAGACCTGCATATTCCCGTGAATGAGTCAGGGTCTGCGATGGTCATCGAACTCACACCGCACAGCCTTGTCACGGCGAAAGGATTTGCAACACTCCCTGTCCAGGAGGGGCGTTTTCAGGCGGATCCGTCTCAGGACATCTGGAAAATGGCCGTGATCGAAAGGCACCGTGCAACGGGAAATATCGGACTCGGCTTCATAAAAAATCTCGGTCTGAAGGGTGGTGCGATCGCCGGCACAATTGCCCATGATTCGCACAACCTCGTTGCGGCAGGGGACGCTGATGCGGATATGCTTCTTGCGATCCGGTCGGTGGAAGAGATGGGCGGCGACCTCGCTGTTGTGAAGGACGGGACGCTTATCGGCAGCCTTTCTCTCGATATTGCCGGGCTGATGTCATCCAGGCCGGTTCAGGAAGTCTTTACCGGCATCAGAGAGGTGGATCGTGCCCTTGCGGAAATCGGCTACACCGGTGCCTTTCATCCGTTCTCCGCACTGTCCTTTATGTGTCTGCCGGTGATCCCGGCGCTGAAGCTGACGGATCTTGGATATTTTGACAGTGAAACGGGAACCCATTGTAAAGTATGACCAGATTGACAGGAATCACGACAAAAACATGACAACCGAATCAGATTTCGTGTATGATTAAATGGTGAATCGTACATTTTACTCAGTCTCGGGGGATGATTGACTCTTGGAGAATGAGGCAGCACCATACACGGGATAAAAAGGGGGACGCAGGCAATGTTTAAATCCATCAAGGCTCAGTTGATGATTTATCCGATGCTTGCCGTCCTTTTTTTAGCGGTTGTTCTCGGGCTGATTGTGCAAAACCAGCTGAACCGGGTGCCGGATCACCTGATGCATCAGTACGAGGATATAGTGGAAAGCCGATCGGACACGATCGATGCCGAATTGACGGCACTCATTGACACGGTCCGGATGATCAGTCAGTCCAACGTGATTCAGTCCGGAGACCTTTCCGAGATTCAGGCATTTTTGCCGACCGTCGTCCTTCAGGAAAAACACCGGAACATGACCGTTGCGGATACCGACGGGATCGCCTGGACATCGAATGGGGATACCATTGACATCTCCGATCAGGAACAGTATGAGAAGATTATCCTTGAACGGGAACCGTATTGGGTCAGTCAGCCGTTTATCAGTCCGTATGCCGATCCGGATGTGCCGATCATGATCGTCTCTCATGAGATTCGTAATGATGCAGGAGACATTACGGGACTCGTGAATGTGGTGACGGAAATTTACTTTCTGACGGACATTGTGGAATCCGTTGAGCTCGGGGAAACGGGGTTTTCCTGGATCCTGCATAACAGCGGGGACGTGATTATTCACCCTGAGGTTGCCGTACAGGATCAGATGAGTCTGGATGCGTTATATCCCGATCGGGAAAACCGGTTTCAGGCTCTCATAGACGGGGATCTTGATTGGATAGAACACGAGGATCATGAGGGCAATGACGTCTTTACCTTTCATCAGGCTGTTGAAGAAGCTTCAACGGAGTGGCATCTGATGTTTTCCATCGACAAAGAGGAGGTGCTCGGTGAGGTTCAGGGCATTCAATCGACCATTACGGCAACCCTCGGCATGGTGATTGGCCTTGTCGTGCTGTTTTCTCTGTACTTCTCAAATAAGATGGCACGTCCGATCGTTCGCCTCAAAGATTTGTTTGATGAAGCGGAACAAGGGAACTCGGAAGTCAGAGCGGATGAATCAGTGAAGAATGAAATCGGGGAGGCGGCAAGAAGCTTTAATGCCATGCATGAAAAGATCCGGAATTTGACGTACTATGACCCGCTCACCAAATTATATAATTTCAACGGTTTTTTGATTGAACTGCCGTTTCGGGTGAAGAAACTCACCCAAAAAGAAGGATACACGGCAATTGCCCTCATTTCCATCGATGACTTCAAGCGGTTCAACAGCCTCAGAGGCTATCAGGCGGGAAATGAGATTTTGAGGAAATTTGCGGACCGTCTTACGATGTACATGCAAGAAGGTGAGATGGTCGGCCGTTACTTCGGTGATGAGTTTATCCTTGTGATGCATGCCAATACGACGGACAATATTGAACGGCGCATCCGGACGATCTGGCAAAATGCCATGACCAACCTCGCTGATTCCGAGCACGGCTGGAATCTGAAGATGTCCATTGGAGCCGTGATTACGAAGGAGATCTATGGGACGGCGGATGAATGCCTTGCTCAGGCGAATATGGCAAAACTGCAGGCAAAGCGTGAAGGCGGAAACCGCTACCGGTTTTATGCCAAAGCCATGACCCGTGTCATTGAAGAAGATCAGCGCCTTGAAAACGAATTGAACTATGCCCTTGAACGCGGAGAGCTGGAGCTTTATTATCAGCCGATCGTCGATGTAGGGAACGGAGAAGTTTATGGCAATGAAGCGCTCATTCGCTGGACCCATCCCGAGTATGGATCGGTGTCCCCTGTGAAGATGATTGAAATTGCCGAGCGCTCAGGACAAATCGTGGAAATCGGTGAATGGGTGCTGAAAGAAGGACTGAGACAAAACCGCCTCTGGCAGGATCAGGGCTTTAAGCCAATGTTTATCTCCATCAATATTTCGGTGATTCAGTTTGAGCAGCCGAACTTCATCCGCAGTGTCAAAAAGGCCATCGAAGACTCGGGTCTTGATCCAAAGTGGATTCAGCTCGAAATCACGGAAACAACGGCCATGAGTCTTGGAGACGATAAAATTGAAAAGATGGCGGCTCTTAAGGGACTCGGCGTCAGTATCGCCATCGATGACTTTGGAACCGGCTATTCTTCCCTTGCCTATTTCACGCAGTTTCCGATCACGACCTTGAAGATCGATCGGACGTTTATTTCAAGGCTAGGAAAAGATCCGAAAGCGGAGATGATTACAGAAGCCGTCATCAGCATGGCCGAAACCCTCCGGATCCAGACCGTTGCCGAAGGGGTTGAAACGGCTGAACAGGCAGCGTTTTTAAAGGAACTTGGCTGCACGTATATTCAGGGGTTTTATTTTGCAAAACCGATGCCCCCGTCGAAAGCGGAGAATCTATTTACAAAAAAGTGAACAAGAGTGCCCGAATGAGAAAAACGAAAAACGTGCCGCATCCGATTGATCCATCAGCTGATGGCAAGGATGCGGCACGTTTTTTACACAGGGGAATGGTTTCAGGACGGTTTGTCTGACTGCTGCATATCCCGCTTCATATCCTCGATCTGGGACATGAGGTCGTGCATTTCTTCTGATACTGCGGCCGTGCTGTCCGTAAAGGCGGTAATAATGGAGAGCTGTTCTTCGGAAGTGCCGGAAATCGTCTCGATTCCTGAGCGGTTCGATTCGGCGATGCTGTTGATCTCATCAAGAACGGCTGTAATTCCTGCCATTCGTTCACCGGTGGATTCCGCGAGCTGATAGGAGGTTTTCGTATCGGCGGCAACTTTTTCGATTTCAGCGACGATGGTTTTGAAGCGGTCTTCGGTCTCCTGAACCTGTTGGAGTCCGTGGGCGCTTTGCTGTTTACCGGTCTCCATCACGTCACGGAGGTCCTTCGCATCTTTGATGAGCCCGTCGACGACGCCGGCAATTCTCGCCGCATACTGACGGGACTGATCGGCGAGTTTTCTCACTTCGTCCGCCACAACGGCAAAGCCTTTGCCGGATTCACCGGCCCTGGCGGCCTCGATGGCTGCGTTTAAGGCGAGGAGATTCGTCTGTTCGGCAATATCCGTGATCAGATCGAGCGTCTTCGTAATCTCAGATGAGCGTGATTCAAGTCTTGTGGATGCTTCGTCCATCTGACTGACTGCACCGGAGAGCTCCTGCATGACCGTTGCTGTGGATTCCATGCTTGCCTGTCCTTCGTTTGCAAGGGTTGAGGTAGATTCAGAGACGGAAACAGAGCGTTCGGCCTGTTCAATGATCTGCCGGACATCGGAAGCAATCGCTGTCATATCTTCGGCACTGCCTGTTGCTTTTTCAAGCTGCCGGTTCGCGCCTTCAACCATATCATTCAACGCATAGGCAATCTGCTTTGAGGATTCGGAGGCTTCCTGTGCACCTGAATCGAGATTTTGCACATTTGCCAAGACGGTTTCCGAAGTCGAAGAGATGTTTTGAAGCAGGTTTTCAATTACCCTTGCGTGCTCCTCGTCGGATTGTTCGACTTTAAGCAGGAATCGCTGGCGGGCAATGATCTGAACGATAATGACGGCGACGGTGAGGACGACGAACACGACATGGACCATCAGAAGTGTAAATGGATACGTATCCGTTCCACAAATGAGTTCCGGTACGGTGAAATAGCCCCCGATGTGCTGAACGGCAAACAAAGCAGCACTGATTAAAATCAGCTTGATCCTTTCAAAGTAGGCAAGGGAAGCGAGGACCATAAAAATGGAGAAATGGTATTCCACCATCCCGTCTCCGCCGGCAATCATCGAGATGCTTGCGAACGTGAGGGTCAGTGTCAACAACAGGGGCAACTGCGCCTGAGTTCTGTTTCTCCAAAAGAGAACACCGCTCACAATAAGCAGGATAATCGGTATAAAGAAAAGCACGTTCAGGACCGGGATCAGATGAGCGGGTGTTCCGGCATGAAGCTGTGAGGCAAGCAGATACGTATCAAGCCAGCCAGCTCCGCGGTGCAGGTAGTGCACGAGCCAGGTTAGGAGTACAACAATCAGACTGAAGACGAGCATAATGAAATTCTTTCGTTCTTGCATGAACATATCCCCTTACAGATAAATGGTTTAAGATCGTACAATATTCATGGATCCAAATCATTATATACCCTGCTAAGCATAAAGAAAACACTTTTTTGACAATGTTAAAAATGTTTACTGAACCATACACGCTTTGAATTGCTGTCTTGAAAGTGTTAACGGGATCGTGGAAGCGATGATTCGGCAGAAAAAAAGATCATCCATGCGTAAGGCGTATCCAGTGCCTTCAGAGAGAGGGAGATGGGTTCTCAGCGTGACAAACGGATGCTGTGATGATTCGAACATGTTGCCGGAATTTGCTACACTCATTTTCGTCAGCTCATCAGATGACACTTCACTTGCAGTGATGTGAAAGATGAATGGCAGAGATCAGCCATCGGATCATCAAAAAAGAACATTATGTGAATTGTTTCACATTGGGGTGTTCAGACATCTGAGCGAAGCTTATCATAGGTAGTATCAAATACATACAGAGAAGGTGAATGCATTGTTTATTTTACAGTTTATGATTGTACTTCTTGCCATCCTGATCGGGGCAAGAATCGGCGGGATCGGCCTCGGGATCATGGGGGGCGCAGGGCTTGCGATCCTGACGTTTGTCTTCAATCTCGAACCGACTGCACCGCCAATCGATGTCATGCTGATGATCGTGGCCGTTGTGACGGCAGCCGGTACGCTTCAGGCAGCCGGGGGGATGAACGTCCTCGTCAATCTCGCAGAGAAAATCCTCCGGAAGAATCCGTCCAGGATCACATTCATGGCACCGATCACAACGTATCTGTTTACGTTCTTCGCAGGTACCGGTCACGTGGCTTACACGCTTCTGCCGGTTATTTCCGAAGTGGCACAGGAATCGAAAGTCCGGCCGGAGCGGCCATTGTCCGTTGCGGTTATCGCGTCCCAGCAGGCGATTGTGGCGAGTCCGATTTCTGCTGCGACGGTGGCCCTGCTTGCCATGATCGCAGGCTTTGACTTCACGCTCATGAACATCCTCATGATCACCGTGCCATCAACCTTTATCGGGATCATGACAGCCGCGTTTGTCGTGAAGAACCGCGGACCGGAGCTTGAAGAAGATCCGGAATACCTGAAACGCCTGAAAGAGGGACTTGAGCCGGCGAGAGTTGCCCGGGATCAGTCTGACGTGACCAATCGTTCAGTCTTTTCCGTATGGCTCTTCCTCGTTGCTGCGGTTTTAATCGTTCTGCTCGGAACCTTTGATCAGCTTCGTCCGTCCTTTGGAACAGGAGAAGACGTGACAGTTCTGTCCATGCCGCACACGATTCAGATCGTCATGCTCACCGTTGCCGCTCTGATTCTGCTCATATGTAAAGTGGATGCGGCGAAAGTCGCCACAGGCAGCGTATTCCGCGCCGGAATCGTCGCCGTTGTTGCCATCTTCGGGATTGCCTGGATGGGGGATTCGTTCTTCCAGGCAAATATGGATATCATTGAGCCGGCTGTTCAGGGGATGGTTCAAACGGCACCATGGATCTTTGCCTTTGCACTCTTCATCATGTCGATCTTCCTGAATTCCCAGGCCGCGACGGTGGGTGCGCTGATGCCGCTCGGTTTGACTCTCGGAATCAACCCGGCCTTCATGATCGCCATGTTCCCGGCAGTGAACGGGTATTTCTTCATGCCGAACTACGGTCCGATTATCGCAGCCATCGGGTTTGACCGGACAGGTACGACGAAGATCGGTAAATTTGTCTTTAACCACAGCTTTATGCTCCCGGGTCTCGTTGCCACATTTGTGGCCGTCGCAGTCGGGTATGCTCTGGCATTCCTTCTGCTCTGATCCGGTGTCCGATTTGATACACCATGTAAAAGAAAACAGGCACGATCACCGTTCAAACGGGATCGTGCCTGTTTTTCGGTTCAGCCGATTTTCGTGCCGTTCGGAACCGGTTCGTCGGCATTCAGAAGAACCACGTCGCCGTCACCGGGGACAGCTCCGAGAACGAGGACTTCTGATGAGAACCCGGCAATCTTACGGGGCGGGAAATTGACCACTGCCATCACCTGTTTTCCGATCAGTTCAGCCGGTTCATAGCGCTTTGTCACCTGTGCACTGGACTGCTTCATCCCGATCTCTTCCCCGAAATCAATGGTCATCCGGATCGCCGGTACCTTTGCTTTTGGTAATGGTTCGGCTTCCCGGACGGTTCCTGCGCGAATATCAAGCTTCAAAAAATCATCAAATACGGCCATCTGATAGCCCTCCTGTTCTGTTAATCGTTGTCGAGGCGGTACTGCGTGATCAGTTTCATAAACGGCCTGCCGTATGAATCGAGTTTCGACTCCCCGACCCCTTTGATTTGGAGCATAGCCGATTCGGTAACGGGCTGTCTCTCTGCCATTTCATTTAACGTGCGGTCGGAGAAGACCATGTAAGGAGCGACATCGTGCTCTTTGGCCAGTTTTGAACGGAGTTCCCGGAGCTGGATGAAGAGCGGATCTTCTTTGGTGAGTTCCTTCGGCTGTTTCGTTTCTTTTCGGTATACCTTGACCTTGCCTTTCAGGATCGGCAGACATTGTTCAGTCAGCTTCAGGACCGGGTAGCCGCCGCCATCGAGGACGAGGACCTGGGAAGCGACGAGGTAGTCAATGAACTGGGTGACGTCTTTTTGGGATTTCTCTTTCATCAGTCCGTAAGTGGAAAGCTTATGGAACTTCATCTCGAGGAGCTTCTTGTTCCGGCTGCCGACAAGCACCTGAGCGACCATCGTCTTGCCAAACCTTTCGCCCATGCGGTGAATGCAGGAAAGCACCATTTGTGCGTCCCTTGTTACATCTGCAATGGAGCGGTCATCGGCACATTCCGAGCACTTGCCGCATGGAGTTGTATGCCTGTCCCCAAAATAGTGGAGAATGTATTCCTGGAGGCATCCTTCCGTATGGCAGTAGTTGATCATTGCCTGCAGTTTTTGGAATTCCTGCTTCTTCCGCTGGTCGTCAAGATCTGACTGGTCAATCAGGAACTGCTGGATGCGGATATCCTGTGCATCGAATAACAGAATGCATTCTCCGGGTTCCCCGTCACGCCCCGCACGTCCGGCTTCCTGATAATAGCTTTCGATGTTTCTTGGCATCTGCGCATGAATGACGAAGCGGACGTTGGATTTGTTGATCCCCATGCCAAAGGCATTCGTTGCGACCATGACCTGAAGCTCGTCATAAACAAAGGCTTCCTGAATCGATCTCCGGTCATCCTGCGTCATGCCCCCGTGGTAGCGGCCAACCTTGATGTTTTGCTTTAAGAGCCGCGCATAGATCCGCTCAACCTCTTTACGGGTTGCCGCATAAATGATGCCGGAAGCATGGGGGTTTCGAAGGAGGTAGTCTTTTATGTAGCGGGTATTGTCTTCCCCTTTGGCCACATGAAAGGCGAGGTTCTCCCGGGCAAAACCGGTCTGAACCCGGTTACTTGCGGGAATACCGAGGATCGACACGATGCCGTCGGCCACCTCAGGCGTTGCCGTCGCGGTTAATGCAAGCACCGGCGGCGGTTCAAAGAGACGTCCGATCAGCTCCGGAATCCTCAGATAGCTCGGGCGGAAGTCATGCCCCCATTGAGAGAGGCAATGTGCCTCGTCTACGGCTATGAGCGAGACGGGGAGCTGTTCAAACATGGCGTTGAACCCCGGGGATTCAAGGCGCTCAGGAGCGATATAGACGAGCTGGTACGTCCCTTGACGGATCCCCTGGAACCGGCTGCGCACTTCTTCATAAGAGAGCGATGAGTTGATGAATGTCGCTGAGATGCCAAGGGCACTCAGTTCATCGACCTGATCTTTCATCAGCGAAATCAGGGGTGAAATGACGATCGTGACTCCGTCAAGTATCAGGGAAGGAATCTGATAACAGACGGATTTCCCCCCGCCTGTCGGCATGATGCCAAGCGTGGACTGTCCCTGAAAAAGATAGCTCATGATCTCTTCCTGGCCGGTCCTGAATTCACCGTATCCAAAATGACTGTGTAGTTTTTCCTTGGCTGCAGTAAGCATCGTAGATTCTCCTGTTCCGTTAAGATCTGTCCACCTTACAGTGTACCGTGTCACAGCCGCTTATGCCACAGGGAACTGTCATTCAGGTTTAAGAGTCGCACAGATGCGGGTACTTGAAAAGGAATTGACAGATTGGAAAGGGTGAATAAGCATGCATCATATTTATAAACAGGGAAACGGGTCAGACCAGGAGACATTGCTGCTTTTACACGGAACAGGGGGAGACGAAAACGACCTTCTGCCTTTGGCCGACATGATCGATCCGCAGGCAAATGTCCTCAGCGTGCGGGGGAACGTGGATGAAAACGGGATGAACCGGTTCTTCCGCCGCCTCCGTGAAGGAGTATTTGATGAAGAGGATCTTATTTTCCGAACGAAGGAACTGGCGGACTTTATTGACGAAGCCAGTCAAAAATACAAGTTTGACCGCAACAAAGTGATGGCGGTGGGCTATTCGAACGGTGCGAACATTGCCGCAAGCCTCCTTTATCATTATGACAAACCGTTAAAAGGTGCTGTGCTGCTTCATCCGATGGTACCGAGACGGGGCCTTGAGCTGCCGGACATGAAGGGGCTCCCGGTGTTTATCGGCGCCGGATCCAATGATCCGATCTGTCCGCCGGAAGAGACGGAAGAGCTGAAAAAACACCTCGATGCACAAGGGGCGGACGTGGAGCTGTTCTGGGACCAGCAGGGCCACCAGCTCACCCGGGCGGAGATTGACAAAGCGAAGATCTGGTATGAAAAACAGGTGTCCGGAGCTGATCCGTCATGATCCATATTGATCCGAAGGAATGGGGAAAAGCGGAAAACTATAAGTTCTTGACTTCGGCAGTCATTCCAAGACCCATCGCATACGTGACTAGCGTATCGAAAGAAGGCGTGCTGAATGCAGCCCCGTTCAGCTATTTCAATGTCGTATCCGCCGAGCCGCCCATTCTGATGGTGTCCATCGGACGGAAGAACGGGGTGCAAAAAGACACGGCACGAAACATTCTCGAGCAGGGTGAATTTGTAGTGCATATGGTGACGGAATCCAATGTGAAGAAAGTAAACCGGTCTGCGATGGCCCTCCCGCCGGAGGAGAGCGAAGTGACCCGATTCAAACTGAATCCGGAGCCGAGCCGGTTTGTATCCGTGCCGTCACTGAAAGATGCGCCGGTCCGGATCGAATGCGTCCTTGAGAAGCATCTGGTGTTTGAAGAGGGCGAATCGGCGACTGATGTGATCTTCGGCCGAATCGTTCAGTATGTCCTCGACGAGAAAGTCGCGGGTAAAGGCGAATCAGAGACAGGGATTGTGGTGAAGCCGAAAAAAGCGAAGGTGATCGGCAGACTTGGCGGGAACCGGTATATCAAACAGGGAAAGATCTTTTCACTGAAGCGGCCGGTATACAAACCGAAAAAACGCTGATTTCAGTTTCAACGATTGACGAATACGAGATGTATCCATCTATACAAAACGCCACGGCCCTCTTTGTTGAGGGCCGTGGCGTTTGCTGATAGGCATGTTCGTGCTGTGAAAAGAGTCAGTTGAGGATCTCGAACTCTTCCACGGGTTGAATCTCTTCGCCGCCATCCATAAATTCAATGCGTACCGTGTCTCCAGGTTCTAAGAAAACCGCGCGCGGATAAGAACTCGAGCTGACTGTGAAGATGCGGTCAAAGTCTTCAAGAAGGAAGCGCACGGTGACACTGTCTTCACGGTCCCACTGATAAACCCGTTCGACGGTGGCAGTGATCTCTTCAAGATCCGTCAGTTCACCTGGTACGATATCCTCATCGGTTCTCGTGGCGAGTTCAAGCTGATAGGCGCCAAAGGCTTCGCGCTTCGTATCCCCATAGCCGAAAACGTTCTCGTCTCGGGCATTGACAAGCATGATTTCACGAAGGACGCTGTTGCGGTCCATCAGGGGTACAACCCACGTATACTGTCCGTAGACGTTATACAGGGACGGCGTACCGGCGACGTAATCATCCCGGCGGAAGGTCCTTTCGGCAAGATCCATGGCAACCCGTCCGTTTAATGACCCGCTGGCGTCCCGGAAATAGCGGAGTTCACCGGTGCGGGCGTCGAACATCGTAAAGCCGATCATGGATCTTGAAGTCTCTTCCCCTTCACCCGTCAGGCGGGTGTGATCGGTGAACCAGGACAGGTTCAGACTCTCGTCCACGACACCGGTCATGCCGTCATCAGATCCCCAGTATGTCGGCTGCGTCAGTCCTTCACGTCCGAAGAAACGGTTCACGATGCCGGATTTGTAAATCCCGAACCACGTATTCCTCTCCTCTGCAATATGAGGCGGGAAGATCCGGTTGACCCATTCAGGGGTGTCTTCCACGGTGTGCTGCGTCATTTCACCACTGACGGGATCGACGATAATAACCCCTTCGATATCCGATACTCGGCGGAATTCCGTATAAGAGCCGTAGCTAACAATATAATGCGGATTCATGTCTTCGTCGATCTCGAAGTGGGTGTCATACATGACGACGTCAGGGTAGGCGGAACGGACATGCCGGTTCACATCTTCATGAAAATATGCAGACGGGACGTACGTCATCGGTGTTTCAATCAGCTGCGGCTCTTCTCTCGGATTCTCTGCGCTGACGACGATGAAGCCAGGCGCTGCATCACTTCTGATCCAGCGGAACAGGCCGTCATATTCGATCGGGGTCACCCAGTAAAGGGAACCGTCGTGCTGCTGGATGCGCGTCGTACCAAGGTTGTAGAAGGCCTGATTCGGAAGCTGCCCCATAAGAATATCGGAGCGGTACTCTGCGTAGCTTCTCGGAACGACAGGGATATTCTCTTCATTGACCGGGTTCAGCTCATCCACGGTAACCTCTTCGCCGTCGGCCATATTGTATTTCTGGTCGGCCAGGAAAAGCGGCTGAAGCAGCCAGAAGACGACGAACAGGATCAGCAGTACGGCGCCGATCCCGGCTCCGATCAAAGCCGACTGCTTTCGGAAGGATTTCACAAAGGTGAAAACAAGCGTGGAATCAACGATCAGCCCAAGTGAAAAGAGGGGAAGATAGTATGTAAGGACCCCCGTGACACTCTGATCAAGCAGCCCCACATAGAAGAGTAACACGCCGTAAATGACCCCGGCTGTGAAGCGGAGCGGAATCCATTTTTTAAGAAGCGGTGTGTTCCACCAGGTTTTGTGAAATGGCAAAAAAAGTAACGCCAGCACGATGCTGACGATGAACATCTGGATCATGGCAATTCCCCCTGAATAAAAATATTGATAGCTCTGTTTTCTTTACGGATCAGACAGGTTTCAAGTTTCGTGAAACCCCTGTTCAGTTTACCATGAAAATGCAGATTGAGTAAGCGTAAAAGACAGTTAATACAGGTATTTTGGTTTGTGGAACAGACAGGAGAGAAAACCGTCTCAAAAGTACGCGGAAATCTGATACGATAGAACAGAGAAAAAAACAGATCAGACCAAAGGAAAAGGTGAACGATACATGACGATTTTGCAATGCAAAGAACTGACGAAGACGTTTGGAGAAAAGACGCTGTTTGACCGGGTGAGTTTCTCTGTGGGGGCAAAGGAACGCATCGGCCTCATCGGGGTGAACGGCACGGGGAAATCGACGCTGTTGAAAGTGATTGCCGGCATCGAAGGCAAGGAACACGGCACGTTTGAACATGCAGGTGATTTCTCCATTGAATACATGCCGCAGGACCCGGAATTTCCTGAAGGCGTGTCGGTACTTGACATTGTGTTCGGGGGCGATATGCCGGTCATTCGGGCAATGAAACACTATGAAGAAGTGTTGACCCGGCTCGAACAGGATCCGGCCAGTGACCATTGGCAGAATACGCTGATGAAGGCCCAGGAGCGCATGGATCAGGAAGATGCATGGGACGCCAACACGCAGGCGAAAACCATTCTGAGTAAGCTCGGGATTACCGATTATTTCAAAGAGGCAACGACACTCTCGGGCGGTCAGAAAAAACGCGTCGCCATTGCCCGCTCCCTCATTCAACCCGTGGATCTTCTCTTGCTCGATGAGCCGACGAATCATCTTGACAACCATACCATTGAGTGGCTTGAAGGGTTTCTTGCCGCCTATCCCGGGGCCCTCATGCTCATCACACACGACCGCTACTTCCTTAACCGGGTGACGGACGTGATCTTTGAACTGAATCACGGCAGACTCTTTCGCTATGAGGGCAATTACGAAACGTTTCTTGAAAAGAAGGCAGAACGTGAACAGAATGAAGCAGCGCGGGAAGACAAACGACAGAATCTCCTCAGAAGAGAGATTGCCTGGCTGAAGCGCGGGGCCAAAGCAAGAACGACAAAACAAAAAGCAAGAAAGCAGCGGATCGAGGCCATTCAGGAAGACGGGCCGATCCAGGATGAGGGTGAGCTTGATTTCGCCATCGGATCGGTGCGTCTCGGTAAGAAGGTCATTGAACTTGAAGGGATCAGTAAATCCCTTGACGGAAAGACACTGTTTACAGATGTGAACGAACTGATCACCCGGGGAGACCGGATCGGCATGATCGGTCCGAACGGGGTTGGCAAATCCACGCTTTTGAACATTATGGCGGGACGGAAATCACCGGATGATGGAACGCTCGATATCGGCGAGACCGTGCGCATCGGCTACTATACCCAGGACCATGACACGATGGACGAAGACATGCGGATGATTGATTATATTAAGGACACGGCCGAGGCTGTCCGAACGGTTCAGGGCGATCTGATTACCGCAGAGCAGATGCTCGAGCGGTTCCTGTTCACAAGACCGAGCCAGCGGACGCATATCCGGCGGCTCTCCGGCGGTGAAAGAAGGCGCCTGTATTTACTGAAGGTTCTCATGGAAGAGCCGAACGTGCTCTTTCTTGATGAGCCGACGAATGACCTCGATACGACGACGCTGTCGATTCTTGAAGACTATCTCGATCAGTTCCCGGGCGTTGTGATCACGGTATCCCACGACCGCTATTTCCTTGACCGGGTCGTCGACCGACTGCTTGTCTTCAAAGGCAACGGGGTTGTGGAAGGCTATTACGGCAGCTACAGTGAGTGGCTAGACAGTGAGAAAGAAGCAAAAAAAGAAGAGGTTCGTCAGAAGAAACAGGAACAGCGCGCACCTGAAACGGACCGGCTTGCACCGAAAAAAAGCTCTCTTATCATGAACAAAAGGAATGGGAAACCATTGAAGAGCGGATCATGGACCTTGAGACGGCGATTGAACAGACCGCTCAGGAAATAGAAGCAACCGGCAGTGATTTTGACCGGGCGCGGGAGCTTTACGAACAGCAGCAGGCTCAGGAAGAGGAGCTCGAGGCGGCCATGGCCCGGTGGGAGACCCTCTCCTTACTTGTCGAGTCCCTCGATCAGGGTTAATCGTGACCTTTTTTCTATCCTTCTATAACAATCATCAACCTCAAAAGGGAAAACGGTGATAAAGAAATCCATATACGGCGAAAAAACAGATTGATTGTAAAAGTTTACGGGTATAGGTTGATAGGAACAAGACGAAAGGGGGGATTTCCCCATTATGAACGGCTCAAAATGGGCGATCATCAATCTGGTCGCTCTCATCCAGATGGTCATCATGAATGCACTTGCCAATATCCTGCCCATTAACGGCAGACAGACAGGGGACATCTCCGATTCCTTGGGAGTCCTGTTTACGCCTGCCGGTTATGTATTCAGTATCTGGGGACTGATTTATCTCATGCTCGGACTGTGGGTGCTCCGCTCACTTTTTGTCAAAAAGCGTGAAGAGATCGCCGTCATCGAAGCGGTCGGCCCGTTTTTTCTGATTAATGCGCTGTTGAACAGCACCTGGATTCTGCTGTTTCACTACGCGTTTTATCCGGCGACTCTCGCGGTGATCATCCTGATGCTCATCACCCTCATTATCATTTACCGGAGAATCACAAAAGTGGAGGGGGCACGCCGATTGAACCGGTTTCCTTTTTCTCTTTACATGGGCTGGATCTCTGTCGCCACTATATTGAACATCGGGGTTGTGTTTAACGGTGCCGGTTATGAAGAAGGCTGGCTCTTAAGCGGAGCGGTCTGGACGATCCTTGTTCTGATTGTCGCGGTTCTTCTCGCCGCGTATCTGATGAATGCGCTTCGTGACCGGGTTTATCCGCTCGTGTTCGTCTGGGCACTCGCGGGGATCTATGTGGAACGTGCTGCTGAAGCACCTGTTGTAGCGGCTGTCGCGATTATCAGTGCATTCATTCTACTCGCGCTGGTTCTGACTGCGCTGTGGAAACGAAAAGCTTTGTACCCTTCGCCAGAGGGAAAAGTTGATGATTAAGAACGATTCGAACCGGGTACCCGGTTTGTAGAAGGAAAAGAGGGGGCAACACCTATGAATGTATCGAAACAAGATGTCCTTCGTATGGTAGAAAACATGTCTGAAACCGAACTGCGCATCTTATTTACGTTCATGGAAGAATTTCGAATAGCAGAAGCAGAACGTTCTGCGGCAGCTCAGCATGTCAATGGGGAGCACCCCCAGCACCAGCGAAGCAACTGAACAGCAGCCGGATGGATCATTCAGAAAAAAAGCGGAACCCACTCGGGCTCCGCTTTTTTACTTTATAGTGCAAATGCATCAGATCGGACAGTTGCCGTCTTTGAGAAACGGGCAGCTCTCACAGGCGTCTTTACTCGTATTGAGCGTCTGGTAGATTGAACACCAGGACCGTTTCGCATAACAGATGGGAATATTCTGTTTGGACGCTTTCGTTTTGATTTTCTTTGCAATGTTATGGTTAATGAAATCCGTCAGGACGAGCACGAGGTCCACGCCTTCAGGAATATCCTTCTTGACCATCTGTGTTTTTCGTCCGCTCACGTGAAGGACATCATCGAACCCGATCGCCTTCAGTTTATCCGGTATACTTCCGAGTTGATCGCCACCTACCACCATCAGTGAAGACATCGTCATCCCTCCATCACTTTCTTTTTTTGATTCTCATTCTCAATTACATTATACAGAAAAAAGATCTCCACAACAGCAGTCAATTGTGAAGATCCGATGACAGATTAAGGAGCGCATTCTCATTTAAAGCCCGATATTCCCGGATCGGGTTCATCTTTGAATCCCCAGCGGATAAAGCGGCCGATTTCAGAGAGGACGCCGATATCCTTGAAAATAACGAGAATGACAAGAATAAATGGTCCGACAAACACACCGACAACGCCGAAGAGCTGGAAACCGACAAACAGGGAGATCAGTACCCCGAGTGCATTGAGGTTCATACTCGAGGAAAGCACCTTAGGTTCGATGGACTGGCGGATGCCGACGGTGACGCCGTACACGACGGCAAGGCCGATGCCCATGCTAATCTCACCTGTCAAAAGCATATAGACGAACCATGGGATCAGAATCGTACCTGATCCGAGATACGGCAGGATCTCCGCGATCCCGACGATCATGGCAATCGTCAGGGCGTGCTCCACACGCAGAATTAACAATCCGATCAGGACGACGATCGAGGCGATGAACATGAGAATAAGCTGCGCGCGGACAAAACCGAACACGCGGTACTGAAACATCGTCTTGAAGGCACGGGCTTTCTTCAGGATAAAGGCAGGGGTAATCTCATACGCCTTCGAAAACATCCGGTCCCAGTCTTTGCCGATGAAATAAAAGGCGATAAAAACAAACAGAAAAACAATCAGGAATGAGGGAACGAAAATAATGACGGAAGCGAGTCCGTCAGCCATGCCCTGACCAATGTTCGTCGAGCCTTCCGCAAGCTGGGTCCCAAGGCGTTCGATTCCGTTTTGCAGCGTCGTCTGCTGTTCGGGTGTTAACGAGTCAACGGCTCCGGAGAATTGCTGCCAGAGGGGGAAGATGGACTGATTAAAGAAGTCCTGAGCCTGAATGGCAGTCGTCTGGATCCATTCGGGCAGAAAGGCGGAAATTCGCCTGAATCCGAAAACAATCAGGGCAATGATCCCGGTGATGGAACCGATGACGGCACTTAAACCGAGAAGAACGGTCAGAAACACTGCGAGCATATTCGGCATGCGGAGCATCTTTCGGAAAAAACGGATGAGCGGATGGAACATCCACACAAGCACTGCGGCGATAATAAATGGATACGTTAAGGAGAAGAGAAGCCCTGTCAGCCAAACGGCCAAAATGCCGATGGCCGAGACAGCGAGAAGCCTCAGGACGATGAATCCGTGTTCTTTTGTCATGCGGTCAGTCACCACCGTTTCTGATTTGCCTATCACGATGTACTCTTGTTAGATTATAACATTTGATCGGACAGCGCGCGGTTATTTTTTCTGTTTTAACTCACTCAGTTTGTAGGTTGTGCCCCGCCAGGAGACAGAACCGTGCCGGATTGTCTTCAGGCAGGAGCGCAGAAGCGCCCAGGTGAAGAGCAGACCGTTAACGGGCATGAGGAAGAAGTAATACTTACTGATGCCTGTTCGGACCTGGTTATAACTGAACATGAGAAAATAGATGATCAGAGTCAGGATAAAGAACAGTGTTGACAAAGGTTCCCTGAACCAGATGCCGATAAAGGGAAGTACGTGGGTCAGCATCACAACCAGGCTAAAGAGGCTCACGAGTGCCGTATTATAGCGCATAAAGGCAAACAGGTTCTTCTCAAGTCCGCGAATCACCTGGGGAATCGATGCGTACCACTGGATGGCAATCAGGCCGTTGCCTAGCCCGAGCTGCTGGCGAAAGCCTTTGTTGACGATCTGTTTGCCGAGCTTCAGGTCGTCATCAGGTGAAAGGGCAAGGGAACGGTGCGTCCCCGCCTGTTCATAGACGGATTTGCGGACGAGATTGAACGCACCGATGCCGGCATGTTTCAGCTGAATGAAATTCCAGATGCCAAGAATGCTCCAGTAGGCATGAAAACCGCGGTAGAACAAAGTCCCGCCTTTATTCTGAGGAATGAGGGTCAGGTGATCAAGCCTGTTTCGCCCGGCGTGGTTCATGGCCCGGGTGACGGCATGTTTGTCGAATGTCACGTCGGCATCGGTGAAGAGGAGCCACTGTCCCGTTGCCTCCCGGTAGCCCTGATACATGGCATGGTTCTTGCCGAGCCAGCCGTCAGGAAGGGTCGTTATTGTGAGGATTTTGAGACGCCGCCGCTGGTGATGGGACCTCTTCAAGTGATCGAGGAAAGCAGCGGTCTGATCTGTGGAACGGTCATTGACGACGATAACCTCGACGTCTTTCCATGACTGGGCCAACAGACTTGAGACGGTCGAATAGATGTCCCGCTCTTCATTGCGAGCCGCGACGATCACGCTGACGGATGGTCCGTCCTGTTTCTGTGAGACAAACTCGTTGTCGAGGCGCGGAATGCGCCGGATCCCGATAAACCACTGTATAGAGACGGCGAGGGCGCCGATCAGAATAAACAACGACAGATACACCAAGGGAAACACCTCTTTTCTAGTATGATATACCATACCACGTTTCGCTTTGAACCATGCCGAAAACAGTTTGGATTTCTTTTTTTACACTACTGGTATAGAATAGAAGAAGGACAGAGAAAGGGAGGAATAAAAAATGGATGCCATTCAAACAATGGAAGAGCTGCAGACGTCCGTTAACGATCACGAGGCGTATCTGCTTTTGATTAAGACAGAGAACTGCTCGGTCTGTGAAGCAGTGGAAGAACAAATCAATCAGGGGGTGCTCGATGAAGCGGAGCTGCCGATTGGGAAAGTCCGTCTGAAGGATATACCTGAAGTATCGGGTGAATTTCTCGTTTTTACATCCCCGACGCTGATTTTATTTCTTGAGGGCAAGGAACAGTGGCGCGGATCCCGCTTTGTCTCTTACGATGAGATTATCCGGATTATGAAGCTTTGGCGCTCGTAATTTATTCTTGACAATCCTGTGAATGTTTTGTACTATACTCATAGGGGTAATGGTACTAACAAAAACGCACTTGGACGAAATCAGTTCTCGTATTTTTTTACTTTTCCAAATACCCATGTAGGTATAAAATGAAGGAGGTTTTTGCAGTGAGCATAAAAGTAGATCATGTTGTTGATGCAAAAGGATTGGCGTGCCCGATGCCGGTTGTGAAAACAAAAAAGATGATGGATCAGATCGAAGCCGGTCAGGTGCTGCTCGTGGAAGCGACAGATCGCGGATCCCTGGCAGATATGAAGGGCTGGGCGAAGAATACAGGGAATCAGTACCTTGGTTCAAAAGAAGACGGAGACGTCCTTTTTCACTATTTACGCAAATCCGATGATGCAGACACAACAGAAGTGGCTGAATTTGAACCCGTTGCACAGAATGACGATGTTAAAAACAAGATCGGTGAAGACAGCGTGACGATTCTCGACGTCCGTGAGCCGGCTGAATATGTCTTTTCACGCGTACCTGGAGCGGTTTCCATTCCGATGGGCGACCTTGAGGACCGCCTTGGAGAACTGAACAAAGATGACGAAATTTACGTCATTTGCCGAACCGGAAGCAGAAGCAATATGGCATCCCATACCCTGAAAGAACAGGGATTTGAGAAAGTCTATAACGTAAAGCCGGGCATGACTGAATGGGACGGTCCGACTGAAGGGGAAGCATAAGACTGATGTGTAAATCCGTATAACACGGCGATTAAAGATTATAAAAAAGGAGAGATTGATCATGGAAAGCACAAAATTACTCGATGCAAAAGGTTTGGCTTGCCCAATGCCTGTCGTAAAGGTGAAGAAAGAAATGGATAAGATGACTGCCGGGGAGATCCTCGAAGTACACGCAACAGATAAAGGTGCCAAATCGGATATCCCGGCTTGGGCCAAATCAAGCGGCAACAAAATCGTTAAAGAAGATCAGGAAGCAGACGTCCTGAAATTCTGGGTGGAAAAAGCCTGATCATTGATGGAAGTGAGAACCCCTCCTGCTTTAGCAGGGGGGTTCTTGCATTTTAAGGGCAGGTTGTGGCAAGATAACAGAAATTGTACTCGAGGTGATAAACATGGACAGAAAAAAACTTGAACAAGGTAACGAAGCATTCATCACAAAAATGAAAGAGATCCGGCCGGATTTTTTCGATGAACTGAAAAAAGGCCAGACGCCGGACTATTTTGTCCTTGCCTGCAGCGACTCAAGGAGCGATCCGGATACGATCTTCTCAGCACTGCCAGGCACGATGTTCGTGCACCGGAACGTGGCGAATCAGGTTGTGCATGATGACGAGAGTCTCACAATCGGTCTGTATTACGCGATGCGCGTCTTGCATGTCAAGGCCCTTCTCATACTCGGTCACACGGGATGCGGCGGTGTCATGGCAGCAAGACAGGGCCTTGCCAATGAGTTCCTCGATCCATGGCTCGATCACGTCAAAGAAAACATTCAGGGCGTTGATCAGCTGAATGCAGATGATAATCAGTTTGTCCGTCAAAATATCCGTAATCAGCTTGTCAATCTGAAGGATCATCCTGTTTACCGGGACATCGGAAAGGGAATCCCGATCGTAGGTGCCTTGTTTCATTTGGAAACAGGGCAAATCGAATGGATCGATTAAACCCAATTTGACAGGAGGACGATACACATGGCAGGAGACCGATTTGACCCAAACGAAGCAGCACGTTTACTTGATCCGGAGCGAAAGCGTCTGATTGACCCGGATTCCATCGTCGCAAAGCTCGATATTCAAAAGAAGATGAACATCATTGACCTCGGATCAGGCAATGGTCTGTTCACCATTCCCCTCGCGGAGAAGACATCGGGGGATGTGTATGCAGTTGATGTGGAGCCTGAAATGCTCGGTATTCTCTCTGCACGAGTGGAGGAGTACGGGCTCGAGAACGTCGGCTATGTGCAGGCGGACCTTGAAGAAGTCAGCCTCGGGGATGCCGTGGCTGAAAGGGCCGTGATTGCCTTCGTCATGCATGAAGTCGAAGACAGGCTCAAGGCATTTGAAGAGGTCAATCGCATGCTCGCTAAAGGCGCAAAAGGTGCCGTCGTGGAATGGGCGAAGGTTGCCAATCCTCAGGAAGGTCCGCCTTCGGACCACCGTATAGATGCGGAATCCGTCACAGAAGAGCTCAAGAAAGCCGGGCTTCAGGTGGATGAGGTGGATCATGGCAAAGAAATCTATACGGTCTACTTTCACAAAAAGGCCTGAAGCGTGAACCAATCGGTCACGAAATCAATCGAGTAGACACTCGCAATTGTCAGAAACAAAGTCCAGACGAACAGGCTGATGGCCATCCATACGGTTGTCTGTGCTTTTGTTGCCTTCAATGAAAGTGCGATGATTGCAGCAAGATGAATACCGGTTAAGAGCGGTCCGAGAAAAGCAAGACCAGGCAATCCATATTTCTGAAACACGCGCTGTCCCCGTGACGGTGCGTGTTTTTTTTCTTTTTTTCCATGCTTTCGTTTTTGCCACCAGGCGTACATATTCGTCGTTTTAAACCAGTTTAACAGCCAGATAATCAAGACGATCGGCAAGAAGTTGCCGGCAAATGAGATGATGGCAACGAGAAAGGGATCAAGGCCGATTCCTATGCCGATTGGGATTACGACGAGGATCTCCATCCAGGGGGTCGCAGCGAGGACAAAGACGAGCGTGTATTGCCAAAGGATTTCAAACAAGAAAAACAACTCCTCATGATGCATGTTCGGTGTGAGACTCATCTTAACACGGATGACTCTGTATGGCTTCTGAAGCGCCCGAAGGGTTTTCCCGGAATCGGGGCAGGGTATAAGACATGTATGGATGAAACCTTTCCGATCAATCAGACGTCTTACAGATGTGGAATGGAAGGGATGAGGGGGCGACAAGTCATGCAAGATGCAATCAGGGATTTAAAACGGAAACAGAAAAATTATTTCTACAGCGGGGAAACCAAGCCGCTCGCCTTCAGGCATAAACAGCTTGAAGCACTGAAAGCCGGCATTAAAAAACGGGAACAGGAAATCATCGAAGCCTTAAGGAAAGATCTGAACAAAGGCGAGCATGAAGCGTATATGACGGAAATCGGATTTATACACTCGGAGATCAAAGACACGCTGAAAAACCTCGACTACTGGGCGTCACCTGTCAGGGAGCGTTCACCGCTCACCCATTTTGGCGGGAAGAGCCTCGTTTACAAGCAGCCTTACGGGGTGGTGCTGATTATTGCACCATGGAACTATCCGTTCCAGTTGGCGATTGCACCGCTTGTCGGTGCCATTGCTGCGGGGAATACGGCGATTGTCAAACCGTCGGAGCTGACGCCGAACACGAGCAGCGTGATTCGCGAGCTCATTGCGTCGACGTTTCCTGAACAGTATATCGCCTGCGTGGAAGGGGACGCCGAAGTGGCGAAGACCCTTTTGGATGAGCAGATGGACTATATCTTCTTTACCGGAAGCACGGCGATAGGCAAGAAGGTCATGGAAGCGGCGAGCCGCAATCTGACGCCGGTCACCCTCGAGCTCGGGGGCAAAAGCCCGGCGATAGTGACGGAAGATGCGAATTTAAAGATCGCAGCGAAACGGATCATCTGGGGCAAAATGATCAACGCAGGTCAGACGTGTGTGGCGCCGGATTATGTATTGGTCCATGAGAAGAGGCGCCGAAAGTTTCTCAAGCTGCTCGTGCATTATCTGAAGAAATGGTACGGTCCGGAAGAACGGCGAAACCGGGTGTATCCGAAGATCGTGAATGAGCGGCACACAGAGCGGATCGCAAAACTCATCGATCCGGCGAAGGTGTTCTATGGCGGGAATGTTGATGTGGAGAGCCGATACGTTGAACCGACGATCCTCGTTGATGTCGATCTGGACGATGCCGTCATGGGTGAAGAAATCTTCGGACCGGTCCTGCCGATTATCTTTTACGAACATGAATACGAAGTGATCGAAACCGTCAGACAGCGGCCGAACCCGCTAGCGCTCTATGTCTTTACGGAGAATAAGGAATCGGAACGGTTCATCATGGATAATCTCTCCTTTGGCGGAGGATGTGTGAATGACACCATCATGCATCTGGCAACACCGTATCTGCCTTTTGGAGGCGTCGGTGAGAGTGGCATGGGGCAATATCACGGCAAATCAAGCTTTGACACCTTCACGCATAATAAGAGTGTCTTAAAGCAGCCGACGGCGTTTGACTTGCCGGTCCGTTACAATCAAAGCCCGGGGTCGCTGAAAGCCGTGAAACGAATCATGGAATAAGTAAACCGGTCAGTCACAAAGTGATGATACAGGATGAAAAAACGACCCATTCAATGGCGAATGGGTCGTTTCGTGTCTTTAGAAGAAGTCATATATAAACGGTCTTTGCACAGGGATCAGTCCATCGAAGGCATGAATGGACGCCTCATCGCCTGATACGATGCCTTCCGCATTTAAGAATGACGTGCTCATGACGCCCGCCATGATCGCAGCCAGGCTGTTGATGGCAAGGTGGATGCCTTTTTTCGGTGGATGGGCGCAACGGCTTCCCTGCTTTTCAGGAATCTTTGAGACGGATACACTGCCATCTTTGACGGCGAGTAAAAACGTGCCGTTGTTCCAGGGACAGTGATCGTCGGTGATGTGGAGCGGAATGGTAACAGCCTTGTCGGCCGTCTGGAAGGGGAAGTGCGCAAAAAAGCCTTCCACATCTACAATGCGCATCATGAAGTAACTCTTTACATCCTGCAGGGCTTTCGGGTCCGGGAGTAAATAGGGCAGATGGCTGTCCGGCGGGACGGTGATGACGCAGCGGTCCGCCATGGAATCGTGATTTCGGATGAACGTAAAGAGCGCCCGGCGGCTGTCGGCGTCAGTCCAGACCATCTCCTTTACGGTCATGGTGCGGTCTTTTACGCTGTACATCATATAGCCCGTCAGACGGCCACCCTGTTTTGCGGCAATGATGGAACCCTTTTTTCGTTTCAAGAGACGCTTATCCCACCAGTCTTGATCCCGCTTCAGAGTCCCGGTGAAGGCACTGGCCCAGTCATGATAAAGACCGCTCAGGGCTTCATAGCTTTTGTCCGGTTCGATCCGGACGAGCGTGGCTGCGGTCTCAGCGGCTTCCGGGAACTGTTCACGGGTCATCGTGACTTCCAGTTCTCTGGCGAAGAGCTCATAGCCGAACTTCCGGTAAAACGGAATGGAAAAAGGATAGAGAAAACTGATGGTTTGCCCCGCTTCCCGCATGGCTTCAAAGGCATCGACAAGGAGGGCGGAGACATGGCCGCCTCTTCGGTATTCGGGCCATGTCGCGACGCCTGCAATGCCGCCCATGGCCATATCTACACCGGCGATTGAAGCACGGAGCGGAAGGATGGACAGTTTGGCAGCGATGCCTCCTTCATCATTCTCACGGACTCGTACGTGGCGTTCGTCCATGTCCTTCAGGATCTCCTGTTCTTCCGATTCGGAGAGGGAAAATTGAAAGGCGTAGGCGCTGAGATCAAGGGCCTGTTTTTTTTCGTCGGTTCTGAGTGGTCTGATCATTGGTTTGTTCCTCCTTCAAACATGGTAATGGCTGCTTTTCTTGCTTCGCTGTGATCCACTGTCGGTAGCGGATAGTCCGTGCCGATCCGGACACGGTATTCCTTTTGTTTCGCTTCGCTCAGTTTCGCAGGTTCATGAATCGAGGAGGCGGGAACGTCTTTAAGCTCCGGGACGTATTGGCGAATAAACGTGCCCTCCGGGTCGAAGCGTTTCGACTGCCTCACCGGATTGAAGACGCGAAAGTACGGGACGGCGTCGGTGCCGACAGAAGCGGCCCACTGCCAGCCGCCGGTATTCGACGCTTCATCATAATCAATCAGCTTCTCGGCAAAATACCGTTCACCTTCACGCCAGTCGATCCGGTAATCTTTGGTCAAAAACGAAGCCGTCGCCATCCGGAGGCGGTTGTGCATCCATCCGGTGGTGTTCAGCTGTCTCATCGCGGCATCGATGAGAGGGAAGCCGGTTTGGCCCTGTTTCCAATATTCGAGGAGCTCGTCATCCTCGTTCCAGCTTAGGGTGCGGTATTTTTCCTGGAACTCCTGATTGCGAAGATTCTCGAAGTGGTAATGAATCATCGTATAGAAATCACGCCACGCCAGTTCTTTTATGAACGTCACGGCAGCATCATCCCCTTTCTCAAAAAGCGGATAGGCAGCATGATACACCTGCGCCACAGACAGGACACCTGTTTTTAAGTAAGGGGACAGCCTCGATGTTCCGGCAACGGCAGGGAAGTCCCGGGACTCTCCATAGTGCGTGAGCCGATCTGTTACGAACTGTTCAAGGCGCTCATGGGCATGGTCTTCACCGAGCGCCTGCCAGGTTCTGTCGGATGAAGCGAGAAAGTCATCGAGCTTACCCCGGTTCATCGCGACTTCACATGTGCGTTCTCTGAGCTTTTTCTCGTGACCGGCCAACAGCCCCCGAACCGGCTTTTTCAGCCATTGTTTTGAATAGGGGGTATAAACCTTATAAGGCGTCCCGTCGTCTTTCATGATCGACGAAGGCTCCTGCAGATGGTTACTCACGGTCAGGGTGAAACGGATGTTTCGCTCTTCGAACAGAGTCCTGACGGTGCGATCCCGTTCTGTGGCGAAAGAGGTATAATCTTTCGAGGCAAACACAGCCTGAACACCGCTATATTCCTTAAGGAGAGAAGCGAAGGCTTCCGTGACCTCACCGTACAGAAAGCGAATGGCAATGTTCCGGCTTTTCAGATCGTCACTGAAGTGCCGGAGCGTCTGAAAGAAATAGTCGTGACGGGTGTGAAGATGAGAGAACAGGTCATCGTGAATATGAAACACACAGAGGATCTTCGTGTCATGATCCTCTGCGAAGGTAAGGGCTTCGTCAATGGCGGGGTGGTCGTTCAGTCGCAGGTCATTCCGAAACCAGACGACGGTTAAAGGGTCATGCATGGATGTTTGCCTCCTGACTGTTGATTTTGGTCTGAAAAGAGTTTAACATGTTTATTGTAACATTTTGAACCTGTTTGCCTTGTGTACCAGTAAGCGCTTAATAAACGGACAAAATATGTTCAATGATTCACAAATTAATTCTGTGAAAAATGTGTTAAACTGAGATTAACAAAAGGGGAGTGATACTGATGGAAACCTTAACTGACAAATTGATTTGCGAATGGCGTGATTTTTCCACAGATACGGAGAATTACACGCAGGATATGTTTGAAGAGCTTGTAGGGGACGAGTTCGATGCGATGATGTTCGAACATGCCAATGATGAGATTCCGGCTTTTATCTGGACCGCAAACTACGTCTGTATCATTAAGCGAAGCACACGAATGATCAACGACATCTCGATTACCAAGATTCCGCGTAATCCGGCTTGTGACTGATGGCAGCATACCAGGGCTCACCGTTTTCAACACATAACGGTGAGCCCTTTCTCGTACTGCTCATATACGTGAAACGAAGGCTTTCGCCGTAAATGCAAGACGAAAATCCCTGAAGCATGGCTCTCAATGATAAATGATGAATTGTTCTTCGTTTGGCACCGGTTCTTTTTCCGCTTTTTCAATCTGTTTGATCTTTGCCGGGAAGCGGAGTTCGTAAAGGGAATCAAAGAACGATGAGATCGTCTCCCGGTCGCCCTGGACTTCGAGCTCGACGTCGCCGTTTCGCTTATTTCGGACCCAACCGCTCAGTCCTTTCATTTCGGCATTCACCTTTGCCTGATAGCGAAAGCCGACGCCCTGAACCCGGCCTGATACGATGGCATGGATGCGCTGCACGGTCATCACCTCTCTTTGTCACTCACATACCCGTCACGTCATGCAACTATGCATGAAGGATTCGAAAGATTTGTGAAAAGCCCCCCAAGACCGGTGATCTCATGTAAAATAAAAGGAACAGCAAGAGTCAGTATCACCAGGAGGTGGATTCGAATGCTTGAGAAATTTTTATTTAAACGGGTTAAAGATCAGGCATCTGTCAGACTGTCAGAGAATATGTGTCTGCGCTCACGGTATAAATTCAATCAGTGCAACATTTGCGTCGATGTGTGTCCCAGTGGCGCCATGACAATTGACGACAAAGGGAAAGTCGTCTATGATGAGGCAGTCTGTAACGACTGTCATCTCTGTGTGCATGATTGTCCGACGGATGCGATTTACTATGAGAACGAAATGATGGCCAAATACGAACAGCGCATTACCCAGCGTGACGTCATTACCTATACGTGCCGAAAACAGGCGACAGGGAGCGGTCATCAGATTGAGCTGCCTTGTCTGTCCGTGTTCACGCCGGAGTATCTTATGACCGGCGAACTGCATGAGAAGGAGCAGGAAGTGCTTTGCGACCCTGATGTCTGCGCGTCCTGCAGTTACGATTTTGATCCGAAAGAGGGACTTAGCTGGGTTCAGGCCTGGTCAGGCTACGCGTTTACGAAAGACGTCCCGATTCTGAGCGATCCGGCGAAGATCCGCGGAAAGAAGCGGGATTATAACCGTCGGGAGCTGTTTCAGATGACGTCGAAGACGACGAAGCAGTCGATTGGGAATCTTCTGATTGATTCGTTCTATGAGCCGAAATCCCTGAAAGAAAAGATCCCGCCTCCGCAAAAACGCAAATACGCCATGGTCTATCTGCAAAGGATGAAAGACCGGTTCGAGGGAGAAGAGATGACCGAAGTTGCACCGCTTTTAAACGGTGCAAAAATCCGTTCGAAAGAGAGGATGGATTTCTGGCATCACCTGGCATCGATCTGTCCGACAGGTGCTTTGCTTAATGAGACCGGTGAAACGGGTGAATCACTCGTCTACGCCGGAAGGGACTGTGTGAACTGTGACATCTGTGAGCAGCTGAGTGATCACATCACCCGTGAACCGGCCACTTCGATCCGCGAATACCTCGATCCGGTGACCCTGACAGCTGTGGAGATGAACGACTGTCCGACGTGTAACGGTCGCAAGCCGGTTGGAGAAGCGGTTTGCGACGACTGCAGGCAAACAAAAGAAAAACGCAATGCCCTGTTGAAAGACTGGTAAACGGATCCTGCAAGACTCAACAATGACCTGAACAGAGGAGAAAACGCTTATGATTCGAACGATTATCTGGTTTTTGTATTTTGCCCTGTATTTAATTGTCGTGTCCCCGTTCCTGAAGAAGGCCGACCGGCTGAAGAAGACCGCAACGAAAGAAGAGTATGATGCGTATATCCATGGCATGGCCAAGCGCTGGGCAAACGGTTTGATCCGTGTCGGCGGAGGCAAGGTCCATGTACACGGCATCGAACACATCCCCAAAGAGGAACCGGTGCTGTTTGTCAGCAATCATCAGGGGAATTTCGACATTCCCGTTATTTTGAGCAACGTTCCGAGAAAAACCGGCTTTATTTCAAAGATTGAAGTCATGAAGCTCCCGCTGATCCGTTCCTGGATGACGCATCTTGACTGTGTCTTTTTGGACCGCAAAGACAGCAGACAGGCGGTGAAGTCGATTTCTGCCGGTGCCGAGTCACTCAAAAACGGTCACAGCCTCGTGATTTTCCCGGAAGGTACGAGGAGCAAAGGCAGACCGGTTCAGGAGTTTAAGACAGGCAGTTTTAAACTGGCAACGAAGTCAGGTGTACCGATTATCCCGGTCACCATCGAAGGGACACACGCCATGATGGAATCCAAGAACAACCGGATTACCCCGGGTGAAGTATCGATTACCTTTGGAGAACCGCTGAGGATTCACCAGCACGAAAAGATGTCGATGGCAGAGCTTGCGGATGCGACAAGACAGCGCATTATCGCACAGCTCAGAAATGAAGCCTACAGACCGTCGGAAACAGAAGAAAGAGAACAAGCCGGAGAAGCCTGAGGGCGCTCCGGTTTTAGCATTACAGGAAAAAAAGGTAGTGAAACGCAGCATTTTTTTGTATACTGATAATGAATGAATATTCAATCATAAAGGTGGCGATCAAACATGAGTGTGAAAGAAACCATTGAAACCCTGACAGATAAGATGAATGCCAATCCTGAGCCGATTTCCGAACTCTCTTATGTGTATCAGTTCAATCTCTCTGGCGATGACAGCGGCGTCTATCAGCTGAAGATCGAAAACGGGGAAGCAGCTTACACAGAAGGCGAACAGTGGGAGGCGAGACTGACCCTTGAAATGTCAGACAAAAACTTCAAAAAGCTGGCCCAGGACGACCTGAATCCGACCATGGCCTACATGGGCGGGAAGCTGAAGGTACAGGGAGATCTGTCCCATGCATTGAAGTTTCACGGCCTGATCCAGAAGTATCAGTAAGAAGAGACACGGGTCAATCCCGAACGCAAAAAAAAAGGCATGACGCCGCTTTGGCGTCAGCCTTTTCGTATGCAGGTCTCTTATTCAGCGTGAATCGCCTCATAACGTTCATCGAGTTTTTCATCGATTTCATACATCGCATCCTGATCCTGCATAATTTCTTTCATGTTTTCCTGAACGAGTTCTTCGAAACTTTTTTGTATGCGCTTTCTCATAAAAAAATCACCTTTTTCAATGTATTTTTTCAACATCTTCATTATGACAGAGGACCGGACCTCTTAACGATGTAAACCGTTACAATTTTGCGAACATTTTGACGAGGAGTTTTTAACGATGACAGACAGCTGGATGGATTCTAAGAACCAAATCAAACCGATTACCATTGATACCCCCTTTCAGGTGGGACCTGTAAACGTCTACCTGATCTTCTCGGATGCGCTGATTCTGGTGGATACCGGGCCTGCGACAACGGAGGCACGTTCCCAGCTTCATGCCGGACTGAAGAAGCACGGTGTTTCAATAAAAGACCTTGACCTTCTTCTTCTGACCCATCATCATCCCGATCATATGGGTATGACGGCGGAAGTGGCGGAGTATGCAACGGTTGCCGGGCATCACCGGCTTGCTCCGTGGCTGAGTGAAGATCAGGCATTTATCAAGGACCGGATTGCCTTTTTGCAGGCTTTTTATGAGAAGCACGGTATGGAAGACGAGGTCATCCGGGCGGTACAGAATCAGAATCATGCCTATATGTCCTATGTGGAGGCGGCCCCCCTTGAGATTCCTCTTGATGAAGGCGACACCCTTGACGGCCTTCGGGACTGGCATATTCTTGAGACACTCGGTCATGCCCAAACCCATCTGTCCCTTATGCGGGACGCAGACCGGACAATGGTCGCAGGGGATCACATCATCCGCCACATCTCATCGAATGCCCTCCTCGAAGCCCCATACGAGCGGGACGGCAAACGACCGAGAACGCTTTTGCAGTACCGGGAAGGGATGATGAAGTGCCGGGCAGCGTCAAAGATCTACTCCGGACACGGGGATCCTGTTGAAGAACCGGCTGCGCTCATTGACAGGCGCCTCCATGAACAGGAGAAGAAGGCGGCCTATATCAGAAGTCTGATTGGCACAGAAGCCCTTACGGCAACGGAGATTACACGGCGGATGTATAAAGGTCTCTACGAACGCCAGCCTGGCCTGACGTTCTCGGAGACGCTCGGGCACCTCGATCTTCTTGAAGAAGGCAAACAGGTGAAGCTCACGGAAGAGGACGGTTTGTGGTTGTATCACCAGTCTGTTAATCTTTGAGCAAATTTGTGAATTTTCTTTCACTATGCACGTTTTCTTGATAGAATGATAAGGAAGCGTTCACAATCGATATGAAGGGAGTTGTCAGTGAATGAGCAGCAGGAAATGGATCGTGGCCGGTGCAGTGGCGGCCGCTGTCGCAGGAGGCGCCTACGTGGCGTCAAACCCAAGCGCCCGAAGCAAAGTAACGGATACCGTCGGCACAACAAAGCACTGGGTACAGGTGATCAATGAGAATCGCGA
Source organism: [Bacillus] selenitireducens MLS10 (assembly GCF_000093085.1). GTDB lineage: Bacteria > Bacillota > Bacilli > Bacillales > Salisediminibacteriaceae > Salisediminibacterium > Salisediminibacterium selenitireducens. Next base: position 3,000,495 of record NC_014219.1, on the reverse strand, counting down.
CGATGTCGTTGAACAGCTGTCCGCATCTGCGGAAAAAGTGCAGGGGATTGTTGAGTCTGCGGTGAAAGACGTGGAACAGATTACCGAAGGCACGCAAAACATGAAAGGTCATCTGTTTGATCTTCTCGAAACCGTGCAGGATGCCATGGATGAACTGAAAGTGGTGAAGAATAAACTTGAGACAGGCGCAAACGAGCGTCAGCTTCTCGAGGAAGCAACTGAAGACGAGTAATCACAGAGCTATTCCTGTTGGGGATAGCTCTTTCGTTTCATTTTGTGAATTCGATGTTTGAATTTGGGGGATATTTGGCAATAGTAACCGTAGACTGCAAATACAGGAGGTATTCACATGGCACTTAGAAACGAACTAGAAGAACTGAAAGGCTTGGAATACGAACACGACGCAGTATTGTCCGTCTATTTGAACACAGACCGCTCCGATCAGGATCAGCAAAAAGGCGAATGGCAGATTCACCTGAAAAATGGTCTGAAACG